>CALJVJ010000050.1 GCA_937974625.1 uncultured Saprospiraceae bacterium
GCTAAAGCAGCTTTCAATTCAGGAATATCTTTGAATTGTCTTCTTACTTCTTGAATCATATCCATTGCCGCACGCCCTACAGCGCCCATTGACATAGCTGAGAAAACGAAAGGTAACATCCCCCCGATTAATAATCCCGCCATTACTTTTGGTTGTGCAATATCAATAGACGTGATACCTGCTGTTACCATAAAGGCTGCGAATAAAGCCAATGCTGTTAATGCTGCTGAACCAATCGCAAATCCTTTTCCGATAGCTGCAGTTGTATTTCCTACTGCATCTAATTTATCCGTACGTTGACGTACTTCTTTTGGCAATTCCGCCATTTCAGCAATACCACCTGCGTTATCAGAAATCGGTCCGTAAGCATCTACCGCTAATTGGATACCTGTGTTAGAAAGCATTCCTACTGCCGCAATTGCGATACCATATAATCCAGCAAAGTGGTGAGCGCCAATAATCGCTGCTGCTAAAATTAAGGTAGGAAACAATGTTGACATCATACCAACTCCTAAACCTGCGATAATGTTTGTTGCCGCACCAGTAACTGATTGGTCTACAATACCTTGAACTGGTTTAGTACCTGTACCTGTATAATATTCTGTTATTTTACCAATTGCTAATCCTGAAACTAGACCGATGATTACTGCATAGAAAACACCCATAGAAGAATATCTTGTCGCATCTCCAGCTATTTCCCAAGTGGCAGGTAACATCCATTGGATAATAAAGAAAGTCAATATTAACATTAATCCAGCAGCAGTGAATTCTCCTAAGTTTAATGCTTTATGAGGATCACCTCCGTCTTTTACTTTTACTAGGAAAGTACCAATGATAGAAGTGATAATTCCTGTACTAGCTAATACCAATGGTAATAAAACGGCATTTAACCCGCCCCATTCATTACTAGTATCAAATGCACCAGAAGCCATGAAGGCAGAGCCTAATACCATTGTACCAATGATAGAACCTACATAAGATTCAAAAAGGTCAGCGCCCATACCCGCAACATCTCCTACATTATCACCAACGTTATCTGCAATCGTCGCAGGATTTAATGGGTGATCTTCAGGAATACCTGCTTCTACTTTACCTACCAAGTCCGCTCCAACATCTGCCGCTTTGGTATAAATACCTCCACCAACACGGGCAAATAAAGCGATGGAAGATGCACCAAAAGAGAATCCTGTTAAAACAGTAATGACTCTTCTTACTTCTTCCATAGACGCGACACCAAACATGCCTTTATATAGTATGAATAATGATCCTAATCCTAAAACACCTAATCCAACTACCCCTAATCCCATGACAGCACCACCTGCAAAAGCGACTTCTAATGCTTTTCCAAGACTAGTTCTAGCAGCTTGAGTTGTTCTTACATTTGCTTTCGTCGCTACTTTCATACCTATGTAGCCAGCTAAAGCAGAGCAAATAGCACCTAATACAAAAGAAAAGGCTACCATCCAAGAAGAATCAGCACCTGCTGAAAAAGCTAGTAATGCTGCAACTACAGCAACGAAAATAGCTAATACACGGTATTCTGCACTTAAGAATGCCATTGCGCCTTCGGAGATATTATCGGCAATTCTTGCCATTTTTGGCGTCCCTACTTCTTGTTTAGACACCCAACCAGACTTCCAGAAGGTATATAGCAAAGCTAGTATACCGAAAGCTGGGATTGCATAAGTAATGTTCTGACCCATATTCGTTTCGTTTGTTGATTAAATTTTAACTCGCTGCTGACCAATTTGAACATTGGTACTATGAGTTATAAATCAATGATTTTTAGATATTTAAAAATATAAATTGTTATATATGAAATTAGGAGCGCAAAACTACGAGATTTTGTGATTCTGACAAATAATTTGGTGAATTTTCGCTATTATTGGCGATATTTTTAACATGCGACATCATAATCCAAGGAATCTTGAAAAAATAAATTTATGTTTTGGTCTTTGTTTAAAATTTACAACAACTTTCCTGGAAGTAAATTTTAAACAAAGACCAAAATTAAAATGTAATTTTATTTTTTTATCACTATAAAAATACAATGAAAAAATATAAAAATATCAAGGACTCTAGGGTGACAATGACTCAATTAATGCTTCCTTCACATTCTAATTTTAGTGGTAAGATTCATGGCGGTTATGTACTGAATTTAATGGACCAAATTGCATTTGCCTGTGCTTCTAAGCATTCGGGACATTACTGTGTGACGGCTTCTGTTAACCGAGTTGATTTTTTGAATCCCATAGAAGTAGGGGAGATGCTGACTTTGAAAGCGTCAGTCAATTATACAGGTCGAACTTCAATGGTTGTTGGTTTGAGAGTGGTCGCAGAAAATATCCAAACGGGCGAAGTTAAGCACTGTAATTCTTCTTATTTTACAATGGTCGCTAAAGATAGTGCTGGAAAAAGTGTGGCAGTCCCTGGGCTTATTCTTGATACAAAAGAAAGTGTCCGACGATTTGCGAGAAGTATTCGTAGACAAGAACAATCCAAAAAAAGAAGAAATAATTTTAAACCTTCTGAGTTTAAATTGGAGGAACACTTAGAAGTGATTGCAGAACGGCATAATGCTAAGATTGAACTGTAAACCCATTATCGATTATTAGTTCTGTGGAGTTAATACTCAATAACAAAAACTAAATCCACTCCACCTTATCCACAATAGGTTGTCGTTTCCTTGGGATTTCAGGCGTATCATGATAGCCCATATAAAAGAAACCTAGACAACGTTCCCCTTCCTTTAAGTTAAATAATGGCCCTATATCTTTAATGAACCCTGGTGAACTCCAATAAGCACCAATATTGTGAGTAGTTGCAGTTAACCACATATTCTGAACTGCACAGGCTACTGCGGCGATTTCTTCCCATTCTGGTATGCTTTCTTTGGCGTCGCGTTGCATACAAATAGCGATAATACAGCCTGCTTGGAGTGGCTTAGTTTGTAATTTTTTGAATTTCTTTTCAGAAAATTTTTCTTGTGGGATATTATTTTGATACCAATCTACTTGCCAATCTCTTAACTTGACTAAGGCATCATCTACTAATACTTTAAAACGCCAAGGTTCTGTCATTTTATGCGTAGGTGCCCAGTTAGCATTTTCTAATATTTCTTCGATGATTGCTTTTGAAATAGGTTTGTCAATATACGTTTTGGGGAAAATTGAACGCCTATTTCTGATTAATTTAGTGATTGCTTGTGGAGTCATTTTTTGATTTTTTATGAATCATTTGCAAGGACTAAAATTACTACTTTTCTCCGCTTTCAGCGAATAGATTTTAAATTAAAAGTAAATGAATGATATATTTTAAAATTTTAATATACAAAACTTATCCATTGCGGATATGATTTTTTTCTAAAATAAACACAGTGTAATTTTCTTCTAATTCTAAAAAAATGTACTTTTATAGCTTATCTTAGTATTTTCAAGTTTCTTAGCCACTACAAATTCTCATCTACATTAATTTCCTACTACAAAAATACATTTGACTTTTTTATAAAGTTAATTGAGTAACTCCCCTCAACTATTATTAACGATAAACACTGCTTCAATAAGTAGTATCTTGATAACCAATTAATTACTGATTGATTATTATCTGATACTCAAATCTGTGATTTCCCCCTCCTTTTGTGAATTTTTTTTCACATTCACGACCCCCTTACCCCTACGTAATTTTTACAATTTAAAAACAAAAAATGAACTACAAACACAAGATTTGTTGCAAGTTGACTTGTACATTGAATTGGTTTGGTGAACAAAACTTTACTCCAATTCCAAATTTTTTTAGACTTAGTTTTATTATTTTTCTTTTAGCTTTTCTAAATTTTGGCAGTCTTTCTGCCCAAAATATCTCTTTTTCAAAAACTACTTTGTTGGGTACTAATCTAAGTGAACCAACGTCCCTTGATTGGGGACCTGACGGTAGGCTATATGTATCGGAACGTACAGGAAGGATTTTTGCCTATACTGTGGAGAAAGTGGGTAATAATTTTCAAGTTTTAGCAACGGAGACTATTGATTTGGTCAAAAATATTCCAAATCACGATGATGATGGTAGTTTTAATAATTTTACTAATGATCGCCAAATAACAGGAATTTTAATATTGGGTACTGCAACTACTCCTATCATCTATGCTTCTTCTAGTGATGTGCGGATTGGTGGTGGCGGTGGGAGTGATACTAATTTAGATACTAATTCGGGTATTGTTTCTAGACTTACTTATCAAGATTCTACTTGGTCCAAAGTGGACTTGATTCGAGGTTTGCCACGTTCTGAAGAAAATCATGCAACGAATGGGATGCAATATGATGCAACTAACAATTTATTATATGTAGCTCAAGGCGGGAATACCAATGCTGGGGCGCCTTCTTCCAATTTTGACCACCTTTGTGAATATGCTTTATCTGCCACTATTTTAGAAGTTGATTTAGCGGTGTTGGATGCTATGCCTATCTTAACAGATCCTACTTTTGGTACAGAATATATTTATGACCTTCCTACTTTAGATGACCCCACTCGACCTAATGATGCCAACGGTGATGATATTAATGACCCGTTTGGAGGGAATGATGGATTGAACCAAGCTAAATATATTCCTGGAGGACCTATTTCTATTTTTTCAGGGGGATACCGAAATCAATATGATTTAGTTTTGACTGAACTAGGTTATCTCTATACATGGGATAATGGCCCTAATGGAGGTATCGGTGGACATCCTGAAAATGAAGGTGCTCCGAATGTTACCAATAATTGGCCACCAGGCGAACCTGGTTCTAATGGACCAGGACTTAATGATGCTAAAGTTAATAATAAAGATGGCTTGCATAAGGTTACTCAGGGTTATTACGGTGGACACCCGACACCAATCCGAGCTAATCCTTTGGGTGCAGGATTATTTACACACGAAGATGGAGCGAGTGAAACAGGGACTTTTAGAACAGCTATAACAGGCAATCCTGCTACTACTTTGCCAGTAGATTGGCCTCCTTTTCCTGATAGTTTGAAAGATTTACGAGAAGCAGATTATCAAAACCCTGGTGTAACTGACGGTAGTATACACGTTCGAGAAGCGTCTACTAATGGTATGGATGAATATACGGCCAATACTTTTGGTGGGGCGATGAAAGGTGATTTATTAGCGGTTTCTTTTTCTGGTGATGTGCTTCGGGTAGATTTAGACGCGAATGGCGATTTAGGGGTAGATGGCGTAACTAGTATTGCCAATCAACTAGGCGTTCCTTTAGATGTGGCAGCTTTACCTAATAATTCTCTGTTTGCAGGAACGATTTGGGTAGCTGAATTTAGCGGTAATTCGATTGCTGTTTTAGAGCCTGCTAATAATAACACCTGTTTGGGTACAGACGATGATACGATTGATGAAGATGGAGATGGATATACCAATGCAGATGAAATTCAGAATAGTAGTGACCCTTGTAACCCTGCTATTACACCTGCTGATTTTGACCAGACATTAATTGGTGCTTTTAAAGTATCTAATTTGAATGACCCTGATGATGATGACGATGGCTTATTGGATACCGTTGACCCTTTTGCACAAGATGCTTTTAATGGATTAAATACAACCCTTCCATTGACCAATAGATTAGCCAATGGTACAAGTGGTTTATTAGATTTAGGTTTTACGGGTTTGATGAGTAATGGCACCACGGATTATCTAGAGTTAATTTATAATGAAAATGATATTATTGCTGGTGGTGCTCCCGAATTACTAGTTATCCCTGGTGTTACAGATAGCACTGCTTTAGGAAGCAGCAATAATGAAGTGAATGCTTTCCAATTTGGTGTGAAAGTCGATGCTACAACTCCTTCTTTTTCTGTTCTAGGAAAAATTGTTCCTCCCTTCTTAGGTACACCTCCTACTAATAATCAGCAGCATGGTATTTATATAGGAACAGGTGACCAAGACAATTATATCAAAATCCTTTTACATGCCAATAATGGAGGTGGAGGTATCCAAGTGATTCAAGAAAATAATGGTGTTGCTAGTATCGAGACCTATCCTTTCGAGACGGTGTTATTTGCATCTGAACTAGAATTGTCTCTTTCTGTTAATCCAGCAAATGGTACTGTTCAGCCCATGTTATCTGTTAATGGTAGTAATCTTTTTCCTTTGGGAAGTGGGCCTATAAATACGACAGGACCTTTATTAAATGCGATTCAAAGTGAGACCATTGCTTTGGCAGTAGGTATCACTGCTAGTTCCGTAGATTCAGGTGCTCCGTTTACAGCCATTTGGGATGATATTAAGCTCTTATTTGATGACCCTAATACATTAATTGGTCAATGGGAAACTATTAACGATGGCTTAAATTGTGCGGACTTAGGCAGCCCGGGTAGTTGCCCAAGTGACCGTCATGAAACAGGATATGTAGAAGCTGGGAATAAATTCTATATGCTTGGTGGACGTGAGACGAATAAGGTTAATATTTATGACCCTACTACAGATATCTGGACAGAAGGGACGCCCTCTCCTATAAATATTCACCATTATCAGGGGGCTGAATATCAAGGCTTTATATATGTTATGGGAGCTTTTACAGGTGCTTTTCCTAATGATACTCCAGTTGCAAATATTTATATATATGACCCCGTTATGGACGAATGGATTGTTGGTCCTGAAATTCCAGTAGCACGACGTAGAGGAGCGGCAGGATGTGTTGTTTATAAAGGTAAAATATATTTATCTGGAGGTATTACTAATGGCCACAATGATGGGGTAGTTAATTGGTTAGACGAATATGACCCTGTGACGAATACATGGACGATTTTACCAGATGCTCCAAATACAAGAGACCATTGTAAAGGTGCTATCTATGAGGATAAATTATACATGGTTGGCGGCCATAAAACTGGATTTAATGGTAATATAAATGCTTTGGAATCAGCCGTTGACGTTTATGATTTTGATACCCAAACATGGACTACTCAAAGCAATCCAATACCAACGCCAAGAGGTGGAAATGCGATTGCTGTCTTAGGAAATGAATTATTAGCAATTGGTGGAAATAATAGTTCAGGTAACGCTGTTGATGCTACTGAAGCTTTGAATCTGGATAATGGTAATTGGCGGACTTTGCCTAGCCTAAATCAGGCTAGGCATGGCTATCAGGCTATTGTTAATAATGGCGTAATTTATGTAGCAGCAGGTGCTCCATTAGTTAGTGGTAATAACCATAATTCTCAAGAAGTATTTTATTTCACCCAAAAAAATGTGCCTGTACTTAATCCAATTACTCAAAGTATTTTGGAGGTAGAAGGCGAAAACTTAAATGCTTTAAATTTCCTTGAATTTGTTAGTAATAATGAAACCATAAAATTGAGGAATACACAAGGCAATCAAGGAATTATTATTGAAGGCATCAATTTAATCCTTGGTTCTTCTCCAACTTTTAGTTTCACAACAGCCAATAATGTATCTTTTCCATTAGTGCTTGCAGCAGGTGATAGTTTGGAAGTGACCATTAATACAACTGGTGCTATACCAGCAGACGAGGAAGGTATTTTATTAATTACCCATTCGGGTATAAATGCACCTTCTACAACCATTATTTTAAATGATGTGATTTGTATTGATATAGACGAAGATGGGGTATGTGCCGATGAAGATTGTAATGATAACAATCCCTTGATTCCTGCTGTTGCAGGCACGGCTTGTGATGATGGTAATCCTAATACGGATAATGATGTGATTTTGGCTGATGGTTGTACCTGTCAGGGCTCGGGTGGCGCAATTGCAGATTGTAATGGAGTACTTTTTATTGGTGGTAATGGAGAAATTGTCGTCGCTAATTTATTTGCTACAGCAGAAAAAATTGAAATTATTGGCGCAGGAACTGGTTATGATGTAGTCCTAATTTGTGATGGTGATTGTAATAATATGGAAACGATACCAAACTTAACACCAGGAGACTATAATGTCAAATTGAATATGTTTGGCAGTGATAATAGTTATTGTTACAGAGAGGAGTCTGTTACAGTTTCGTCGGGACCTTGTACGGATGTTGATGAAGATGGGGTATGTGCTGATTTAGATTGCGATGATACGGACCCTAACTTTCCAATGCCTATAGGCACTGCATGTGATGACGGAGACCCTAATACAACAGGTGATGTTATTTTAGCAAATGGTTGTACTTGTGCTGGAATTTTTGTTTGCTCAATTGATATGGATAATGATGGAGTATGTGCTGGAGATGATTGTGATGATACCAATCCTAGTGTTCCTACCACTCCGGGCACTGCATGTGATGACGGAGACATAACTACAGTTGGAGATGTGATTTTGGGGGATAGCTGTACTTGTGCGGGTAGTAATGGTGGCCCTGCAAATTGTGATGCCATTCAATTTTCAGGCGGTGCGGGTCAATTGACGATTACTAATTTGACGGCTGCCAGTGAGCTCATAGAATTAATCGGTTCTCCTACGAATTGGCAAATTGTCCCTGTTTGTAATGGTGATTGTGAGGATACCCAAGTTGTACTTAATCTGGACCCAGGAACTTATACTGTCAAAGTAAATATGTTTGGAGATGATAACTCCTATTGTTATATTCAAGAGGATGTTATTGTAACGGTAAACTGTATTGACGATGATGGTGATGGCTTCTGTGTTGGAGATGACTGTGACGATACCAACCCTGCTATTCCTGCTACACCTAATACAAGTTGTGATGACGGCGACCCTAATACAACAGGGGATGTTATTTTAGCAGACGGTTGTACTTGTGCTGGAATTTTTGTTTGCCCAATTGATATGGATAATGATGGAGTATGTGCTGGAGATGATTGTGATGATACCAATCCTGCTATTCCTGCCCCTCAAGGTACTCCTTGTAATGATGGAAATCCCCTAACTGCTAGTGATGTGATTCAGGCAGATAGTTGTACTTGTATGGGGGTTCCTTGTACAGATGCAGATAATGATGGCCTTTGTATGGAAGATGATTGTGATGACACCAACCCGAATTTACCAGCAGTAGCAGGAACAAGTTGCGATGATGGTGACCCTAATACAACAGGTGATGTAATTCTTGCTGATGGCTGTACCTGTGCAGGTATTGGTGGTGGCTCTGCTAACTGTGATGATGTTGAATTTATTGGAGGAAATGGTATTATTACTTTAACCAATTTGACTTCTGCTTCAGAAGAAATTTCTATTATTGGTTCGAATACTAACTGGATTCCTACGTTGATTTGTGCAGAGGCAGATGCTTGTCCCAATCCCTATGTTATTGCAAATCTTAGCCCAGGGGTTTATACTGTTAAATTACAAATGTTTGGAGATGATAATTCTTATTGTTATCGACAAGAAGATGTTTTGGTAGTTGATGGACCTTGTATAGATGCAGATGATGATGGTGTTTGTGTAGAATTAGATTGTGATGATACCAATCCAAATTTACCTACTGCTGTAGGAACCAGTTGCGATGATGGCGATGCTAATACAACAGGTGATGTAATTCTTGCAGATGGTTGTACTTGTCAAGGAACTCTTTCATGTGGAGTAGATAATGACGGAGATGGTGTTTGTGCGGATACAGATTGTGATGATACCAACCCTAATATACCTACTACTCCTGGTGTCGGTTGTGATGATGGTAATCCTGATACCTCAGGGGATATCATATTGCAAGATGGTTGTACTTGTGAAGGAAGTATGGGGGGGGCAGCGGATTGTGACAATGTCGAAATTACTGGTGGAGCAGGGGAGATTACTTTGACTAATTTGAGTGCGTTATGGGAGAGAGTAGAAATTATTGGCTCAGAAACTGATTGGCAAGTGGTTGAAATCTGTAGCCTAGATTGTGATGATATAGTTATCATTCCTAATTTATCTCCTGGGATTTATAATGTCAAGTTGCAAATGTTTGGAGATGATAACTCTTATTGTTATCGAGGAGAGGATGTGTCGGTCACTCCTCCTGCCACTGCAAGCAATAGAGCAGCTAAGATTTTGGCTTTTGCTGCTTATCGAATGAAGCAAGTGGTAGAAATGGAGTGGTTGAATAATACAGGTTATAGGAATGACCGTTTTGTGATTGAGCGTTCTGCGGACGGAGTCAATTTTGAAGCTATTTTAGCATATGATGCGACTGGAAAGACTGATGCTATCAATAAGTATACGGAGTTAGATGCGAATCCTTTACAAGGAGATAATTTTTATCGATTGAAATTGATTTATGCAGATGCTTCCTTTGAGTATACACCTATTCAGAGAGTCAATTTTACTAAAGTACCAGACTTTGGACTTTTCCCTAACCCTGCTCAAGAAGTTGTTTTTATGGATTTAAAGCGCTTTTTAGGCAAAAATGTAACTATTTCGGTACAAGACCAATTAGGTAGAGCAATGTATGTACAGGAAGTCGTTAATCTAGCAATTCCTATGCATCGGATTGAATTAGGTGATTTTGATAATGGATTATACATCATCCAAGTAAAAACGGATGGTTCTCAGCTTATTGCTAAAAAATTATTAGTGTCTAAATTGCACTAGAGCATTTCTCATTGATAGGTTATTATCATGTGCTAAACTAAAAAAGCGGCTATCTTAATTAAAAGATAGCCGCTTTTAGTTTTGTAATTGCTAAAATTACTTAGCGAATACAGATTCTTTTCCAAACTTCTTTACCAAAAGGTAATAGAACATTGCTCTGTATTTATTTCTATTCGAAGAACCTAATTGCTCTCCAACTTCTTTGATTGCTGCATCTAAAGCTGGACCATCAGACATACCTAATTTTTTGATTAGGAAGTTCTTCTTTACTCGGTCTAACTCAGTTTGGTCTGATGTAGAAACTTTTGAAGAATCAGGGTTGTAAATAGACGGTCCACAAGCTTTAGTTACTGCTTTTAGTAAATCTGCATCTGCGGTTACGCCTGCCTTATCTTTTAGTTCCTTAGTGTAAAGGTCTAGGGCTGCTTGAAACTTACTCATAGTAAATTCAGTTTTTTAATTAAAAAATGTAGTTAAATTTAAACCGTAATATTAAGGAGATATTGGCACATTTAACAATTTTTTGATGATTTTTTGTAAGCGTAGCGTTAGACAAAAAAATACTTTGTATATTAACTTACTATAAGTGTTTATAAGTAATTGGTTAGTAGTTGTTTATGAAATTTTTATTTCGTTTTTAGATTGAAATTGTTAGTTAAGAGGTAGGTACTTTTAATATAAATCCAACTTTAAATACATTTTCGATATGGATACGAGGGTCATTTTTCAATAATTTGCGCAAGCGAGAGATGAAAACATCAAAGCTTCTGCCTAAAAAATAATCCTTTTTTCCATAGATTTGCTCAACTGCTTCATCTCTTTTTAAGACTTGATTTTGATGGAGACAAAGCAATCTTAAAACTTCATTTTCTTTCACTGTAATTCGCTTGGTATATTCTTCTCCATAGGTTAACTCATGTCGGTTATAATCAAAAAAATAGTCGCCAATATTAAATTGTGTAGGCTGCTCAATGGCATTACTTTTTCCTTGTTGATTGCGCAGAATTACTTTGATTTTGCATAATAACTCCTCTTCATCAAATGGTTTACTTAGGTAATCCTCTGCTCCTATAGCATAGCCTTTAAGTCGGTCTTCTTTTAAAGATTTTGCTGATAAAAATAAGAAAGGAATGTGCTCATTTTCTCTTTTGATGCCTCTCGCTACGTCGTAACCATCCATTTTGGGTAACATGATATCCAAAATACATAGGTCGTAACTGCTTAATTTTACTTGCTGTAAACCAGTTTCCCCGTCTCGACATAATTTGACGGTATAACCTTCATCTTCTAGAAACTCCATTAGGAGGAATCCTAGATTTAAATCGTCTTCTACTAAAAGGATACTTTTATTCAAAATAGATTTTATTAATTGGTTGGTAGAAATAAATCAAATCGACTGCCTTTATTCAACTCACTAAAAATCTGGATAAATCCTTGATGTAATTCCACTACTTTTTTGACATAGGCCAAGCCTAGACCAAAGCCTTTTTGGTTGTGTATATCTCCTGTAGAAATTCTTTGAAATTTATCAAATATAATGGCTTGTTCTGATTTTGTGATTCCAATGCCATTATCATTGAATAGTAATAAAATGCCTGCATCTTTTTCTTTAGCTGAAATACTGATTTCAGGTGTTTGATTCGCGTATTTTAAGGCGTTATCAATTATATTTCTAAATGCATTACTTAAATGGAATTTATCACCTGCTATCGTCAAATTTGTATCGATATTGATGTTTATATTTGCTTGCTTTTCTTCTATTTGCATAGCCATATCATCCACGACTTCACTAATGATTTTATGCAAATGAATTTCTTCCTTATTTAAAGCATAATCATCCCTTTCCATCTTTGCTAGATAAAGTACTCTCTCTACCTGATGAATCAATTTATTGGCTTCTTTTTTAGTGATATTGATGAGGGTATTTTGCTTAGGATTAGGTGCTTTTTTAGCCAATAAATTGTTGGCTAAGATGATATTGGTGAGGGGCGTTTTAAACTCATGCGCCATGTTATTAAAGAAATCCTTATTCCGTTCTCCTATTTTTTTCTGTTGTATCAAATAATAAGTAGCTAAGCCAAAAACAGTACTTACAAATAATAAAATTAAAATGGCTGAACCTATCATAAAGCCCATTTTTCCTAAAATGAATTGGGTGCGATTGGGGAAAGTTACATACAATAATTGGTCATTATAACCTGTTACGGTTCCCATAGAACAACACCCTGGTGCATTTTCGCTAACACAAGTATTTTGTTTATGTATGATGTCTATCTCATAAGGAATTTCTATATCATAAAAAGCCATTGCTCTATCTAATGCTGCTTTGACGGTTGCCTCTTCTGCTTTGGGTGGTAGGCTTGTTAACTGATGACTTGTCAGTATAGTCACTAAATCAGACTCTGCGTTGGTAATGCATGATTTAGGTTCTTCGCATAAATTAGATTCCGCATTGGCAATACATGTTTTAGGCTCTTCTCCTAAATCAGTTATCGCCATACACAGTGCCATAGAGAGTTTTTGATTGAACTGCTCTTCGATTAGATTCTTGGAATGTAATAGCCATTGTGCTTGTAGCAAAACTAAAGCGATAAGCGCTAAGGTAGCACCTGCTATAACTGCATTGACTTTATTACATTGAAAAGATTTCATAATAAATATAATTGATGCTACAAATTACGATAAATAAACCATTACCTGCTGGCGGTTAACAGGTATTTAACAAGTGGGTAACAGTTGTGATACAGCTTTCGCTATTTTTTGCCGATACCTTTGTTTTGTTATTAATTTCCGACTCTTTAAGTTCCGGTAACTCGGCGGTTCCGAGTGTATTTTTAAATCTATATTATTATGAAAACTTGTTGTAATTTTTTTTCGATGTTAGTACTTACTTTTTTGACGATGATGCTTTCTATGGGAAGTTTACAAGCACAGACGCAACCTAATTGTGATTTGTCTAAATGTAGCCCTGAGGAAAAAGCTGAATGTGCAAAAAAATGTGCCACTTCTAATTCAGCTATGGCTAGTTTGACTGGTTTTCTTTTTGCTGAAAAGAATGCTGAAAAAGCGAACTGTAATCCTGCTGCTTGCCAAAAAAGGCCGACAGTAGCTGCTGCTAAATTAGTGTCTACAGAAACTAAGCCTGCTCCTGTTTATAGCAATAGTTTAGCCGCAGAAGAAGTGGCTACTAAGAATCCGAAGAAGTGTTGTGCAATAAAATGCGATAAGACAAAGACTAGCTTATAAGCTAAGTTATTTGGATAGGGTAGAGGATGAAATTTCAGCTATTTCGTCCTTTACCTTAAACGCTTCAGCACCTACTCTTTTACTTCTTTAGCGTAATCATCGCCATAATACTTGCTGGTAATATTGGTATGGAATTTTACAGCAGAGATAGGGGCATATTTAGGATTTTCTAAACTAGGCAAAACTTCTAATATTTCATCCTCCCATATATAAATAGCCATTGGTAAAGAAATTCTAGGTTTGGTAAATAACTGTTTAGTGCCCGGTTTGCTGACTCGGTGAGTAGTGGATGGTAATCGGTCATTGGTGATACGTTGCATATAGTCACCTGTATTTAAAATGATGCTGCCAGGAGGAGCATTGAGGCGTATCCATTTACCATTTTCATTATTTAATACTTGCAGACCTTCTACTTCTTGAGCTGGTAAAATGGTAAATAAATCTACATCTTCATGTCCCAGCATCCTTCCTGCTCCTGAAGCATCATCTTGATGGGTAATAGGCGGATAATAGTTTAGCCGAAAACCAAAATTTGTTCCCGTTAATTTTTCGTCATACAAATGCGGGTCACAGCCTAAATAAGTTAAAATACTTTGCATAATAGGCAAAACCAGTCCTTCATGGGATTGGATTATTTGCCTAAAAAAGGACTCGTAATTCCCTGCTGGCCAAAAGTCTAGTTCCTTATAATCTGAATCTTCATCTAAGTTAAATGCTCTTCTACAAAAGACCCATCCTTCAACTAAATCAGGATGAATAATGGTGGTTGTTTTCATAGGAAAATACCCTTGATTGACGGAACCATGTCGCTCCGCTTTATAAACCATTCGTTCTTCGTAAGTTGTCTCTTCAAATATTTGAGCTGTTTTCCGCTGCCCTTCTACATAAAGATTTGGGTCTACGCCATGTCCTGTTAATATGGCAAAGCCAATGCTTTCTAAAGCTTCCCCTAATTCTTGCGCAAATGCTTTTTTACCTGCTTCGCCACCTTCAAAAAATTTGCGCATATCACAGGTGCGAATTTGATAGGCTTCATCAAATTCATCCGTTGTTTTATCTTCGACTAGTTTATAGGTTTGCTTTTTATCTACTTGGTCATATTTGCTGAAATCTTGATTGACTGCTTTGATACCGTCTTTTTGCTTGGCTGCCATGTTTAAGTTTTTAAAGTTATTTTTTTGTCCTTAAAATTTACTGAATTAATCAATACATCGCACTTATATACCTGCTTTTTAAATAGAATTATAAATATACCCGATTAAAACGACTAATAATATAAATGGGATAATCCAGCTTATCCAAAAATGATATATATGCTTTAAAATGGAGATTTTATTGCCAAATATTTGTTGATTGGTAGTTAATTTACCCAGTCCCCATGCCAAACCACAAGCGGCTAATCCACTGCCTAATAACTGCATGCCTGAACCGAAAATTAAATCTAAAATCCCAATTAGATTATTATCAAAAGCAGAAGGGAATGCTAGTATTGCTTGTAAGATTCCAATAGCTATTATCTTTTGTTTTTTGCTCCAATTTAATTGCGGTATATCCTCCATTCCACTCGATAAAACTTCGTAAGAAGCTATTAGGGACAATAGTGCGACTAGCCCTAAGGCTAATAAAAATAAAGTGCCAATTAATTGCCCGCCAACCATTTGAGAAAAGAGATGTGGCATGGTAGAAAAGATAAGCGTTGGACCAGCTGTCATATCTAATCCAAATACTAAAACGGTCGGGACAATAAATAAAGCAGCCAGTAATGCTGCTCCAACATCTCCTATACTTGTAAAAAATGCAACTTGTGGAATCTTTTCTTCTGCAGGTAAATAGCTGCCATAAATTAGCATAAATGTCCCTCCTAAACTTAGAGAATAGAAGGCTTGACCTAAGGCTGCAAAAATATGTTGTGCTTCTAATACTTTAAAATCTGGTTGTAAAAAAGCATGTACTTTTTCCATAGCTCCGTCTAAGGAAAACGCATTGAAAATTAAATAGACAATGGCTACTAAAAAAAAGGGAACCACTATTTTACTGATGGATTCTATACCTTTCCTTAACCCTCTATGAATAATTAGGAGACTAATAATGATAGTAAAAAGAGCGATGCTATATTGCAACCAACCATTGCTTAACTGTTGGTTATAAGCTGCTATGGTTTCTGTTCCTTCAAAGCCATAAATGGCAGAAAAAGCAGCCGAGAAAAATACATTAGCAATTACGATGACATAATAGGAACCAGCGATACCTATTGTACTCATTAAAATATACCCAATAGTGGTTCCTATACGCTTACCAAATGCTTCTTGAAAAGTGCCGATTGGACCTTTGCGACTAGCTCTACCTAAGCCTATCTCTGCCATTAAAGCGGGGAGTGCAAAGAGTATAGTGAAAACTAGATAGATAATTAGAAACGCACTCCCACCATATTTTCCCATCATGTATGGAAAACGCCAAACATTGCCAAGACCAACTGCTACTCCTATTAAAGTAAGAATAGTGGCGATTTTAGAGGAAAAGAGTTGTCGTTTTGCCAAAGCTGGTATTTTTTCGTTTTATAGGGAATGCCTTTTGAATGGTTTTGCTAAATTTAAAGGTAAGATTTTTTGTTTAGATTTAGGTAGTTATTTTCTGCTCCCTTAAAAAGGGAAAGGGATTACGCAATTAAGCATAATCCCAGTCTTATAACTTGTATTAGATTAAATAATTTTGGATGTTAATTCTTTATATTTTAACCTTCGTATCTATAAAAGTTTATAATAGCTTCTATCTTTCTACTATTGCTTAGCTCTGGTGAAAAATCAAATAACATTGGATACATGTCAAAATCTTCTGTCAATGCTTCCGCTAAAATATCAATAGCTTCTTTTTGTCGTTCCAATTTGAATAAACATGCTGCTCGGCAAAATAAAAGTTCCGCTCCTACAGCATATTCATCAGCCTCATCTAAAAGCTCTAAAGTCGCCTCGTATGCTTCTTCTTTTATTAGAAATGCTGCAAATTTAATCCAGTAACTTGCTTGGTCTGGAACTAATTCAATTACTTGATTGAAATATTCGTATGCTTTCTCTTTTTTATCTAAAGTTATATACACTTCTGCCATAGCTTGAAAATATTCTTCTCTAGCTCCTTCTATTTCCAATGCCTTTTTGAAATAAGCAAGTGCTTGCGTCCAAGCTTTTTCTTTTACGGCACATTGGCCTAAATGAAAATAAACTTCGTCGTTGATTTCATCCATTTTGATAGAACGAAGGTAGAACTCTTGCGCAATTTCAATTTTGTCTAAGAATTGATAGCATTGACCAATTTTAAATAATAATTCACCATCTGGTAAAATATAGGTCAAGACCTCTTCGTAACAATCTAATGCTTTGGCATAGTCTTGAATTTCCATACAAAGCTCTGCACAATGTCTATAAGCCCATTCAAATTCATTGTCAATAATAAAAGCATATTCGTAAGCTTCTATTGCTGCTTCATAATTACCATAATAGGTATGAGCATGGCCTAAATTATACCAAGCTTTTTCGCAATAGGGGTCGTGGTCTATCAAAGAGTTACAAAGCAAGATGCTTTCATCAAATTTCCTTGACATTTCTACTGATAACCATATTCTATCTATGGCTTCTTGATGCGAAGGATTAAATTTCAATGTTTGCTTCCAAGAAGTAAACACTGATTCATATTGTTGCATATGCTCATAAATAACTCCTTCCGAAAAGAAAATATCAGCTAATTGGTTTTTATTATCTATGTGACACGCAACTTTTAATTCTCGTACAATAGATAGCGCATGACCATGGTCTCCAAATAAACCAAGGACTTCTGCTTTGATAAGCTTTACCTCATAATCACTTGGAGATAGTACTTCTGCCTGTTGGATGGCATCCATAGCTTTCGCTTCTTGCTTTTGTTTAGCTAACAACTCTGCTTTCTTACAATACAAGTTTGTAGAATGCAAATGTTGATTCAAAGCTTGGTCAACAACAGCTAAAGCTAGGTCAATGGAACTTTCGTTTTCGTAGTAATTTATAATTTGAGAAAATACCGCTTCCTCGTAAAATACTACCGTTCCCTTTTGTGACATAGCCTCATACGCTAAAATTAAGCTATTTGTAGTGTGTTGTTTATTGTAATTGTCTTGATGCATAGGTAGTTTATCATGATTTTTGATGCCATAAAGGTACATAAAAAACCTATTAATTCACTAGATAGAAATGAAAATAATTTACTTGTATTTGATAAAAAAAATTGTTTATTTTTTACTTTTTTAATGTAAAATATTATATATCAATAAGTTATAAATTGGATATAAATCATAATATTTTTTTACAGATTTATATCTCTTTGATAAATTTTTTAAATTTTTTTTATTAAAATATTTTCAAAATCAATTTGTTATCTGTGATTAGAAATCAAGAAAAATAATAATATTTATCGTTTTTTGATACTAAATATGTGACATTTATTTAATGCCTTTTTGACCAATTTCTCTTCTTTTGATTCCGATTTCTATTAAAATAGTACCACTTCCTTATTTTATACCCTTATGTTTGGTGTTTTAATTAAGGCCTTTTTTTTGTCATATCAAGCAAAAAAAAGTGAAATTTTAGTGTTTTTTATACAAAGAGTTAAAAATAAAGGGAAGTTAAGTGTAGGTAATAAAACAAAGCTCAAACACTTTTTTTATAATAACTAGTAATCTACCTTCTTAAACGCTCAAAAGTCTTCAATTAGCCATATAGTATTTTTTTAAATCTGGAGTGGTTTGTTCAAATAGATAGCTTGTTTTTCATGATTATTAAACCTTTCTTAATTTGGATAGTCTAAGCAGCATAACCTTTAAAGTTTATTATTGAAAGAATCATCCGATATGCAGATTTTGTCATTAGTCCGAGACCCTACTCGTATAGAGGAAGGATTTAGACTTTTGTTGCAACAATACCAGGAGCGACTCTATTGGCATATTCGACGATTGGTGATTCAGCATGATGATGCAAATGATGTTTTGCAAAATGTACTGATAAAAGTTTATCGAAATATTCATAATTTTAAAGGACAGGCACAATTATATACTTGGCTCTACCGAATTGCTACTAACGAAACGCTTACTTTTTTAAAGAAGAAAAATAAAAAAAGTGCTATTTCATTAGAACAAGAAATAATCAACTTAGCCGATACCCTCAAAGCAGATGAATATTTTGACGGTTCTGAAGTGCAATTAAAACTTCAACAAGCAATATTGACTTTACCAGAGAAGCAGAAGTTAATTTTTTTGATGCGCTATTTTGAAGGATTACCCTATCAAGAGATTTCTACTATACTCGATACTTCTGTTGGTGGTCTGAAAGCATCTTATCATCATGCAGTGAAAAAGATAGAAATGTTTATAAAAGAAATTTGATAAATAATGAAGTATAAAAAAGAGATACAAGATGAATTAGATGAATTGTCACCATTCCTTTCTGAACTAAAACAGAAGAAAACTGGAATGGAGCTACCTGAACATTATTTTGATTTTTTGACCGCTAGTGTCATGGAGCAAGTTGTTTTGATTCCTAAGCCTTCTTCATCGGTACTACCTACGGCTAAACCTGTTTGGTATGCCTTTCTGTTTAATAAACATATATGGAGTGGTTTAGCTATGACTTTGCTGTTACTGGTGACGATTTTGTTTTTTAGAAATCAACCAATATCTGATGAACCAGCTTTTGCAGAAATTTCATCAGAAGAAGCAGTTATATATATCGCCGCTCATTTAGAAGATTTTGAACCAGCTTTATTTACCGAAGGTGATTTTATAGAAGAAATAGAGGCTACGAAAATAGACGATGCAGAAGTTGATTTGTATTTAGAAGAAATTATTGAAGATTTAGATATAGAGACTTTAGAGGAATTATTTTAAGAGCTAATAAAAATTTAAACTTATAAAAAATGAAAAAGAAATTTATAGGATTGATATTGATCATGTTTTTGATTACTTCAATTGGGATTGCGCAAAAAGACAAAATTCATGAAAAGGTTAAAGCTCGAAGGATTGCCTTCATTACAGAAAAGCTACAACTGACTTCTGAAGAGGCTCAACTATTTTGGCCTGTATTTAATGAATTTCAAAGTAAGCGCAGAGCAATTCATAAGACCCATAGAGGAAAAGTTAACTTTAATGTGATGACTGATGAAGAGGTACTTACTCATGTAAATCGCCAAATAGAGAAAGAAGAAAAAATGCTGATTTTAAAAAAGGAATACATTGCACAGTTGAAGACTGTTCTGCCTATTAGAAAGGTTGCGATGTTGTCAGGAGCAGAAAAGCAATTTAAAGAATGGATGCTTACCCAAGTCAAAAGAAGGACTATTGCTAAAGGAAAATAAAGGTGACTCGATAGTTGTCCAAATTTACTTTTACCTACTAATGTAAGTGAGGAAGTTATTGTTTGTCCTTACTTTTACTAATAAAAATAGATGGCACAGCATAAAAAGTCAGGTAAAAAGCCTTATAATAAAAATCGAAATTACGATAATCGAAATCGAAATGAGAACCGTAATGACAATCGGAACCGAAATGATAATCGGGATGATAACCGAAGTCGAAATGATAATAGACAAGGGCAACAACAAGATACACAAAGAACCGATAACACTCCTGCGAAAAATACACAATCGAAAACAGAATCTAGTAATGACCTAGTTATTTTCATTGTATTTTTAATTGGGTTGGCAGGCTTTTTTTTGGTTAATAAATTTTATTTAGCGCCTAAAAAAAATAGCCTATATGCAGCTACCAATCAAAAATTTATAAAAGAAGGAAAATTAACTTTTCTAGATGCTCAGTCTGAAAAAGTAATTATTGGGATTGATATCGAAATCGCTAAATCTTCTTATGAAATAGAACAAGGCTTGATGCATCGAAGGACTTTACCAGCAAATGGCGGGATGCTTTTTATTTATGATAATGAACATTATCGGACTTTCTGGATGAAAAACACCTATTTATCTTTAGATATTATCTTTTTGAATGCGGACAAGGAGATTATTCGTATCCGTAAAAAAGCAGCCCCATTATCCGAGATTTCTATTCCTTCTGGAGGTAAGGCGATGTATGTTGTCGAAGTATTGGCGGGTTTTACGGATGCTTATAATATACAGGTTGGTGACCATATTGAATTTTCTAAATAGTATTTAAAATGGCTTCTATTCTTCCTTTCGATGTATCTTTTTCATATTATAATAAAACGTGTTGGCATCCTTTTTGGAAAATAGATAAGTAGATAAGCTTTTAAAATGCTTATTATTTAACTCTCCATTTTTAGAATTAATATTTATTAGTTCATTTCCCCTTATCATTTATTCTAATTTGTGACAATAATGTATTGTTGTTGTCTAAAATATAACTTTAATATCTAATTTGTTGGTATTAGAGCTGAAATTCTCGTTCTTGGTATTAACGAATGATAAACTCGTTAATGCATTGTAAATAATCTAGGCTAAAACAATTGACACATGCTATTCGAAGACAATACAGGTATTTTTAAAGACATCAGATTTTGGTTATTAGTTGTAGCATTAATTACTCTAATAGGCATCGTTGGTCGTAGTTACTTAGCTAGTTTTTAGTTGAAAAAAAATTTCGACGACTCTTTAAAACTAGGCCTAAAAAAAACGCCTGATGAGTAGTATCACCAGACGTCCTATATTTTTTAAAAAGAGCTGCTTATTTTTTCTTTTCCTTTAGTTCTATCACCTCTTTTTCTGTTGCTTCTTTTTGACCTAAATACTGTGGTAAATCCATCCCTGCCATATTGAATAAGTCATTTAAAGGTGGAACTGATTTATAAAGACCGGAAACAAACTTAGAAGTAGAATTTCCTTCTCCATCATTATTTCCTCCGCCTTCCCAGACAGTAACTTTGTCGATTTTGATATTCTTTATCGCTTCCACTTGTGTCGCTACCAAATCTTCTAACTTATCAGCAATTAACATTAGGACTGCATCTTTAGAACTGCCACCTGCCGCTTTTACCAATTGGTCAAAACCTGCAGCTTGCTTGTTTAGTACTTCATACAAACCTTTTGCTTCTGCTTCTTTTCTCAAGAAAATAGAATCTGCTTCCCCTCTCGCTAAAGCTCTAATTTGCTCTGCTTCTGCTTCTGCGTCAATGATTTGCTTTTGTTTAGCAATTTCTGCTTGTACAATCGTATCGGCTTGTCGAGTTGCCATTTCTTTCTTGGCTCTCGCTTCTTCCGCAGTTTGCTCTGCTAGATAAGCTTCTTCTAATGCCTTTGCAGCTTGTGTTTTTTCTGATGCTGTCGCCAAACGAAGATACTCTGCTTCTCGTTGACGTCTAAGCGCATCAGACTCTGCAATTTTAATTTTGGCTAAGTTTTCTCCTTCAATCGCTTTGGCTTGTGCTTCTGCCTCACCAACCTTTCCAGATGCTTGTGCAGAGGTAACGGAAATTGTCTGGTCTCTTCTTGCATTGGCTTCTCCAATAGAACCATCTCTTGTCTTTTCTGCTACACTCATTTTTGCATCGTTAATTGCTTTGGCTGCTGCTTCTTTTCCTAAAGCTTCAATATAACCAGACTCATCTTGAATATCTGTAACGTTTACGTTTATCAACTGTAAACCAATTTTACTCAATTCTAATCCTACATTAGTAGAAACATTAGATAAAAATTTGTCTCTATCTACATTAATTTCTTCAATATCCATCGTTGCAATAACTAGACGCATTTGACCAACTATGATGTTATAAGCTAGTCCTCTTACTTGTTCTCTCTGTATGCCTAATAAACGTTCTGCTGCATTTTGCATTACGCCCTCATCTTTAGAGACACCGACTGTAAACTGAGAAGGTACATCTACCCGTATATTTTGCTTACTTAGTGCTCCTTTTAAATCAACATCAATTGAAATAGGTGTTAGGTCTAAATATTCATAGTCTTGAATAACTGGCCAAACTATCGATGCTCCTCCGTGAATACATTTGGCTGAGCCTTGCCCTGTTCGACCGTAGATAACTAAAATTTTATCAGAAGGACAACGTTTATACCTAGATACTAAATAAATTAGCATTAGTACAAAGAGTCCAGCTAAACCTGCAAGTAAAATTGTTAGGAATTGTGCCATAAATTAGAAGTTAAATGTTTTAAAGTTTATTTTCAATCGTAGTTTTTAATATTTTCAGATGCTAAATACTTATACCCTTTTATTCTAAACTTTTTACGGATTCTACAACTAGGATATTTTCATCAATAATATCGACAACCCGTATTTCAGAACCTGTGGTAAGTGGTTCAAGTTCTTTCGTTACAGCGTTCATCTCTCGCATTGAGTTTTCAATTAGCAAATGAACTTTTCCTTGGCCTCCTTCTTGGGGGGGGATTGTAAGATAAACTTTTCCTGTATTGAAAATCGCATTATTGATATCTATATTTCCTTCCTGGCTAAGTTTGAAAAATATATAGATCATGTAGCTTACTAAAAGCATTGCTAACATTCCTGAGCCAGTTGCAAAACCGATTGCTTTTAGTAGGCTTCCGCCACTGTTTAGAATAAATACACCTGCCCAACCAAAAAAAGTAAAAAAAGCAATAATACTTCTTACAGAAAAGAGGGCAAAATCGGTATCTACTTCAAAGCCACCATCTATATCGCCATCTATATCAGTATCCGCATCTAATCCAATTAAACTAAAGACAAATTGAATTATAAACAAGATACTAAATACTATAGATATGCCCCAAAATGCTTGCTGTGGACCACTTAATGCAACCCACCAATCTCCAAGGTTTAGTAAAATCATGTTTTTATTTTTTTAGCTAGCTATTTTATTTGAAGATAGAGATGCTAGATTATAACATCTATTCTCTCTTCTTTTTTGTCGGGTGAGTATTGCTCTCATTCTTAGAACTAAAGATAGCTTTATTTATGAATTCTCAAACAATTCCTTCGACAAATTCCTTGGATTATTCGGCAAATGTGATTTAGGAGCTAATTTTTATATTGATATTGATATTTTTTTTATTATAAAATGTCTTTATTTTATTTTATTTTATTTTTTGTAAAAAATTGATAATCAGTTTTTTAGATATTTTTTATTTCTTTTTTTTTTTTAGTTAAAAAGACGCCTACTGTATTTTTTATGGAATAATCAAACGGTAGTTTCTTTTTAGCTAGATGGGCGGAAAGTAATTGCTTAACTTTGCGTAGAGATAAACACCATAATTAATAATTACATCCAAAACTCATGGTTGAGGTAAAAATATTTGCTGGACAAGAAACAACTTATTTAGCAGAAGATATTGCTGATTTTTATGGACATCCACTAGGGAAATGCATTTTGCAAAAATTCAAAGATGGTGAGATGCAACCAGTCATTCAAGAATCAGTTAGAGGTTGTTACGTTTTTTTAATCCAATCTACTTTCGCACCAGCTGATAATATGTTGGAATTGTTCCTAATGATTGATGCTGCGAAGCGTGCTTCGGCTGATTATATTACCGTTGTGATTCCATTTTTTGGTTATGCACGGCAAGATAGAAAAGACAAACCGAGGGTTCCGATTTCAGCTAAATTAATTGCCAACTTATTAGAGACGGCAGGTGCAAATCGAGTGATGACAATGGATTTTCACGCAGACCAAATTCAAGGCTTCTTCGATATTCCTGTAGATCACTTAAAGAGTGAAGCTATTTATATGCCTTATCTGGAAAAACAGAATTTGACGAATGTAACTTTTGCATCTCCTGATGTTGGTGGGGTGAAAAGAGCAAGAGCTTATGCTAAATATTTTACGAGACCTCTAGTTATTTGTGATAAATATCGTAAAAGAGCAAATGAAGTGGCTGGTATGACGGTTATTGGAGATGTAGAAGGGGCTGATGTGATTTTAGTAGATGATATTGTAGACACTGCTGGCACACTTTGCCGTGCTGCAGATATTATCATTGATAAAGGTGCTAAAAGTGTACGAGCTTTATGTACACACCCTGTATTATCAGGTGATGCTTATAAAAATATCGAAAACTCAAAATTAAAGGAGCTCATTGTTTGTGATACTATTCCTTTGAGAGGCAAATCTAAGAAAATAAAGGTTCTTTCATCTGCAAAATTATTTTCTAAAGCAATTCGTAATACACATGAACATAGGTCGATTTCAGCTTTGTTCGTTGGAGGTTAGTCTTCTACTTATTATTGGCTTTAGACACACTCTTAAAATGGCGTTCTTCTCTTAGAGGAACGCCATTTTTATTGGTTTTTCGGTCAGACTTATCGCTGATTTAAATAGAATTTTTATTTAAATATAAAAAAAATCTATTTCACTACCTTCTCTACCCACTTCACTTCAAGTCATTATAATAATTATTTTAATATATTCATCTTTACATCATCATAAGAAAAGTAATCGATTAGGTTCGATTCCTTCTTAGTTAGAAACAACCTTCAATTTCATACCCTGCTCGAAATCCCACATTAGAGCAGGGAAGAAATTGGCTCAAAATATACCATCGAATAATAATTCGATATTTCTAAGTTTCCTGAAATTTGGTTTGAACCATATAGGCCATTCCAAAAACCGATACCTTAAACCCACACCCGACTCAACTTAATGTTTGTGTTAAACATAAATGTTCATCGCCTCCCTTTCGGATTGGGGGGCGATACATTTTTTTAACCTAAAAGAAAAGAGTGTTTACTGAAGAGGAATAGCCATGTAAGATGTACCCTTGTAGATGAAAGTATAAACTATGAAACCCTCAACAGACGGCTGCATTTTTCAAAAATTACAATGGCTTTTCCCATGAACGGGATGTGAGAAAGTGAAACCTTAACGGTTGCTGTTTTCTTTTATCTTGTGCGGAAGCCCCTCTACTTTGAGACTCGAAAGGATGATTTATCTACCACAAATAGATAGTCATCCTCATTTTTTTTGCAGCAATTTGCTTTGTTTGAACCAATGCCCATTTTTTGTGGCTCCGCTAATTTGATAGACGTAATTTCCACTTGGGAGATGATTTAAATTTACCTGAACTTGATGTGCCCCTTTCAACTGTTGATTGGTCATTACCGCTTGGACTAACCGACCCTTGATATCATAAATATTTAATGATAAGGTACTTTGAATTTCTATTTCAAATGGAATAGTTGTTTCTCCTACGACTGGATTTGGAAAATTTTGAGTTAGCGTTATTATTGGCTTAATACTTTTTTCGGGAATACTACTTGTGATGCTTCCAATTAAATTAGTTTGAAACACCCCATTGCCATGTGTTGCTACTCTTAATTTTTGATTGGCGGGTGAAATGCTTAAGTGCATAGCTAAAATAGCTTCTGGTAATCCATCCATAAAAGGTGACCAAGTTCCTCCACCATCTTCTGAGACATAGACACTTAAATCGTTTCCGATGTATATATTATTTGGTTGCGCTGGGTCAATGGTAATAGTGTTGTGAGGTAGGTCTGGTAGATTATTATCTATCGGAAACCAGTTTACACCACCATTCATAGTTTGGTAAACGTGAAAACTACCAAAACCTCCAAAAGTAATAAAGGCAATGTCTTCATTTTCTGGATGAAATACCAAGTCCGTTGCTATACGGTCAGGTAACCCTGTTAACTCAGTCCAACTCAATCCCCCATTTACACTTCTAAAAACTCCTGCTTTGCCTGTTACATTTGGAGTTGTGCTAACCAATAAATGATTTAGATTGTTAGGAGCTATGGCGATATTTAAGATAGCATTACCTTGGTCAATAAAGTTAGGATTGGGCGTAAACCAAGTATTGCCACGGTCTATAGATTTAAAGATAAAACGAGCTCCTGCATATAAAACTCTTGTATTAGAAGGAGCTATTTCAAAAGGGGCACTAAAAATAGGTTCAATGGCACTAGGGGTTATATCCTTGAAACTTTGCCCACTATCGGTAGAACGGAAAATATTTAAAAATTGAGAGGAGCCGTAAATAATATTATTGTCGTCAGGGTCTATTGCTGCACTCATTCCATCTCCACCTAAAACCTTTGTCCATGCTGCTTCTCCCGTGTATATGGTAGTTGAATTATCTTGCATGCCGCCAATAGCAAAATCTCCGTTTTGAGTCGCATTGGCAAAATTGGCGTAAAATTGACTGGTTTGTAATCCACCATTTCTAGAAGCATAAGTTCTCCCACCATCTTTTGAGACAAATACTCCTCCATCGGTAGCAAGAAATACGGTATTATCCATTAATGGGTGAAAGTGGACCTGGTGAATATCAGAATGGACATAATTAGGTGGGCCATCTGGACCATTGACTGGATTTTTTCCAAACCGAGCATTTGTCCAAGCAGTTTGTTTGCTAATGGTAAAGCCATTGTTTTCCGATAGCCAGACATCTATGCCTACTTGAATGATTTCTTTAGCATTTTTTGGATTTACAGCTACATCGTGAGAATACCATCCTTGGAATGCGGCTACATCTTCGCTATTGACCTTTACCCAGGATTCACCATTATTGCTACTTCTATATAGCCCATTACTCTCAAATGCTTCTGCTACAGACGCGTATATTGTCTTATCAGAACTAGGGTCTAAACTTAGCATTGCCTTACCAGAATAAGTAGTGGGTAGACCAATTCTTAATTTGGAAAAACTTTCTCCAGCGTTTAAAGAGCGATAAATTCCACTATTTTCTTGGAATAAACTACCATATGAAACGTATAAAATATTCGTGTCAATTGGATTGAGTTCTACATCTACTGCCATTGGGAGGTTGTGAATAACCTCCCAATTTATTCCTGCATCGGTACTTTTTATTAATCCAATCGAAGTTGCAGCATACAAAACTTGGTCATTCTTAGGATTAATAATAAGGTCTTGCACACCTCTCATTTCTTGATAAGTCCAATCAAGTGACTTGTTCCAACTTGCTCCTCCATCTTCGGATTTAAAAATGCCAAAACCATAGGTGCCTCTAGTTAACCTATTAACTACCCCAGGTCTTGTTTCTTCAGCATTATACATTTCTCCTGTACCTATATAGATGACATCAGAATTTGTAGGAGAAATAGCTATACTAGAAACCGCTAGAACGGGAAAACCTATGCTTATTTTTTGCCAAGCCTTTTCTCCAAGACCAGCAGTCGTTGTTTTCCAAAGCCCTCCACTTGCTGAACCTAAGAAAATGATGTTGGAGTCTACTGGGTGGAAAGCTAGCGCGAGTGTTCTTCCTGCTATATTCATTGGCCCAATTGCTTCCCAGTTTGCTTGGGTATTTCTCGATTGGGCGATACTTTTTTGATATTCGAAAGCTTGGGTAAAAGATTTTACAGAAATTTTATTAGTAGGGTAACTTCTATTTAATGACCAAGCCTCTAATGCTAGGCTTGCTCCACTTTGAGGAATAGGCTTAATTGAATTGTCTGTAGGTGCATTACTACAGCCAGATAGGAAAAGAAATAATACACCTAATAAGTGGTAAAAATATTTCATATTGTCTGGGATAGGCTAATCGAATCGAAAATTTCTTTATAGAAATACAACTTGAGTAAATGTATATGGAAATAAGATGTACTGTCTTTGTTTGACGAAGAAATAAAGTAAATGGATACGTTTAGATTAGAGACTTAGGCTAATTAACCGCATAACTGTCCAAATTGTACAAAATCCTTAGATAAAGCTACCGTTTACTGCTGTTATTTATCCATATTCTAAGTCTTTGATGCCACAAAGCCTAAAGTTACTACCGCTTAATAAATATAGCTTTAATTAACTTAATATTGCTTGTATATTTGTGACGTGTAGTTTTCTCATAGTATGTTTAGCTCTCCTACATTCCTTACCTTAGCCTCCCTGGATGTAGGAGAATTTTTTTTTCTAGCCTGACCATTTTAATAATTTTCCCTTTTTCAAATTTACTTTACTCCTTATTTAATTTCTCTAAATAGAAATTTTCCTTTTCTCGCATTATTTTTTCCTCTATACTACTTTTATCTCCATAACCACATAAATGTAAGACGCCATGAATCATTACGCGGGTTAATTCTTTTGAAAAAGTTACGTCAAATTTTGTAGCATTTTCTTTAATGCGGTCTAAACTAATGTAAATATCTCCTTGTATGGGTGTGCCAGCTTCTGTATATGGGAAAGTGATTACGTCAGTAAGTGTATCGTGGTCTAAATAATCCACATTGATTTTATGTAGGTAGGTGTCATCACAAAAAATAAAATTAAGAGAACTGAGCTCATTTTTTTCTGCCTCTATCGTTGATAGTATCCAATCTGTGATTTTTGTGCTGTTAGGTAAGTCAAAATCAATCGCTTCTGTGTGGTATTGTATTTGATCTTCTGCTATGTCATTAAAGTTGGGAAAATCCATTATATATAAACTGATACTAGAGAGTGTAAGTGTTCAAGGTTACAAAAAGTAACTGATAATATAAAACCAATAAATCTAGTAAAATGTTTAAATTATCCTCTTGGATTGTCTATGGCAAATCTCATTTCAACGGTACTTCCGTTATCTTGAAAATCTACTCTGTCGGAAAGTTGGTGCATTAAGAAAACACCTCGACCACCTATTCTTGTCAAATTCTCTGGAGAAGTTGGGTCAGGAAGGTTTTCAAAATCAAATCCTCTTCCTTCATCTCTAACTTGGAAAGCAATCCCATCAAAATCCTCTTTTAAATTTACTTCAACCGTCTTTGACTCATCATTCTCGTTTCCATGAATGATAGCATTATTGACTGCTTCTGTTAAACTGATAAGGATATTACCATAGAGGTCTGGTGCAATTTTATACTTCTGTGCAACCCGCTCTACAAAATTTTCTATTCTGGAAACATTGCGAGGGTCTGAAGATAAACGTAGCATATTCTCGGCTTGACTAGAAAGTAAATAGTTAACCATTAGTTAGCTTTAGTGAGACTAAATTGTGATTTTTAAATTTGGGATATGCTATGTTATGGGATTGGATGTTGGTTTAAAGAACGGTAGGTGATTTGAATTTTGGAATATAATTTTTGTGCAATTTAAGGGGAATATTAATGCCACGCAAGGGTAGTTCTGTTTTTACATCGCTTAAAAAAAAAATTTGACTTGAAAATGATTAATTTTCAGGCAGTTAGCCCAAATTTTCAGACTATTCATTTTTTAAAATTTTATTTTTATTATGCAATAAAATCATTTGTTTTTGATGCAGATACTTCTGTTTTAACAAATTTTGTTTTTTGAAATAGATTAAACTTTTTTCTTAAAGAAATTATTTAGCAACTTTAATGATATTTAATATAGGGGGGATGTTAATTTTTCGTGTCACTCATAATACAAAGCTAAATTTTTTTGTTTTTTAAAGTAAGAAAGCTTTTAACTTTGGATATATAATTGCATTTAACAGGAATTGAAACTGAAAATTAATCTATCTTATTTAAAAGACAGTATTTTTTTCTATCACTAAATTGTAGAAATACAAGACAGCAGGCTTTATTGAGAAATAAGGTTTATTTCACAAAAGACAACCATCAGAAGATAGAAATGCATAAAAACTGGATGCAACATCAAAAAGAGAACAACGAAGCATTAGACAAACTTTGGCACCTCAGCGAAGATTATAAAAATGATTTTCAACCTGATGTAGAGAAAGGATTGACTACACTTAAAGCTCGTATGGCTCAAGCGGAGTCCACATCGACTACTGCAAAAGTAATATCGATTGGAAGTAGGCAGTGGCTTACTAGAATTGCGGCAGCTGTCGTTTTCTTAGTAGCTTGTGGATTTTTGTTTAATTTATTTATTAAAGACTCTTCTAGCCTACAAAACGTGGCTACTACCGATACTTTAATGGAGAACGTTTTACTACCTGACGGTTCTACGGTATGGGTTAATAAACATAGCCAATTATCTTTTCCAAAAACATTTACTGGAGCTGAACGAATTGTACAATTAGAAGGAGAAGCATTTTTTAAGGTCGCTAAAAATGCAAATCAACCATTTATCGTACAAACAGCTCTTAGTCAAATTAAAGTTCTGGGAACGGAATTTAATGTAAGGGCTTATGACCAAGAATCCACGACTGCCGTAGAAGTAGAGGAGGGGAGTGTGGCGTTTATATTGACTGAAACTAAAGAACAAAAAACTTTAGTCGCCAACGATAAAATTGTTTTTAATAAAACAGATGCAACTTTAAGCGCTGTAAAACCACTAGATTGGAAAGATACTGCTTGGAAGGCCAATCAATTGGACTTTGTGGACCAACCACTTTCAGCTGTTTTTGCTTATTTAGAAACTAATTTTGAGGTAGAAGTTGATTTTGATGAAGAAAAATTGGGTGATTGCCCTTTTAATGCCTTATTAGTTAAGAATACGCCTGAAGCCATACTAAAGCAAGTAACCTTAGCGTTTGACTCTATGAAGCTAAATGAAGTTCATTCGAAATATTATCAATTAAGTGGCACTTGTGACTAGCTTTTGCTTAACAAAGATATTAACAAAAAAGCCTTACCACTTTATAAGCGGTAAGGCTTTTTTGTTTTGTATTTTTGCTACTGCTTTAACTAAATTTTAATTCCTGCGTTAAACAACTAATGAAAAAAGTTATTCTTCTAATATTTTTTTCTGGCCTTTCTTTTTTAGGCTTTGCCCAAACACTATTGGAACAAGAAGTTGATTTTGATGCTAAAGACCTACCTTTAAAAACCGCACTTGTTCAGTTAAGTAGACAGATTAATACCGGTATTACCTTTAATGGGAATATTATTCCTGATAAAACTATCTCTGCTAATTTTGAAGGAGAAGATGTTGAGACGATACTTGCTCATTTTTTAGCAGGCACTTCTATTAGATTTAAATATGAGTTAGAAGAAGAACGGATTGTTTTATACCGAATTGAGCAAGAAAAATGGTATACCATTAGTGGTTATATTAAAGATGCAGAGACTGGTGAACGATTGATTGCTGCTAATGTCTTTGATCCTAAATCTCAAAAGGGTATTGCCTCTAATGAATATGGCTTTTTTAGCATTACTTTGCCACGAGGTGACCAATACCTGAATTTCTCCTTTCTAGGGTATACTACAAAATCGAAGAAAATTAATCTAAAGAAAAATACCAATTTAACGATTCACTTGAAACCGTCACTAACTTTGACTGAAGTTGTAGTTACTTCCAAAGGTTTAAATCCAAATGCTTTTGCTATCGCTAATCAAGGTACTGCCGTTCCTATCGCCGAAATGTCGAATTTACCAGCCTTAGGCGGTGAAACTGATTTATTGCGAACGGTTAGTCTATTGCCTGGCGTGCAGTCTGGTACAGATGGTTTTGGCGGTTTGAATGTGCGTGGTGGTAGTGCGGACCAAAACCTAATTTTGTTAGATGGTGTTCCTGTTTATAATGCGTCCCACTTAGGTGGTCTTTTTTCCATTTTTAATAGTAGTGCGATTAAAAGTGCTCAATTGTATAAAGGAAATTTTCCTGCAAGATTTGGCGGAAGACTTTCTTCCATACTTGATGTGCGAACTAAAGAAGGCAATCAAAGGAAACTAGCGGGAGAAGCTACCTTAGGCTTGATTGCGTGGAATGGTACACTTGAAGGCCCTATCGTAACCGATAAAAGCTCCTTTTTCTTTTCGGTAAGACGTTCTGTATTTGATGCTTTTTTAAAACCTATTAGTCGAAAATTAAAGGAACGAAAAGGAGATGTAGGAACCACGAGCCATACTTTTTTAGATGTAAATGGAAAGGTTAATTTTTACTTAGGTAAAAAGGACCAATTATTTTTGAGTGTTTATCATGGCAATGATAAATTTGGAGATAGCAATCAATCTGTGAAAGATGGACTTGATTTTAGAACGATAGCGCATCATCAAGATTTGGATTGGGGGAATACGATTGGGGTTTTGCGATGGAACCATTTATTCTCTGACCAACTATTTGCTAATACAACCCTAAATTTTAGTAAATTTTGGTTCAAATCTGAAGAATTATATGATGAACGAATTATTCCTGCTGGGCAAGCAGAATCAGAACCGATTCAAGATAATTTATTCTACAATCTATATAATTCTAGTATAGAAGATAAATCTGCTAAAATTGATTTTGATTTTATTCCTTCTACTAAGTATAATGCAAAATTTGGTGTAGAGTTTATTAATCATACTTTTCGACCAGGAGCATTTACTTTAGACCATAACTCTTTTGTGGCGGTTAATGAACGGAATGCCATTGACTCACTGATTTCAGTAAATAATATAGTTAACTCTCAAGAATATGCAGCTTATCTGGAAAATAATATTTCTTTTTCACCTAAACTAAAAGGAAATATAGGTTTTAGAAGTACTTTGATTAATGTACAATCGACAAAGTATTTTTCTTTTCAGCCTAGATTTTCTTTAAAATACCAAGTTAATAATACCTCGCTGTGGACAATTTCTGTTAGTAAAATGATGCAAAATTTGCACTTACTTACAACGACGGGTATTGGTTTACCTACAGATTTATGGGTTCCTGCAACGGCTAAGGTGAAACCGCAATTGGCTTGGCAAGGAAGTATAGGTGTACAAAAATTATGGTCTAAAAATTGGACACTGCAAGCGGAAGCCTATTATAAAAGCATGAAACATCTAATTACTTACCAAGAGGGTAGTAGTTTTTTGATTGAATCTATTGTTTTAGATGCTAGTAATTGGGAAGGTAAAGTAACAGAAGGCAAAGGTGAAAGTTATGGAGTTGAGCTATCTCTAAAAAAGAACCTTGGCTTTTTGAAAGGTTGGGTGAACTATACTTACGCTAAGACTACTAGGCAATTTGATGCAGTTAATTTTGGCAAAAGTTATGATTTTAAGTTTGACCGGCCACATAGTTTCAAGATTGCTGCTATCTATCAATTGAATGCAAGAATGAATGTGAGTGCTAATTGGACTATTGAATCTGGTATGCCTACGACTTTGCCCACAGGGGAATATACTTTTTCGTCTTCTAATCTATTTTCTCCTGTTGCTGTTTTGAGTGTAGGCGAAAAGAATAGCTTTCGATTGCCAGCTAATCATCATTTAGATATAGGTTTGAACCTAGATTTGACAAAAAGGAAATATCGCCAAATGTTAAAATTTGGCATCTATAACGTTTATAATCGAAAAAATCCGTTGTACTATCGGTTGAGAGATAAACAGGATGGTAGTGGAGAAAAGGAATTTGTTCGGGTGACTTTATTGCCTATCACTCCTTCTTTGAGCTATACAATTCAGTTTTAGACCTTCTGTTAAAGTTCAACATAATATTAAATAAATTTGTATTTTTGCTTAGGAACCTACCTTTTAGTATGGTTCTTCTTAAGAAATTACTCATTTTACAAAACAACTAAATTGACGAAATCCCATTCTATAAATTGGATGTTCACCTTAATTATTATGGGTGGAATCTTCGTTTCTTCTTGCGAAGAACCTGTCGATTTAGATATTGCTGTCTTACCACCTCAAATTGTCGTCAATAGTAATTTTGTGCCAGGCCAACCTTTCCAAGTTTCTATTACCAAAAGTAAAAATGTATTGTCTACAGAAACAGAAGAGTATGTAAATGACGCAGAAGTACGTATTTTTTCTTCTCAAGGTAAAGAGCTAGATAAACTTCAGCTAAAGCACTTCCAACACCCATTTTATGAATCACGACGCCTTCAACCAGAAAGTGGAAAAGGATACCGTATAGAAGTGGAGGTACCAGGATACCCTCAACTTATTGCAGAGGATATCGTCCCATTTCCAGTAGCTTTGGAAAATATTGAGATGGACACGATCGAAACTTTTGGTGCGATAGATGAAAGAGTTTATAAAGTAGAGATAAATGTTGGATTTACAGACCCAATTGGTGCTCAAGATTATTACCACTTGAGTTTGTACAATGAAGTGCTTGACCCAGTCGATGAAACGGTGCCTATGAATGGGTTTGATGAAAATAATAGCGAAGATAACCTAGTTCCTTTAATGCCGCTAGAAAATGATAAAGATAACCCTACGGTTACTTTTCATTATGAAGATGGAGGTATCTTATTTACAGATGAAGATTTTGATGGACAAAAGGCAGGGTTGAAATTTTATTCCTTAATTAGTTTGAACAATGAAGCTAGGATGGGTAAAGTGATTGGTGTTTTAAGAACGGTGTCTAAAGACTATTATTTATATCATACTTCTCTTTCTCGCCAAATTGCTAATAAGGACCGTCCTTTTGTGGAGCCGATTAGCGTCTATTCTAATATTGAAAATGGCTTAGGCATTTTTTCTGGCTATGCAGTTTATAGAGATTCTGTTTCTATTTCTGCTTCTTTTTAAAATATCGTGAGCTATTAAAAGTTATTACCGAAAAAACAATAGCTCTTGCTTTCATCGATAATAACTTCCAATAATCTCTTTCCTACTTATTATCCTGCTTTGCAAATACCTTCTTCAATAAATTAGAAGTTCTCGCGGATACATTTTTTCTAATATTTCCCTCTTCTTTTTCTACCATGCTAAACAAGCCTTTCAAAGCTTGATTGGTTACATAATTGTCTAAGCTAGGGTCTGCTTTTTCTACAAATGGAATCTTATTATACTTTTCTACTACATCTGACCAATATTTTCTTGCCTTAAATTTATCAAGAGATTCGATAATGACTGGACTAAATGCTGTATATAATTGAGCATTGGTTTTATCATTCAAATAACCTGTGGCTGCATTGTCTGCACCCATTAATATATTCAAGGCGTCTTCGAAAGACATTTGCTTGATAGCATCTACAAAAATTGGTTTAGCTTTCTTAGCAGCATCTTCCGCTCCTCTATTAATTTTTTCTAATAGCACATTTTCAACTTGTGCAAAACCTGGAACTTTCTGCAGCTTGTCCGTGATTTTTCTTGCTTCTGGTGGTAATAAAATTTTGTATGGACTTTTGAAAAAGCCATCAACAGCGGATAATTGGTCAGAACCTTTACCAATACCGATTTCTAAAGCTTCTTTTAAGCCGGAAGAAATTTCTCCTGTGGTCAAGGCATCACTTTCTAAAACACTTCCTAAAGCCTGTTGTAACTCTGAACAGGAAGAAAAAGAAAATGCTAATAGTACTAGGAATACTTTTAAAAATTTCATTAATAATTATTTTAGTGTAATTGTAATCGGTTAAAAGCTTGTCTAAATTTTCAACAAGAATATGGTATAAAACTATACTGTTACCTCTTTTATTTTAAGACGACCGTTTTAGTGTTAAGGTAACTAAAGAAAATGTTAGCATGCTTTCAAATTATTCTATCGTTTATTGAAGTTGTCTAAAAACTATATAATTGTCTATAAGAGTTTGTCTAAAAAATTATCAGGACGATAAAATTTAGACATACTCTAAAAGCCAGAAAACCGAACGAACCTCAAAATGGCTTTTATCTTTCCAATCTCGATAATTATCGGGAGGTTATTCAAAAGATAAAACCAATTTTGGAAACTGTTTTTCTGACATTTCTATCTCAATCAATATTTTCTTAAACAACTTCATTATTAAAACAAAAAAAGATGCCATTCTTTTAGAATAGCACCTTTTCGTTTTTATATTTTTAGTAATTTATATTATTTATTGACTTACTACTTGCTACTAGCTGCCCTCCCCTCTACTTCTAAAACCAATCGTTTTCTTTTTAAATACTAAATCTTCTTTACTTAATTTAAAGCTTTTTACATCCTCTAAAGTTATCGTATCAATAGACGTTTTGGTTCGTTTTTTAATGGGCGTAGCAGCTAAACGTAAGTTCTGATTTTTAATAGCTTCGGTGACAATGGTTCTTACTGTTCTAGCATTGCCAAAGTATTTGTCTCGATATTCATGTAAAAATTCTAAATAAGCCCCTAAATGTTGTTGTGCTGCAGTGCTTAACTTCATTTTTTCTGTTTGGAACATTTGTAACGCAATTTCCATCAGATTAGCTGGCTTATAATCTTCGAATTTCAATATTTTATCAAAGCGAGAATTCAAACCTGGATTAGCTTTTAAGAAGCTTTCCATATTGTCTGGATATCCTGCTACAAAAAGGAAAAATTGGCCTCGTTGGTCCTCCATTCGCTTTAGTAAAGTTTGAATGGCTTCATTTCCAAAATCTCCATGTGATGTACCCGATGATGAAGCATTCGTCAAAGCATAAGCTTCATCTATAAATAGTACACCACCTTTGGCTTCGTCTATCTTTTCGGCAGTTTTTATAGCCGTTTGTCCTACATAACCTGCCACCAATCCTTGTCTATCGGTTTCTACTATATGCCCTCTTTCCAACATCCCTAAAGCCTTATAGATTTTAGTTAAGATTCGGGCAACCGTCGTTTTTCCTGTTCCTGGATTACCAATAAAAACGGTGTGTAAATAAAAACTATTTAAGACATTTCTACCTGTTTCTCGATAGAAACTTACTAACTCTACCAACTCATGTATTTGAGTCTTGATAGCATCCATACCAATTAGATTATCCAACTCTGCCAAAGAATCTTTTAATAGTGAGCTATCTACAGGTATTTTAGGTAAGGTCTTTTCTGTCGTAATCGCTATCTTATTTACATCTTCTACTGTTATGGTTGCTAACTCTTCGTATTCTGTTAGTGCGGGTTCTTCTGTTGCCATTACTCGTAAGCCTAAATTGATTTTTGCTTTTTCGATTAAATCGAATACAAATCTAGCATTGCCAAATGTTCGGTCTCGATTTCGGAAAGCTTCTATGATGATTTCATCAATTCTAGACTTTGCTTTTTTTGTTAGTTTAACTCCTTTTTCTTGACCTGCGAAAGTAGCAATTTGAGATAATTCCTGTGGTAGGTAATCTGCAAATTCAAAAAACAACTTAAACCGAGACTTTAAACCTGGATTGGAATCCATGAAATGCTTCATCTCTTTAGGATAACCTGCGACAATGACCGCTAAGTCTCCTTCGCCATTCGACATTTCTTTTAAAATAATTTCTACTACTTCTCTACCAAAATCCTTACTGTCATCATTGGAACGAGCTAAGGAATAGGCTTCATCAATGAATAATACACCTCCTCTTGCTTTATTGATGACTTCTCTTACTTTTGGGGCGGTTTGTCCAATATATTCTCCTACTAAATCGACTCGGTCAACCTCGGTCACATGTCCTTTGGTCAGTAAGCCCATTTTTTTGTACAACTTACCCATCATTTTGGCAACCGTCGTTTTTCCTGTACCGGGATTGCCAATAAAAACAGAATGGACATTTATTTCTTCTTTCTCTTCAAATCCTTTTTCTTTTCTTAATTGTAAGAATTGAATGTATTTTGCATGCTCTCTGACCTTAACCTTAATGTCGGTTAAGCCTATTAACGAGGTTAAGCTTTGTACTACATCTTCAAAGGTAAGATTGATGTCTTCGTCAGGCATTAGGATAACAGGTGTCTGGCGATTGGGTAACAATACCCCAGCAATACCTTCTTCAAAAGCATCATCTACTTCGAAAGGTACAACAGCGAGTAGTTTATCCATAAAAATTAATTCCGCTGTATAATTATCTTTTCGCCACGACCCTTTTACGTTAGAACCCCAACCTGCCGTCAACCGAATATACTCTTCTCCTTTATCTACTCGATGCAATCGTACTACCTGCCCTTTTAATTCTCTAGCGTCATTATAGAATTTGGTAAATAATTCGCATTGCCAGTTATGAAGGAGATTATCATTTTTTAAGACAATTTCTACATAAATATAGCGAGTCTCTTCGCCACTAAAATTCGTATAATAAATGCGGTCATCTTCGTTGACATCATCATAAGGACCTTCATATAATTTCAATGATTGCACTTCTAGATACTTGCCTTCTTCTCCAGTACTTAATCCATCTGAAGCATCTTCAATATAAAAATATTTGGTGGCCACTTTTTCTCCCTCTATCCATGCTTCCCAATAGTAAGTTCCTCTTTTCCAAAACGCGCCATCTTTTTTATTTCCCCATCCTTCTCTAATATACACGACACTGTCATACTTGCTTACTTTCCGCTTAAAAGGCAATGCACATAATTCTTTGCGCCCCTTCTTCATCGAGTAGCAATGTAATTCAACTTCTACTTCCCAGTCTTCTTCATCAAATAATTTATTATAAAAGGAGAGCTCCGCATAAATATAGGATGCTTCTTTTAAGTCGAAGACCTGCCGATATTTCTTCTTATTATCTGCCAACCACTCGGTCGACCCATATACTTTAAGTTCTCGAAACTTATATTTTTTATAATCAGGATATTTTTGACTTTCCTCCATGTCTTTGCGACTAAATTTTCACTTTTTGATTAGGAAACGACTAAAAAATAACTTAGCGATTTTCAAATCATTTCTTTTTCAGTTTGGATTAAAAATCTATTTGAAAATGAAGTGATTGTAAATCATAGGAGGTGAGTTATTTTTTACTCATTATTAAATGATTTGCTTGTAAAAAAGAGGAGATTCGTTCAGCTCAATTCTAAATCGTAATATAAACATATTCTGATAATTTCTTACTTTTTTAAACAAATTTAGGTAATCGCTGTGGTTTTGGCTAAGCCAGGTGCACCTTCTACCAACAAATGGCCATCAGCAAGCAAGGCTATCAATAATCTGTCCACCAATAAACTTTGGCCAATTATCTTGGTTTGTAAGTATTTTCTTACTTTAGAGAAGGTCTCATGAACGTTGCTTGTGACAACTTCAGTCGCTACTTTAGGGGCTTCATTGGTGGGTGTTTTTATGCTCATAATACCAAAATAATAATCGTTATTTAGCCTTGAAAAATCTGTTTAATATTACACTTATCTATACAAAATAATAAGTTAAATATAGTTAATGTACGCGAG
>CALJVJ010000051.1 GCA_937974625.1 uncultured Saprospiraceae bacterium
TTACTAGGATATAATTTTTCCTGTGCTTTCATATTGATTTTTAACTCCTTTTCGGTCATCAATAATTTGACCACAAAAGGAATAATCACAGGCACTAACGCCATATAAGAATAAGCAGCTATCGCTATCGGACCTAACAAATGAGGTGCTAAAATGATGGATGTATAAATGGCTGTTGGTCCATCTGCACCACCAATAATACCCAAAGCTGCGGCTTCTTTCAAGGTAAACCCCATCAATACTGCAGCAAATAAAACAGAGAAAATACCAATTTGAGCGGCTGCACCAAAAAATGCCAACCGTAGATTTCGGAGCATTGGACCAAAGTCCGTCATTGCGCCCACACCCATAAAAATCAACGGAGGTAAGAGTCCCGTTTTTATCAACAGATAATACAGCATATTCATAATACCGTGGTCCTTAGCGATTTCTATAATGGTTTTATGGTCTATACCCGGTGCTTCGGCAACAGTCGTTACTGCCATATTCCCCCCAGGGAAATTAGCCAAAAAGACACCAAAAGCAATCGGAACTAACAGCAAAGGTTCAAACCGCTTGGCAATGCCCAAATAGAGTAGACCTAAGGCAATGACCAGCATAAAAATACTACCGGGAGAATTGGCAAATTCCCCGAAGGCGGTCATTTCGTATAATTTATTAAGTATCTCCATACAGGATGATAGGATTTTTAATTAACGATGAACGATGAATTCGTCAACTATGAAATAGCTATTTCACCGACGCTGTTTTTCGATGCGAGACGAAAATGATACTAAACAACGAATTCATCATTTATCGTTCATCATTCATCGTTTAAAATATTCACTATTTAAGCCGCATGACCACATCATCTTCTTCAATATCATCTCCATGATTTACCAATATCTCTATAATTTCTCCACTATCATCCGCCTTTACCGCATTAATCACTTTCATAGACTCCACATAAAAAATGGTATCTCCTTCTTTCACGATATCTCCTACTTTTACTGCCTTATCAGACGAACTTTTGGTCAAAAAGAATTTGCCTTCCAAAGGCGATTCTACGTTTATCATTGGTCCACCAGAACTAGATTTCTGCACAGGAGCTGCGTTGGGCGATTCCCCCTTTGAAGGGGGCAAGGGGGATGTAGTTTCACCCTCTTCCCCATAACTAACCGACACCTTAAATCGCTCTCCGTCCACATCAATCCACATAGACTTCGGCTGAAAATTCTCTGCTGAACTAGTCGAAACTGGAACCACCACAGGCAATGCACTAGCGGTAGAATCCCCACCATTCGCTTTCGCCTTTCGCTCCGCTAAGTCCTTATTAAATTTCTCCTTCGCCTTTCCAGATTTAAAATCTTCATATTGAGGGGGATGCATAGCAAACTCAAATAATTCTTCGTCGTCTTGACCCAATTCCCAGCCTTTTTCTTCCATTTGTCGGCGGAATTTAGGTAATTCATCTGGATATAAATCTTGGGGGTTACCCTCAAATTTTTCTCGTCCTTCGGCATCTGCCATGGCTTGTAGCTCTTCCCCAATTGGGCCAGGTAAATTACCTGATTTCCCCATGAGCATACCCCAAGTATTTTCATCAATCATAGAAAAACGCTTCTTGCCTTTTTCCATCTGAATCACATTCATCAAAGAAGCATTCTTGACATATTGGCTATAAGGGGTCACCAAAGGGGGATATCCAAATCTCGGCCAAGTATATTTAACTTCATCAAATAATTTAATCAATAATTCATCTTGAGAGAGTAGTGGCAGTCCTTTCTTTGTTTTAAATTTATTGATGCTTTTTAAATTGTTTTCTAAATCCGCCATCAAACTACCCATCATGCCACCGGGTAAGCCAGGACCAATTAATAATGGATTCATTTTTCGATTCCGTTCATTGATATAATAGCCCAAGAAATCATCAATAAATTCTTGCGTTAAGCTACGTACTTCCATATACGCATCCATATTGATATCAGGCAAACTAAATCCTGCATCTCTTAACATCTCATGAATGGTCAATAAATCTGCATGCCCAGTTCCATAACTCAGCGGTTCCATACCCACATCGATATAATCTGCTCCTGCACGAGCCGCTTCTAAGGAAGTAGCAACAGAAAAACCTGGGGTAGAATGCCCATGATATTGCACAATTGTATCAGGATGCCGCTCTTTAATCCCTTTTATCATTTTTCCAACAGAAACAGGTCGCCCAATCCCTGCCATATCTTTAATGCAAATCTCCTCTGCTCCATAATCAATCAAGGTGTCCGCCAATTTTATATAATAATCAACAGTATGGATAGGAGAGAAAGTAATACACAAACAACCCTGCGGAATCATCCCGCCTTCGCGAGCATATTGAAAAGACTTTTGCAAATTAGGGGCATAATTCAATCCATCAAAAGACCGAGCAATATCCGTCCCTTGTTTTTTCTTTAATTGGAACATCAACTGCCGCACGTCACTCGGTACTGGACTCATTCTGATTCCATTCAATCCTCTTTCCAACATATGAGTTTGGATACCTGCTTTATTAAAAGGCGTTGTCCATTCCCTTACTGCTTTATTGGGGTTTTCACCATACAATAAGCAAATCTGCTCGAAGCCACCACCATTCGTTTCCACTCTAGAAAACACGCCCATATCTACAATTGGCTGCGCAACTCTTAGTAATTGGTCTACTCGTGGCAAATACTTCCCAGAGGATTGCCACATATCTCGATATACCAGACTTAACTTAATTTCTCTTCCCATGTCTTTATTGTTGAGGATTACTGGATAACTTCCTAGCCTGCCCCTATTTTTTCGGGGTTATCCAGTAATTTAATTTACTTTATAGTAGATAATTAATTGGTTATTATTTTGCACTAATTGAAATTACCCAGTAACGGGAAGTTACTGGGTAATTTTAGACACGTTCTATTTTTACAGCTCGTCCTTTTCCACCAGTAGCAATTTCCACCGCAGCGGTAATTGCCGCTAACTTCTTTTTATAAATACCATCGTCCTCGATGTACGGCACAACGTAATCGTATTCAATTTTTTCTTCTTCGGAAAAGTATTTATTGACGACCCAGATAAGGGTACGCCCAGTAAAGACAACAAGGGAGAGAATGATGAACACTGTTATCATTCCAACTACTAGCAGGAGTAGGGCAGTCTGCAATTCAGCAGTCATATTTTTTTGGTTTTACTGATTAGAATTATTAAATATATCTTCTAAATAAAATATGCCTAATAATGTTCGCAATATAGAAACAAACGGCAAATTATTTAATCTATTTATTACTTTAATTTATTTTTACCAATCTCTATAAATTTTTAAAACTTCTGTATGCATCGTTTTAGCTCCTTACTTATTCTTGTTGTCTTTTTCTTGGGTTCCTGTGCGGAGCAGAAAGTTGACGAAAAAGAAACCATCCTTGCCATTTTTGCGCATCCAGATGATGAAACGACCATTGCACCTGTCTTGGCAAAATATGCAACTGCTGGACATGATGTCTATTTGGTGATTTCCACGGATGGTCAATTTGGGGTAACCAATCATTTCGGGATGCCTGCGGGAGATACTTTGGCAGCGGTCAGAGATGGAGAATTGGCCTGTTCTTGTGCTGCTATGGGGATTCATCCGCCGATAAGACTAGGGTTGCAAGACGGAATGGGGTTAAATGGACATGGCAATTTTTATGAGCAGGTACCTCAATTTGAAAAAGCATTTAAAGCAGTTTTACAACAAATAAAACCCACAAAAATTATCACTTACGGTCCAGACGGAGATACGGGGCATCCTGACCATCGCTTAGTCGGTCTATTGACCACCGAATTATTATTAAAAGAAAAGTTACTACCTGAAATTGACTTGTATCATTTTGGTTGGACTAAAAGACAAGCGGATAAATATGTCGGTTGGAATTTGGGTTATGCCGCAGATGAGTATTTTGATACGGCTATTTCCTTTGGTAAAGCTGAAGAAGAAAAAGGCTTGGAAACGATTAGGTGTCATAAAAGTCAATATACTCAATCAGAAATGGATGAATGGATTCAATGGGAGTTAGATGACCCTGAAAATGTATTGTATTTTAGAAAATTTGTACTTTCTGAAAAGCAGCGGTCTGTTTTATAGATTTTTAAGTAAAAACTAGTCCTATTAAATCCCTTGCCAATGGATAACACGATACTTGAAATTAATAAGGAAGATGAAAATTATAACTTACTCAAGTGTTTTTTAGCTCAAAACCAATACGCTACCTTTCTTTATAATTTAGCCAATTGGTCCAAAAACCATGATTTCTCTGTCAATACTTCTGCTGTTTGAATACTCTTTTTAAATGCAGTAAGCTCCTTTTTATCAAAGAAATTAAGCGAGCGCATTTTTTTGGTATATTTTATAATATTCAGATAGTTTTTTTTGTGATAGCCTATGATATGTTTTCGACGAAGGTACCGTTGCATCGCTTCCAAATGTGAGAATAATAGGGCATCTTGGTCCTGTTCTACGTACACTTTTAAAAGTAAAGTTTTAGCTGCTAAATTCAATAATAAATCTCTGTAATTAGACTTTTGTAATAATTTTAAAACTGCATGATAGTCTTTTTGGTGGTAAGCCAATCTTGCTAAACTAAAACTGTAGGTACTTTCTCTGTATTTTTTTTCTAATACATTTTTATACTGCCCTATAAATTCTTGGGTCCAAGGTAGGTTATTGCTATTAATGCCAGTTCCAACAATATTATGGTAAGTTATTCTAGACAGCTTGCCATTTTCTAATAGCGAATTAGTAGATAAACCAACTTGATAAAATGCTAATAATTGGGTTAAATAATTTCGTTGTCCATTATTGATTTGCCGCACACAAAAATTAATACTCATTAATAATAGCCTTCTAAATTCCGAGGCAGGCAATATGCTTTGGTTATTAAATAGTAAATCTCTGAAAGTTAGAAAGTTATCTTTGTTTTCTGGTGTTTTTAACATCTTTGCACAGTGATAATAAATAGAAATTATAGGAATTTCGATTGCTTTGGAAGTTTGCAGGGTAGAGAGAATATTCATTATAGCAGGCAGTTGGTAGGTAGAAGGATAGACTTGTTGGTAAGATAAAAGTAGACAATAATGTTTTAGCTTTTCGATGTAATACCAATGGTCTAAAGTAGTAGACATCGCCCACTTTTCGCTATAGGTTTGCGGAGAATTGGTATCCGCTAGTTGGTGTTCCTCCCATTGAATTTGTTGTAATTTAAAAAAATAAACCCCAGAGCGATTTGGCTTTTTTGATATGTCCGTTGTCAATTTATCAAAGGTATTTTTAGCAATAACTTTTAGCCCTCTTTTGGCATAGCTTTGCCCCGCATGAAATTGAACCTTATGAGAATCAGTTTGCCAATTTTTCCAAGCTAAATAATTTTGCAACAAGCGAAATAAATAACTTACGACCAAGTCAAATTTGACAGGGTTGTAAGGTTGGTTTGGATAGAGTGATTGATAAAAGGTAGCCTTAGCGGATAAAGGTAGCGCTGCTGATTTTTTGGCTAAAATCAAGTGGAATAATTGCACAACATCTTTGCGTTGATTGTGCAACGGTGACTGTAAATATTTTTTAAATTCCTTTAGTTCTATTTTAGATAGCGTCTCTAGGACTTGAATTAACTTACTGTTTTTCAATACTTCATTGTAATTAATAAGAAAATATTTCTAGGTAATAATTTATAAGTTACTGAAAAATAACAGTTTTGACAACAAATATGCTAAAAACTGTTCTAGGAATTGGGATTTTTGTCTTTGTTTATCTGTATCTTCTTTTTCATATTTGTAGGGTGAAAGGATTCCCAATTCAAAAAAATAAAAAGGCAATGAATATTTTTAGAATGATCACTTGCATTTTTTTTAGCTACTTTTTGGCATTTACAATTGATGGCTTTAGCCAATGTGAAGTCAAAATTTCTAACACCCAATGCAAGCAAGTTGGTATCTATAATGAAGCAGATAGCTTATTAACTTTAATGGACCGAGGGCCTTATGACAACGCACCTTTGGGGGCAATCACCCCTCAATGGACGGACCCCATTCCTTTAGCAGAAAATGAAACCAGAACCTATACGATTAAAGAAGTAAATTTTGTCTTAGCAAGAAAGACAGTCACTTGTGAAAACAATGAAATAACAACTAATAATCAATATGCAGATGGATGTCAGGATGGCCTAGGTTTAGGAATTTATAGAAATACTGGTTGCAGGACCATGACCATGATTACTAGTTACGGTGAGGTGATTAGAACGTTAGCACCGGGAGAAGCAGATACATTGACGGCTACAAATTTCATTTACATCTTTTTGGTAGGGAATGATACCATTGACATAAAATCAGATGAGGGCGGGGACATTGATTCTGGTGGCTGTGGAAGTTGTTTTACTACCATTACAAATACAGTATGGAGAGAAATAGATATCTATAATGAGGCAGATAGTTTATTGACAACCCTATTCCCAGGCTTGTCTTCCGGGGAGCCTAATCAGCCTCAATGGACGGACCCGAGGCCTTTAGCGGAGAATGAAACTAGAACCTATATT
>CALJVJ010000052.1 GCA_937974625.1 uncultured Saprospiraceae bacterium
ATCCGCGTTGCGGGTCACAAACTGCGTTTGTTCTTACCAAAAAATAAATCAATAGCGGTGCTATTCATTGATTTTTTGGCAAAAACTATCAAAAAAATCTTAGCTCTAAATTTTACCTGATTAATCAACCCGTATTACTTAGTTAACCCAAGTTGCGGACAATGAAAGGAAATAAGGCAATTTTTGGAAATTTTACGGCGAAGCAAGTAAAATGCACCAAAAATTAACGCACCTGCCGGCAAAGGCAGGTTTTCTTTCTTTAAGAATTGTCTGAAACTTGAATTAGTTATATAAGGGTATTCTGAAATTGGCTGTAAAAACCGATAATAACTTCACTCATCACTAAAGCGACCCAATATTCGACTTAAACAATTTAATAGCAATTGCTAAAAGAATAATTCCGAATGCTTTTCTAAGGATAGCTTCCCCGCCTTTACCCAATTTTCGTTGAATCCAGCTAGAAGACCTTAAAACGATAAAAACGATTATTAAGTTGAGTATAATGCCAATTAAAATATTAGCTTGTTGAAATTCTGCTTTTAGAGAGATAATGGTGGTCATGGTTCCAGCCCCTGCGATAAGGGGAAACGCAACTGGAACAATAGAAGAGGAAGTGTCATTTTCTATACCTTCTTCTTCTTTAAAAAGCGTAATACCTAAAATCATTTCAATCGCAATGATAAAAATGACGATTGCACCAGCGATGGCAAAAGATTCGACATCAATACCAAACAAGCCTAACAAGCTTTCTCCTGCTAACAAAAAAGCAATCATCAAACCACCAGCAACTAAGGTCGCACGCAGCGGTTTAATAATTTTGCCCTTTTCTTTCATAGAAATAATAACGGGCACGTTGCCCGGAATATCGATAACAGAGAAAAGAATAAGGAAAACGGAAAGTATTTCTTTAGGGTCCATATTGTAGGAGGGTCGTATTAATATTACTTCGTGTAATTAGAAGTTATTTAGGGTCAATCTGAAAGTATCAGTAAAACGAAAATAATTTGTAATGCCGATAAGCAGGTGATTAAAGTTATTATGGGGTATTCAGATAGGCCTAGTTTAAAACCGATAATAAATTCCTACAGTTCCGATTAATGAAGTTATTTAGGGTTCCTATAAAAGTACCAATAAAAACGACAATAACTTTTAAATAACCTCTAATAACTTAACTTCCAACCTGTCGGCCGATAGGCTGATAACTATTTTATTCTATTCATCAAATCATCCAGTTTTCGGAAGTTACCGAAAGGAATCACGACTTTTCCTTTGCCCTTTTCGTTGCTTTGTACTTGGACTTTTACCCCGAAAAATTCACTTATTTGGTCTTCTATTTGGCGGATTTCGGTAGCATAAGGATTGCTTTTTTTAACCTTAGATTTAGCAGGACCTCTATCCTTGATACCGCTGACTAATTTTTCTGTAGCACGTACTGAAAGGTCATTTTTACGAATTTCACTAAGCACATATAATTGCTCTTCAATATATTCTAAACCTTTGAGGGCTTTGGCGTGTCCTTCTGAAATCTCTCTATCTCTAAGCGAAGTAACAATATCAGGCGGCAATTCCAGTAAACCCATCTTATGAGTAATGGTCGTTCTACCTTTACCCAGTCTTTCCGCCAAGTCATCATGTGTTAGATTACACTCTCGCATCAGTCTCTTGTAAGTAATGGCAATTTCAACAGGGTTTAGGTTTTCTCGTTGAATATTTTCCACCAATGCCATTTCTAGCATTTCTTGGTCGTTCTCTACGGCTCTAATATAGGCAGGAATCTCTTCCATGCCCGCCATTTGAGAGGCACGCCATCTTCTTTCCCCAGAAATTAACTGAAATTTTCCAGTCGCCATTGACCGTACAGTAATCGGCTGTACCAACCCATGAACTTTTAAAGAAGCAGCCAATTCCTTCAGTGCATCTTCATTAAAATCTGTCCGTGGATTGAATGGGTTGGCTTCAATCGCCTTAACTGGGATATTCGCAACCGTATTGGCCAATTCTTTTACTACTTTTTCAGGAGTACCTGTCGGAATGAAGGATACTCTACTTGGACGTTTTATATTTCCACGAAGATTGCTCTTCATTTTATCTATATCTAGCTTCTTAGCCATTGGTAATTTTTTAAAATAGACGAGTCATTTAAAGCATAACAAGTCTAATCATTGGATGTATAGTTTTCTCAAGACAAAATGATTCTTGGCGTTATCCTAAGACCAAGATTTTTATAGGAATCTAAGTTGCTTAGTGCCTACTGAACTACGCTTTTGCGGTCGCAATTGCGCTACCCCTCAACGGTGCATTATTTTTGTGTAAGAATTCTTTTGCTAAATTTAAAAAGTTGACGGAGCCTTTACTCGTCGTATCGTACATGATAACAGGTTGGTGCAAACTCGGTGCTTCTCCAATCCGAGAATTTCTATGGATGACCGTTTGGAAAACGTAGCCTTCAAAATTTTCTTTGATTTCGTTTACTACGATATTAGCCAATCGCAATCGTTTATCATACATACTCAATAAAATACCTTCGATTTCTAAGGAAGGATTTAACTGGGCTTGGATTAATTCAATGGTATCTTGTAGTTTACTTAATCCTTCCAAGGCAAAAATTTCACATTGGACAGGAATCAAAACGGCATCCGCCGCAGAAAGGGCATTCACGGTGATTAAGCCCAAAGAAGGCAAACAATCCAAAAACACATAATCAAAATCATCTTTAACCTTATCGATTACCTTTTTCATAATAAATTCTCGTTGAAATTTACTAACCAAAGCAATTTCGGCATTTACTAAATCGATAGTAGCAGGAATGATATATAGATTAGGAGTATCAGTTTTGACGACACACGCTTTTGGGTCTACACCATCATTGACCATTAAATCATAAGTACTACCTTCTGGTTCATCGTGAAAAACACCTACACCAGAAGAAGCATTACCTTGAGGGTCCATGTCAATGATTAATACCTTCTTTTCCAATACGGCAAGGCAAGCGGCTAAGTTAATAGTCGTTGTTGTTTTCCCTACGCCGCCTTTTTGGTTGGCAATTGCAATTACTTTACCCATTGTTTTTTTATTTGTGTGTAGAATTACCCATAAACTCAAATATATCCCGATAACTATCGTGAACAATTTTACTCAAGGCCTCTAGATTGGAAGTTTTGAGTTGGCACTTGATGTTTGAGTTTTGACTTCATTTATACGCTCTTTCCAATATCTAGCAAAATTAACGCTTTTCCTGCATCATCAAAAGCCTTTAGCGCAGCTTCTTTATCTATTTTTATAAATCCGAAGGTATCATAGTGACAACCGATGATTCTATCACATTGGATAAAGTCACTGGCGATGATGGCTTGCTTTATATCCATGGTGAAATTATCTCCAATCGGCAACAGTGCAACATCTACTTTTGGACAGAGCATAGGAATCAATTTCATATCCATTGTAAGTGCAGTATCACCCGCAAAATATACACATCCTTCCTCGTTCCAAATCACAAATCCCATCGCTGGGCCAGCATACGAACCATCAGGAAAGCTAGAACCGTGCACCGCATTAACACACATAATCGTCCCAAAATCAAAAGTCCATTTTCCGCCCGTACTCATAGGGTGCGTATTTTTCATCCCTTTTTTATTTGCCCAATTATGGATTTCAAAAGAGGTAATTATTTTAGCACCAGTTCGGGTAGCTATCGATTCTAAATCTGCAATATGGTCTTGGTGACCGTGGGAAACGGCAATATAGTCTGCATGAATACTATCTACATCAATATCTTTAGCCAATTCATTAGGACTAATAAAAGGGTCGGTTAAGATGGTTTTACCTTTAGTTTCTATAGCAAAACAAGACTGTCCGTAGTAGGTGATTTTCATAATGAAAAATTATGTATTGGTACTTATGTAAGTGCTTGGACAAAAATAAGTTGCTCTTTTGACCGAGGCTATTTTTTTGCTCAACAAGGCATGAAAAGCGTAAGCTTTGAACCCGAAGGGACGAGATGCTTACATACATAGCTTGCTATCTGGGTTGGCTTTTGCTAGTAGCAAAAAAGCCCTAGCAAAAGTATTTTCAATACCGATAGCTATCGGTATAGAGCGAAAAAAGAGTCCGTCATAAATAGTTAAGTTATTTGTGTCCTAGCACTTAAT
>CALJVJ010000053.1 GCA_937974625.1 uncultured Saprospiraceae bacterium
TTCCCAATATCAGGATGGTCTTTTAAGGCTCTAGAGACCGTCGAAGGATTTACCTCCAATAATTTGGCAATGTCTTTAATTGTAATTCTGCCCATTGAGAAAAGATGATTTTGATAGAAAAGGCAGTAAAATACAAAAAAAGTTACTAACAGCAAACGTTTGCGCAAACGTTTGCGTATTTTGGATGTCGAAATAAAAACACATTTACATCTGATATTTCAGAACTATAATCTATTTTTATAGAGTAGCTGACGGATTAGATTTTGTAAAAGTAGAATGGCAAAAAATAGAAAGATTATTAAGCTGATTTTAATATAAAGATTTTTTAGAAGTATTGTATGAAACTAAAGGTTGGCAAAAGGTTACTCTAATGGGTAGCCTTTTCTTTTTGTCCTTATTAATATAACTTACTGACCTACGTTTAATAAATCGAAAAAGAAATAATCTGGTTTTTCTGGAAGATTATTTAATTGGAAAGAACTTGATATGGAGACAAAAGAAATAAAACGAATATATCGGTATAGTTTTTTATAGATAGCGGATTCTTGAACGAGTTGTCCAGAAATGTGCAAAGGAATCGTTTCTGGATCTAATTTAAATTGCCCATAAACTAACAATGAGTAATAGATGAAATCCTTTTCACTACCAAAAGGAAATTGATTAGAGAAAACCAAAGTTTGCCCATCAAACAATGCAATTTGTAGAATGTTAGGATGTATATTAATCCAAACATGTTTCCCTTGTAGTAATTTCATTTCCCTAGCGAAACTATTAATAAGAGTTGTGAAGCTATTATAATAATGAATACCTTGAGCATATTTAGATTCAAAAAATTCAATGGCTGCCTGTGGTACACTAAAAATCAATTTAGCGTCGAGGAAATTTAAATCATTGACTTGATATAATTCAGGAATAGCTGCTTTTTCTTTTAAAGGAGAGAGGTAAGAGGCTTTATTAGCTGGCTGATATAATTTATTTGGAATAACAGTGTAATGTGGCCTAACAAATGCAATGTGGACTTCTGGAAAAGGAGAAGACAAAATAGGGTCTGCCTCCCAAATTTCTTTAAAATTATTAGTGAAAACTGCCTCATTATCCAAAGAATTAAGGGAATAGAGGTCGTATTGCTTAAGAACTAAGACTTCAGTAGTATTATTACTGACACAATAATATAAACTGTCTACCCCACATAGGATAGACAGTTTATAAGATGCGATATTATTTTTTGAAAAGGATGTCTTAACAACGCTGGTACTTATCTTTCCCAATTTCCTGATGTATTTGGCTTATTCATGTCACCGAATTTGATGATACTATTCGGGTCATATCGAGCATCATACTTTTGATAAGATGGATCTGCATACTTACCCATAAAAGTACTACGCTTAGTACCTACTTCGACAACATTCACAAGTGTTTTCTGATATGATAAGGTATCAGCTTGCACATCGAATGTTTTACCATCTGCAAATGGCACCTTAACAAGTTCATTCAAATCCCAACCTAATGATTTAACAGAGTCAATGGCATTCGAATAAGTAGTGTCATAAGTGATGGTACCTGTGAAATTAGGATCATCAGGGTCACCAATTACTTTTACATAAGGAATTCTACCATTTGTAAGAACATCTTTGAAATCGTTCCAATTACTAGCGAAAGAACCACCAGTGATTGTTCTATAAATTTCTTGTCCTCTTCTAAGATCCATTAAACGGTCAACGACAGCAGCTTCTCGCTTATCTTTTTCGTTTTTAAAAGCGATAGGTTCTCTAATACTATCAACTAATACGTAAATCAAAGCAGCAACAATTGCTAATAAAATTAAATTAATTATTAACCTCATAGTTGGTAAATTTTTTCAGTTTTGTTTGGGCAATAATAGCGATTTTTATATAAGTAACAAAATTTACCTATATTTTTTTTACTAATACAGTTTCCCAAAAATATAATGAATTGTATTCTTCAATTCCACCAATCAGCGGATATGTAAATAAGTAATGAAAAAGACTTAATTCAAAAACCAGTAGAACAAGTTGTTTTCAGTATTACATAATGAGCGACAAAGGTAAAAAAGGAACTTTATTGAAAAGAATTTTTTACGTAAATAAATTCAATCTTTTAATTTTTTTTTACCAATTGCCTGTTTTATTCATTGATTATCAAAAAAGTAGATGCAAAAAAGTAGAATTTGGTTGTTTTAGAGCAACGGAATATTTGTTTTTTATAAAACAAATATTTTAAAATTGATTTAAATTTTGTATTTTTGTTTAAAAAATGAGCCTTTCCTTAATTTTTCGAAAAATATTAATGGAAAATCACCTTGAAAATTCTACCTAATAAATTGATAGTCAAAAAGTAGTGTTCAAATAATAAAACACTAAAATATAGCATAAATATTGATGTATTTGGAGAATATACTTTTTCTTTATAATATTCCACTTAAATTAGTTTTAAAACGCCCAAAAAATAGTTAAGTATGGCTACAGTTACTTATAATGAAGATAATATACGTTCATTGGATTGGAAGGAGCATATTCGGCTTCGTCCAGGGATGTATATTGGAAAATTAGGCGACGGCGCCACGGCCGATGATGGGATTTATATCTTGATAAAAGAAGTGTTAGATAACTGTATTGATGAATATGTCATGGGTCATGGTACTGCAATAGACATAGAACTAACAGACGGTATGATTTCTATCCGAGATTATGGTAGAGGAATTCCCTTAGGAAAGGTGATAGATTGTGTATCTAAAATAAATACCGGTGGAAAGTATGACTCTAAAGCCTTCAAAAAATCTGTAGGGTTGAACGGTGTTGGGACAAAAGCAGTAAATGCCTTGTCCAATTTCTTCAGAGTGCAAGCCATTCGAGAGGGGAAAACCAAAGTGGCAGAGTTTAGTAAAGGTGTTTTAGGGAATGATTTCAAAATAAAAAAGACCAAAGAGGTTAATGGTACTTTAGTAGAGTTTAAGCCAGATGATTCTATCTTTAAAAACTATAAATTCAGGGCAGAATATATTGAGAACCAACTTTGGAATTATGCTTATTTAAATGCAGGTTTAAAGCTCAATTTTAACGGCAAAACGATTTATTCCAAAAATGGGCTATTGGATTTATTGACTAGAAAAACGAATGGAGACGAGTTGCGTTATCCAATTATTCATCTAAAAGATGAAGACATAGAGTTAGCATTAACGCATGGAAACTCTTATGGAGAGCAATATTATTCTTTTGTAAATGGTCAGAACACCACACAAGGTGGAACACACTTAAATGCCTATAAAGAAGCGATTGTCAACTGTGTCAGAGGTGTTTTTGCTAAACAAAGTTATGATGTAAAAGATATTAGGGCATCTATCATCACAGCAGTGAGTGTGAAAGTCGAGGAACCTGTGTTTGAATCCCAAACAAAGACTCGATTAGGGTCGAATGATATAGGCCCCAAAGGCCCTACCATAAGGACTTTTATTAATGATTTTGTTAAAGAAAAACTAGAAAACTATCTTTTAAGAAATGAAGAGGTAAAAAAGGCATTACAAGATAGAATCGAACAGTCTAAAAAAGAGCGATTAGACATTGCAGGAATCCAGAAAGAGGCACGGAAGAAAGCGAAGAAAGCGAATCTGCATAACAAAAAATTGAGAGATTGTCGCCTACATTTTAACGATTCCAATAAAAAGACACCAGAGGAAAATCGACTCCGAACGACGGTATTTATTACAGAGGGAGATTCTGCCAGTGGGTCGATAACTAAAGCTAGAGATGTACAAACCCAAGCCGTTTTTAGTTTGCGTGGAAAACCGTTGAATTGTTATGGTTTGACCAAAAAAGTAGTTTACCAAAATGAAGAGTTTAATTTATTGCAACATGCATTAAATATAGAAGAGAGTTTAGATGATTTGCGCTATAACCAAGTAGTGATTGCGACCGATGCGGATGTAGATGGCATGCACATTAGAATGTTATTGCTAACCTTCTTTTTGCAGTTTTTTCCTGATTTAGTAAGGAATGGACATCTCTTTGTTTTAGAAACGCCTTTATTTAGAGTGCGAGATAAGCAAAAAACCTTTTATTGTTACAGTGAAACTGAAAAGCAAGATGCCATTGGTAAGCTGAGAGGAAAACCAGAAATTACTCGTTTTAAAGGATTAGGAGAGATTTCTCCTGATGAGTTCGCTGGATTTATTGGAGACGGGATTAAACTAGAACCCGTGGTGATGGGAGAGGATACAAATATTGATGATATCCTATCTTATTTCATGGGCAAAAATACACCTGCTCGTCAAGTTTTTATTATTGATAATCTAAAGGTAGAAAAAGATGAATTGACGGAAGACGAGGTAGAAGATATCAATGAGGATATAGAAGCACAACTAGAAGCGAAGTTAGAAGAAATAGATCCGGTAGCCGCATAAATTAAATGATAGTTGATACATATACTGGGCGACTATGCCATCCAATATATGTATCAGCTAAATAGTTTTTAGGATGGGTTACTACCCCCCGTAAATCCTAATCCAATGATTCCTCCTTGTTTAAATCTCTCCAATTCTTCTCGCTGAATACTTCTATAATAAAATCCTGCGATTATACCAAAGGCAAATCCGCCAATATGTGCCCACCAAGCAACTCCACCTGAGTCGGCTGTTTCTGGTCCAATAGAGGCAAAACCACTCATTAATTGTTGTGCAATCCAAAATCCAAGAAAAAGTAAAGCTGGAATATGAAAAGACCTTAAAAGAAAGACGACTAGAATTTTAATTTTTGAAGTCGGAAACATGATTAAATATGCACCTAAAACAGCAGAAATAGCTCCACTCGCTCCTACTGTGGGAATGACACTATCTATATTAAAAAAGATATGAGCGGCATGAGCAGCCAACCCACCTGCTATATAGAAAATAAAGAAGTTGAAATTACCAATAATTTGTTCAATATTATCTGCGAAAACATACAAGAAAAGCATATTTCCTATAAGATGCATCCATCCACCATGCAAAAACATACTAGAGAAGAGGGTATGGTAATCCTCTCCAGCCATTGTTTCTTGAGGGATAGAACCAAAGTCAAAGATAAATTGGTTTAAGCCATCAGGAGAAAGGGAGGCTTCGTATAAAAAAACGAGCACATTAATTGCAATAAAAAGATAACTGAAAAGCGGTTTGCTACCTCCACGGACTTGTTGGTCTCCGATTGGAAAAATCATATTAATTGATTTAATAGTACCTATGTAAATTATAAATTAGCGGGTAAGATAATCGAAAAAAAAGAAATGTTTTGGAGGAGGAGGAAAAATAAAAGAGAAAAAGGTGATAATCAATTGACTACCACCTTTTATGCATCTAAATATTAGCTTATTTTCGTTTCTGCTAACAGTCTTCTTAGTGTGATGAAAAAAGGTAAATCTATTTTTTCAAAGTTCTTTATTTTTTTAGTAAATTCATTAAGTATTGACCATAACCACTTTTAATGAATCGGTTGGCTTGTACTTCTAACTGAGCATCATCAATGAAGCCCATTTGGTGTGCAATCTCTTCAATACAACCAATTTTAAGGCCTTGTCTTTCCTCAATTACTTGGATAAATTGACCTGCTTGCATGAGCGAGGTATGGGTGCCAGTATCTAACCAAGCAATGCCTCTATCAAAAACACCAACTTTCAATTTTCCGTCTTTTAAATATTGTTTATTGACATCCGTGATTTCATATTCACCACGAGCGCTAGGCTTCAAATTTTTAGCGATATCTACAACAGTATTATCATAAAAATAGAGCCCAGGTACTGCATAATTTGATTTAGGTTTCGCTGGTTTTTCCTCAATCGTAATTGCTTTAAACTCTTTATCAAATTCTACTACACCATATCTTTCTGGGTCAGCAACTTGATAAGCAAAAACGACGCCGCCATCAGGGTCAACACTATTTTGTAAGGTTTTTTGTAAGCCATTCCCATAGAAAATATTATCTCCTAAAATCAAAGCGACACTATCATTTCCGATAAAATGCTCCCCTAACACAAATGCTTGAGCCAAGCCATTAGGAATAGCTTGTTCTTTATAAGAAAAGTTACAACCTATTTGACTACCGTCTCCAAGAAGTTTCCAGAAATTTGGTAAATCTTGTGGCGTTGAGATAATCATAATATCCTTAATGCCAGCAGACAAAAGTGTAGACAAAGGATAGTATATCATTGGCTTATCATAAACAGGCATCATTTGTTTACTAACGGCCATAGTTAAAGGATATAGCCTAGTTCCAAGTCCACCTGCGAGAATAATCCCTTTCATACAAAAATGTTATAACTTAATTAAGTAAAGAATAATCGCTTTGTCTAACCTCAAAGAAAATTATTCAAAGCGTTTCTATTTTACTATTTAAAAGAAGTAATTGTTTCAAGTATTGAAATGTTCAAGTATTGATAAAGTAAAATAGGAGAGATAATAAAATTGTTGTTATATATTTTTTATTTCAATTTATCTAAGCACTTAGTTTATAAGCTATTAAGAAGGAAGAAAGCAACGATTGAAATAATTTATATTTACAAACAAAAAAATTAAAAACATTTGTTTAGTTAAATTATTTGTGTTATATTGCACCATATTTCAATCTCATCTTTAATTCAATAATTGGACAAAGTATCCAAAATTGATTTAAAAGGTTTTTATTTTAAAAAAGAATAGACAAATGATTAGAGAAGACAGAATACAACTCAACAATCGTTTTATCAATGTATTTAAATTATTAGAGGAGCGAGGAGACATCGTTTTGAATGACCGTGGAGGAAAAGGTATGGGGGATTTTGCGAATAAGATTTTAGGTAATCGCGCTTATGGTCATATAGTAAGAGCATTTTTAAATCAAGATGATAAAAGAGTAATTGATTATCGGCACGCCAAGACCTTATGCAAGGTTTATGGAGTTAATGAAAATTATTTACTTGATGGTGTAGGCACTCCTTTTGGTTTTGACTTACCAAAGAGTAATGCGGATATGGAATTGAATAAAAGTATTGGCAATATTCTTTATACTTCAGTCAGTGCCTTTGCAGGTACGGCTGTAGAAGCAGGCAGTTTTGCTAGTGAAGATAACGAATATTTCGCAATACCAGGTGTAGCTGGTGGTGGTTTGGTAGCCTTCCCCATTGATGGTAACTCAATGGAGCCTGTAATTCAGGATGGTGATTTAGTAATTTGTCGAGAGATTTCAAGTTTAAAAGAAGTGAAAGAAAACGAGATGTATGCGGTTAAAAGTAATGGGACTCTTTGGATAAAATATGTGAAATTAATTCACGACCAAAAGGGGAGAATTGCAAAGTTGAAATTAATTTCAGCTAATTATTTAGAATATGACCCATTTATTGAAGAAATAAATTCTTATACTAGATTATATAAGGTCATTCGAAAAATTAGTTCTATATAATTTTGGTAAGTACTTATAGACTGTTCCTATCTTTTGGGACTGTTTCCATCAAAAAAATGGGTAAGGGAATAGGAAGTAAATAATGCTACGGAGATGCGTAGGTTACCTATTTTCTATTCCTTTACCTTCCCTAAATTCCAAATCTACCCTTGCTCACCAGAGCAAGTAGCAAAAGATTACTTCACTTATTATGCATCACGTTAATCGACAAGCATTAAATGGACGTTTCAAGTTCATTTTTGACGAACTTGTAGATAGAGGTGTTATTGTCAAAAGTGACCGAAAAAAGAGTAAAACAGTTTTTGCTCATAACTTGGGGACTAAAGGGCATATCATTGACTTATACCTACAAGACAAACGTAAGATCACTTATGAGCAGGCGAAACTATTATGTTCTGCCTATAAGGTGAATGAAGCATACATGTTTCAAGGGCAAGGAAAACCTTTTAACGGAGGATTGCCAAAAGAAGATAGACTGGCTATGGCATTAGGAATAGATTTTAACCCAAATATACTATTTACCAATGTAGAGGCTTTTTCAAGTAATACAGTTGGCGTAGATTTATTGGAAGATACAGACCGTTTCCAGATACCTGGATTGCTTGGAGATTTAGTGGCCTTCAATATCAATGGAAATAGTATGGCTCCAACTATAAAAACGGGAGATATGGTTATTTGTAACCCTATCGAGACAGTTAAAGAAATGAAGGACAATCAGATATACGCAGTAGTAACCAACCAATCGGTGTGGGTCAAAAGAGTGCAAAAATGTTTTGATAAATTTGGGCGCTGGACCCATTTGAGGTTAATTTCTGATAATTATCATGAGTTTGACCCTTTTTTGGTGGAATTAAAAGAGGTTAGAAGGTTATTAAAAGTAAAAAGAAAATTGACGGGATTGGAATAGAGGAGTAGATAGTTTTCTTTTTGGTCATATTGGTTAAAGAATAAATAAGGGTTATCAGTAATGATAACCCTTTTCAATTTGTCGAAAAACTACCAGATTTTCATAGTTATAGATGCGCTAACTAAAAGTAATGGTGTATAAAAGATATATAACTATGTATAACTTTTCTTTTAAATTAGAATAAGTAGATACTCTTCTAAAACTCTTTTCCTTCTAAAAATTATTCCTTTTGCTTTTTAAACATTCCTACTGTATTTTTGCAATCCTTTTTATTATTGAAGTTGTTTAAAACCAATTTTGAGAACCGTTTTTCTGACAAATCTATCTCAATCAATAATTCTTAAACAACTTCAGGATGTAATTCACAATTAAAAAATAAAAATTGATAGAGTTTTCTCGTTTTGAGCTGGCGAATGGATTGAGAGTGGTGGTCCACGAAGATAGCAGTACACCAATGATTGCGGTAAATGTTTTATACAATGTTGGCGCACGAGACGAATCACCAGATAAGACAGGATTTGCCCATTTGTTTGAGCATTTAATGTTTGGAGGGTCTGCTAATATTCCCAATTTTGATGAGCCTATACAATTAGCAGGTGGAGAAAATAATGCCTTTACTAACAATGATATTACAAATTTTTACAATGTACTTCCTTCAGAAAATATAGAGACCGCTTTTTGGTTAGAGTCTGACCGAATGTTGAGCCTTAATTTCAGTAAAGAAAGTCTAGAAGTACAGCGTAAGGTAGTACTTGAAGAATTTAAGGAGACATGCCTAAATCAACCTTATGGCGATGCCTGGCATCATATATCGGATATGGCTTACAAAGTGCATCCTTATCGTTGGCCTACCATTGGAAAAATTCCCAAGCATGTAGAGGATGCGACATTAAGGGATGTAAAGGATTTTTTTTATAAATATTATCGACCGAATAATGCGATTCTTGTTGTATCCGGAAATACGACAACAGCAAAAGTAAAAGCATTGGCAGAGAAATGGTTTGGCCCAATACCTAGAGGAGCTGATGTCAAGAAAAATATCCCAAAAGAGCCAAAGCAAAAGCAATTAGAAAAAAGAACGAAACATGCTAAGGTGCCAATCGATGCGCTCTATTTAGCATTTCATATTTCAGGACGATTAGAAGCCGATTACTATGCTACAGATTTATTATCAGATGTCTTGAGTAATGGTGCTTCCGCAAGATTATATCGTCGATTGCTCAAAGAAAAGCGGTTATTCAACCATATCGATGCTTATATATCTGGTAATATTGACCCAGGATTATTAGTAATAGAGGGGAAGCCAGCAGAAGGGGTGAGTATGGAAGAAGCGAAAGCAGCAATTTGGGCCGAATTAGAAGAGTTAAAGCAAGACTTAATTCCAGAAAAAGAATTAGTTAAATATAAAAATAAGGTAGAAAGTACCTTAGTATTTTCTGAAATTAGCATTTTAAACAAAGCGATTAATTTAGCATTTTTTGAACTATTAGGGGATATTGATTTAATTAATCGAGAGAAAGCTATTTATCAAGAAGTAACAATAAAGGATATTCAAAGGTTGGCGAAAGTCATTTTTGTAAAAGAAAATTGTTCTGAATTACATTATGTGGCAGAGCAAGAAACCATCGCTGTTTAAATACTTAGAATCTTATGAGCAAAAAATTTACCCATTTAGATGCATCAGGCAATCCGTCAATGGTAGATGTAGGTGAAAAGAAGGTTACTAAGCGTATTGCTAAGGCAAGAAGTATTATAGTCGTAGGTGAAGAAATTTTGGCGCAGTTTACGGGAAAAGATATTGAAACTAAGAAAGGGCCTGTTTTTCAGACAGCGATTATCGCAGGAGTAATGGGGGCAAAGAAAACGAGTGAATTAATTCCGCTTTGTCATCCATTAGGATTGGACAATTGTCAAGTAACTATTTATATTAATGAAGCAAATGAAATTGTGATTGATTGTACGGCAAGTTTATCAGGAAAAACGGGCGTAGAGATGGAAGCACTGACAGGAGCATCTATAGCAGCGTTGACCATTTATGATATGTGTAAAGCCTTTTCACATAATATTATTATTAAAGAAACGAAGTTGATGGCAAAAAGTGGAGGGAAAAGTGATTTTAAAAGAGAGGAGTGAGTAATGATTTAGGTGAGTTTTAGAACAGTTAATTATTGGATTTTAACTGTATCATTCTTCATAAACCTGGGGCAGTAAGAAGTTAAGGTAGTTTAGCTTTTTATTAGAAAATTAGTAGATTACGGTATTACACCAATATTCCCTAATACTAAAACCTAAACTATTATGGAAAAATACATAAAACAACTAATAGAAGACATCCAAAACGCTCACCGCCAACTCACTAAAGAAGAAACAGAAAAAGCAGAAACCTTCGAACAGCACATACAAGAAGTAGAACGGTTTATTGCAGGGGAAGAAGACCTTATCCAACAATCCTTTGGCTATCATTGTAGATTAAATAAGGAACAATTTCCACCACCTAAGCGATTGACTTTCGAGCAAATGAATACCGTTTGTGAGGCTTTTGAAAAACTATTATATACTTGGAACGTTCGTGCGGATTTTCCAGATGAATTACCTGTAGAGATGGCTTATGAAACGTTGGTATCTATATTAGACCGAAAATTTATTACGTCTACTTCAGGGTTTGTTGGCTTAGAGTTTTGTGATTATGAACCTGAAGCATGTAGGTTTAAGGAGCATTGTACTTGTAAAGAACTATTTGCAGAAATGGAGGAAGCCGAACGGCAAATAGAGATACAAGTACAACATTTATTGAAATTATTAGAGGCTGCCCTAAAAAAAATGGTGTTAGGGTCATCGTTTTCCTCGGTGCATCGGCTTTCTTTGGAAGACCCAAAACCCATAGGCGAATTGCAGGTTATTGCGGAATGGCTGGATATTCCTATTGATGATTTTCCCTCAAAAAATAAACTTTCAGACAAGCAATTAGCAGCTCTTTGTGATGCTTTACTGGCTTTTTGGGACCCAGAAGATGACATGCATATTTGGTTAGCTGCCGTAAACCCTTCGACTATATATAGGAGCTTGATTGAGTTCTTAAAGACCAAAGTTTGGTGTACCAATAAAGGAAAAATTATCCTTCCACCTGTTGACCCAGAAGTATTGAAAAATTTTAAAAGCCCATTGGATAATCTAAATTTAAGAGATACTTTAGATTTTTCCGAGGATGATTTTGAAAATGATTTGCCTTTTTAGTAAATACAAAGAGCCAATGCAGTTTTAATTGCATTGGCTTGACAAAGTCTTCACTATTTTTTAATTCAAAGTTACACTAAACGATACCCCAGGTTGCAGGTCATACCCTTCCGAAAGTTCAACAACTATTACCGTTTCAGAATCGATTCTTAGATTTAAGGAACTGTTATCACTACTAAATCCAGAAATGTTATGTGGCTCCGAAAAGGTGAAATAATATCTATCGGTTTTTCCAGCTGGAAACAATCCAAAAACATTCGTCCAAAAAGGGTCACTATTGTCTGGTAGCACATTGAAACGTATACTGTTCTCCATAAAATCAATAGCATACAAACCATTAATATCGCCTGCTGGTGTACCTGCTTGAGCTAATGCAGTAGCAAACTCTGTGCTTGAATTTGAAAGCGTAGCCAACTCATCATAAGCATCATCCGCTTGCCCGAAAAGACTAGGATAGGTTACTTCCGCTTCATTAGGGTCTTGTAGGGTGTTTCTCAAGGTAATGTCCACTCCTTCAGCAAGCGGCTGAAGGTCGGCATCATCATTGCCGCAGGAAGACATACTAAAAATCCCTAATAGGGCAAGAAATAATATTTTATTCAATTTCATTTTTTAATTTTTTGATATTTTAAAAACAACAATAAATGCACCTATTTCAATTGCTACAATCCCAACATGAATCCAAAAATCAACGGCCGGAGAAGCAGGTGCATTCAAGACTGGAAATAAGGGGTCAATTATCATTTCTTGTCCTTCACGAACGATATTCATTAACAACACAACAATAAATTGCTTTGGGTTTTGAGTTAGCATAACATAAATAGAAGCAATGACCATGACTAAGGTTCTTGCCCCCATCTCATATACAAGGTTTAGCATTGGAGCGCCCTCTACCTGAACCCCTGTATCTGCCATCATCTCATGATTGAAAAAGTACATGTAAACTTGAGCCAGCATAATTAATATTAGAATGGCTTGCATTATGTTTACCCAAAGTGGAATTTTTGATTTGGTTTGGTGTGTCATATTATTTTTTAGTATGGTGATAGCTTTGAGAAATAGCATAGCTATCTTCCAGCCAATTCCAAAGTATTATTTTCCCATTCGCGACTTTCACTCTCAAAGCAAAAGTAAATTCCGTAGTTTCTTGATTAGATTTTAAGGTAATGCCTTTCATTTGTCCAAAAAACGCTGCCACATCTCCACTTGAAATCGCATCTTCGGTTACCCATTTAGTCGTTTTAAAATGCTCCATAAACAAAGGCAAGAAGGTTTCTAAAATCACCTTTTTACCTTTCCAAGGACCAATCCAAGGCATAGCTTTGTCGCCTTCATTTTGCCAAACCATATCGTCATCCATTAAACTTACCATGGTTTCCATATCTCCTTTTCCCATAGCGTCCATAAATTTCATGGCAATATCCATTGTTGCTTTTGACTGTTTATCCATATTTTTTTCTTTATCGTTTTGATTTATCTTTTCAATATTGGCGGATTGCGATTCTTTTTTACTCGATTCACAACCAAAGAATGCCATCAAGATTGATAGGCTGGTAATTAATAATATTTGCTTCATGATTTCAACTGTTTCATGGCAGTTCCCCAATCTTCTAAGTGATGTACTTCTACCACTTTGCCGTCAATAATGGTGTGAATGTCAATGGTCATAATGCTAAAGGTTTTTGTCCCATCGGTAGGTAAACCCATAAAATCTCCATTGGGAGTACCAGACGCCAAACTTCTGACAACATATTTGTTGCCTTCATTAACTACCTCTTGTGGCACCCATTTTAAATCGGGAATTAATTTCCAAAAGAATCCTAATTGCCCTGTCAATTGAGCTTTGTTTTTAGATTCAAGGGAACCTTTAGAAACAAAATCATCTGCCAAAATAGTTGCTAAAACTACTTCTGGTCTTGTTTCCGTATTTACGGTTAGTGCTTTTTCATAAAAAGCCATTAATGCTGCTTTGTTTGTCATATTATTTTTGTTGATTAATTAATGACACAAAGGTAGCGGGGGGAATAACGGCTTTTGAGATGAAAAAAAACCTTTCTAGGGTAAAAATGGGAATTTGAAAAAGGTTGTTTTAAACGATTGTTAATCTGTTTGGCAGGATACTCTAAATTGACTTGGAGAGACCCCTGTGTTTTTTCTAAAGTATTTGAAAAAATTAGTAGGTTCCTTAAATCCAACTTGGTAAGCAATTTCAGTTAAAGAAGCGGGAGAGTTGATGATTAATCTTTTTGATTGGATGATTACTACCTCATTTATTAAGGCTTTGGCAGATTGATGAATGATACTTTGGGTAACATTATTGAGCGTCTTGGAGGTGACGCCCATTTCCCTAGCATAAAAGGACACCTTCTTATGGTTAAAACACTCTTTTTCGACTAATGATTGAAATTGCAAAAACATGGTCAGGTACTTCTGGTCGTCGAAAACAATATTGTCTTTTGATTTTATTCGAAATAATTTAGTAACGGCAATCTGAACAAATTTTCTAATAATGTTAGCAGAATAATCATCTTTTACTTCAAAATATTCTTTCTTTATTAAATCTATCAATGTTATTATTTCATCGAATTCCCCTTTATTTAATTGTAGTTTTGGGGAGGCTAACATTTCATTAAACAATAAAAATGTTTTTGCCGTTTCTAATTGATTGGAATAATTCACAATAAAATTTTCGGTAAAAACGAGTAATATCCCTTTTCCCTTACTTTCATAAAATTTATGAATATTGTCTTTCCGAATTGTAAAAAGCGTCCCTTTTTTATATTGATAATCTTTAAAGTTTAAATTGTAAGCCCCACTATTTTCAGTAATTATTAAAACCGCATAAAATGAGATTTTATGAAATTCATATTGATTATGGTCTGTCGGTGTTAATTTTAGAATATCCTCGAAGTTTGCTATATCAAATTGAAATCCACTAGTACTTTTGTCAAATTTTATTTCTTTGAATTGTTTTTTCATAGTTAGAAATTTTCTAAAATTAGCTTTTTCTTTTCAAAAATATAAAACTCCATTACTATTATTAACAGCAATGGAGTTTTCCAAAAAGCACATTATAATTCATTAGATGCTTGGAGTTGGACAAACAATTAGGCAGCACAAGCAGTCAGCATCGCTTTACCACCATCAATCATTCGAGAAGTATAGTTTTGTTTTTTACCCAAAACATAATTTCCATAAAATTGAGTTCCTGCCATATCCATATTGTCCGCATAAATTATAGTATTTGCATGAAACTGTGGTTCCAATAGTTGGAAAAGTGGCAAATACAAATCTTTCCATCCATCCAAAAATAAGAAGTCTATTGGGTCAGTATGCCCTTTTAGCGTTTCCATTGCATCTCCAATTCTTACTTCTACATAATCATTCAAGCCTGCCTTCGAGATATTCTGTATGGCTCTCGTTGCTTTGCTTTCCAATAATTCAGTCGTAATGACTTTGCCTCCCGTTTGTCGAACGGCATCTGCTAAATAAATAGTGGAGATGCCAAAGGAGGTCCCAAATTCAACCACATTTTTGTATTCATTTTGAACAATTAATTGGCGAATGGATACTCCTTGTTCTTTTGAGATAGGAAGATAAGCATGTTCAAAATCGGAAGGTTGCATCGGGCGAAAAATGGATTTAACGATTCCTTTTCCGATGCGCATATAGTCTTTCTTTGCGTCTTGGTGTAACGCACGGAGCGTATTTTCTACGCTGTTAATTTTATAAGTATTCATGATATTTCTGCATTTGAATGGTAAAAAATATTTTAACAATGCAAAAATGCGCCTAAAATAGGTTGTTTACACGATGAAATAAGGATTTGTTAGGGTAAAAATGGGAAAGTGAGTTAATTAAGAGAATTCTAGTGCAAAAATAGAGTAGGTAAATGGTAAGAAAAATAAGGTAGCTTAATTTTTTTGAGAAAATATTTATTTAAGTATTTGCTAACCGTAACTTTCTGCTCGAATGCTCCTGTTAGACCTAATAGCGGACTTTTACAAAATAAAAACGCCAAACTTAATGATAAGCTTGGCGTTTTTATTTGATGTAGTAGGACAAATTATTATTCCGTTCCCTGTAAAGCATCTAGTGTCTTTCCTGTAATAGCAACGACAGCTGGTCGAGGAATTTTATTCCCACCATCAGGCCAATGACTGGTTAAATCATCAGGTCCACTAGAATATTCGCCAGGATGTTGAACACTTAAGAATAGCGTCTTTCCATCAGGAGCGAAGAAAGGTCCAGTAAGTTCAGCATCACCAGGAGCACTAGCCATTTGAATCACTTTCCCTGCTTGTGGACCAGAACGAGGGACCACAAATAAGCCATTATTTTTGAAAGGAATATAAGGTTCTTTATTCATCAGGCTACCAGAAATATCAGAAGTAATCCATAAGTTTCCAGCTTTGTCGAATGCCATATTATCAGGGCAAGCAAACCCAGTTTCTTCACCACCAGCCAAGTAAAGAGACGGTTTGAAAGTTAATGCAGCATGGTCGCCATCGGTTTCTTCAATTTTCAGAATAGACCCGAAATAATTTTTCTTAGTAGAATTATTAGTAAGCGAGACCAATACATTGCCATTGACAGGGTCGATTTCTATATCCTCTGGTCGGTCTAAAGGAGTGGCGCCAATATATTTAGCTGCTTTTCGCATTTGCACGAGCACATCTGTTTGGTCTTTAAATATTTTCTTGAGAATTGGATTTTCTTCATGAACAAGTGGAATCCACTTTCCCAAAAGGGTATTGGCTACATAAAGGGTTCCTTTAGAAAGAGAACCAGGCTCTGAACTAATAAATTTATATAAAAATTGATTGACAGAATCATCGCCAGAATAAACAACTAGCCTACCATCTTCTAATTCTTTAACTGTAGCACATTCGTGTGCACATCTGCCTAGAGCAACATGCTTTTGTGCCTTTCCCGATTGAGGGTCAACTTCCACCACCCAGCCATAGTGTTCTGGTGGATTGTCGTATTGCGTATGCCAAGCTAGAAATGCTCTTTTTTCGATTCGTTCTCCACTTTTGAAATCTCGTTCCCCATAAAACATATCATAGTTCTCTTCACAAGTAAGAATAGTTCCCCATGGTGTGATTCCGCCCGAACAATTACCAAGTGTACCCATAGCTGAGGTTTTTCCTGCGATAGGATGGTCCCAGTTAAATGGAATATCAGTCAGACCATTTACTCGTTTATTAAGTGGGTCATTTTCTACCACTTGCCATTTACCTTTATCATTCTTTTTGACTCTAAGAATACTCCCACCTACATTATACATTTCTTTCTCCACTTGTTCCTTAGATTTTTCTCCACCTACATGATTGGAAACGAAAAAAGGGTCAACATATTCGTGATTTACCCACAATATTCCATCATCAGGATTTCCTTCTTCTAATGGAATGAAGGCGGTGAAATCATTATTAAAACCAAAGGTATCGTCTTTGCTTATAGCATCTTCCCATTTGATTAAAACATCAAAATCTAAACCTTTAGCCAATTTTAATTTATCTTCTTGAGAAGGAGAAATACCTTTTAAATCTTTATAATAGGAAGTTGCTAAAGGAATTAAAGTAGGAGCAAGTGACCCAACGGCAACTCCTTTTCCTAAAAATTCTAAAAAGGTTCTTCGATTAATGGATTTTATCGACATAGATTTCTTTTTATTTATTAATTCTTTGACAAATACTATAAAAAGTATAGAATATTCAGAGAATTAGTCATAGAACGATTTATAACAGTAGATAATTGGGGATACAACAAAAAAAATATTGAGAGGTTGAATGTAAGGATAACTTACGATTCGAAATTACAATATACTGACTATTTTATAAACTTATCAAGTATATAATCTCTATGCAGTTAATAAAAAATGGGCTGACATTTGAAAATGACAACCCATTTTTTATAAATAAAAATTTTAGCGAACGATTAAGCTAAAATTAGTAAACTTCAAAAAGTCCAGCAGCGCCCATGCCGCCACCAACGCACATTGTACAGACGACATACTTCGCACCTCTTCTTTTGCCTTCAATCAAAGCATGGCCAACCATTCTTGCACCAGTCATACCATAAGGGTGACCGATAGAAATAGCACCACCATTAACGTTTAATAATTCACTAGGAATACCTAAACGCTCTTGGCAGTAAATTACTTGCACTGCAAAAGCTTCATTCAATTCCCAAAGCCCAATATCTGACATTTTTAATCCGTGAGCTTTCAATAATTTTGGAATAGCGAAAACTGGTCCGATACCCATTTCATCAGGTTCGCAACCCGCAACCGCCATACCTCGATAGGCACCTAAAGGTTCTAAACCTCTTTGTTCAGCTAATTTGCTGTCCATCAAAATAGAAGCAGAACAACCATCTGATAATTGACTAGCATTTCCAGCCGTAATAACACCACCATCAATAACCGTTCTCAATCCAGCTAAAGCTTCAGCCGTAGTAGAAGGACGATTACCTTCATCTTTTGATAAAGTAGCTTCTTCGAAAGTTATTTCTTTGGTTGCTTTATTAAAAATTCCTTTATTAGTTGTAGTGGTGATAATTTCGTCGTCAAATTTTCCAGCAGCTTGAGCAGCAGCAGTTCTTTGTTGACTCAATAAACCATATGCATCTTGTTGTGCTCTTGTAATACCGTATCGCTCTGCCACAACCTCAGCTGTTTTTAGCATAGGCATGTAAACGTGCCGATGTTTCGCCACTAGGTTCTTATCTAAAGCTCGGTGCGTATTCATGTGTTCGTTCTGTACCAAACTGATAGATTCAATACCTCCACCAACAGCTACAGACATTCCATCATACATGATTTGTTTAGCGGCAGTAGCAATGGCCATCATTCCAGAAGAGCATTGTCGGTCAATCGTCATACCTGCAACAGTTACAGGAAGCCCACCTGCTAGAGCAGCTAATCGGCCCATGTTTTGACCAGTAGTGCCTTGTTGCATGGCACAACCCATGATACAATCATCCACTTCAGCTGGGTCAATTTTTGCTCTTTTTACAGCTTCTTCAATTACCCAACCAGCCATAGTTGGCCCGTTAGTATTATTAAATGCGCCTTTATAGGCTCTTCCGATACCAGTTCTGGCGGTAGATACGATTACTGCTTCTTTCATTATATAAGGTTTGATAAATAGATTATAAATTAAACTCGTAATAATTTTATATTCTAAGATAGTACGAGTATTTTGGTTAACGTCTAGAATTTAAACTTTTGCAAATAACGTAAAATTAGTATAAAAATACTAATTATTGTTTAATAATCCAGACTGGTACAAAGTTGATTAGCATAGCATTCATACCGATGTACTAAGATGTACTAAGATTGCTTAGAAGTTTCTTTGGTTAGTCCTTCTAAATCTCTGACTAATAATCGTTTTCGATTGAATGTAATAATGTTTTTAGTACGAAGCTCATTTAATACAGTGGTGACTGTTTGGCGAGAAGTTGCTGTCAGGTTCGCAATTTCTTGGTGGGTCAAGAATCGGCGGACTACTATTTCATACCCAACCCGTTGTCCTTTTTTCTTTGCTAGATTGAATAAGTATTCTATAATTCTTGTTCGAGAATCTCTAAAGACCAAAGATTCCAGGCGTTGTTCCATGTCTAAAATTCGGTTGCCCATAACCTTCATCATAAAAAGCTGTAAGCCACTATACTCTCTCATCAAACTTTTCATTTCATCCACTGTGATAACACATACGGTAGTAGGTTCCATAGCGTAAGCAAAATCTCTCCTTTTTTGTGCTCCGATAAGGGAGAGTTCACCAAAAACTTCACCTGTATTTAGAATAGCTTTAGTTATTTCTTTTCCTCCATCACCATAAGCGCCAATCTTAACTCTTCCATCAGAAAGTAAATAAATATGGTCTGCTTGCTCTTCTGGAATATAAATAAATTCCCCTTTCTTAAACGTTTTTTGAGTGTGGTTTTCCATAGCACCACCACCTAATTTTTGAGGACAAAATATGTTGGTTACATCAATATTTTCGAGGAACCATAAAGAATTGGTTTCCATAAATTTCGTTTTAAAAAGTTTCTGACAATTTTATAGTTTTAACGTAGAAGAATGTTTTTCAAATTCATTAAAAGCTAGTAAGTAGATTGGTCAGAGGTTTGAATAAAAAATTAATGTTTAAACCTTAACAAATTTAAGGAAGATAGGTTGTGTAAGCATTAAAGATGCAGGATAATTGTCTTGACTAAGGCAATGAAAGCGATAACAATACGGTTTTTAGGAATCACTTTTACAAATTTGACTATTCAATTAAGTAAAATTGGTTAGCAAAGTCCCTTCATTTAGGAGAATCCAGTATATTGCAGTTAAGTACTTGCACTGCGTAACAAAAATAAGTTATTAACTCGCTAAAGTTAATCATGACAATCTCTTTAATTTTATTAATCATATTTTTCTTAGCCTTATCGGCATTATTTTCAGGGTCAGAAATTGCTTTTATTTCTTCCAGTAAATTAAGAGTAGAATTAAAGCGTAAAAGAGGTTCTAGAAGAGGTAAAATATTAGCTGATTTTTTTGACGAGCCTGCACATTTTTTGGGGACGATGTTGGTTGGCAATAATATAGCTTTGGTTATTTTTACCTTCTTAATGACCAAGCTACTGACCCCTATTATCAATCCTTTTGTTCAAAGTGAACCAATCTTACTTTTATTGAATACGATAATTACAACTTTAGTAGTTTTGGTATTCGGAGAATTTCTACCTAAAACCATTTTTCGATTATTTGCAGATAATATTCTATATTTTTTGGCCTATCCGCTAAGATTTTTTCAATTCCTATTGGGTGTTCCTTCCTGGATGATGACTCAATTATCTAATTTTTTACTAAAATACGTTTTAAAAACGCCAATAGAGAAAGTGGATAATGTTTTTACTAGGGTAGATTTAGCGCATTTTATTGAGGCTTCTTTTTCATCAGATACAGACGAAGAGATAGATAAAGAATTATTCCAAAATGCACTTGAATTTCGACAAGTAAGGGTAAAGGAGTGTGTGGTCCCTCGAACAGAGATAGAGGCCATTGATGTGAATGCCAGTATAGAGGAATTATTAGCACTATTTCAATCGTCTCGATTGTCAAGAATTCTAGTGACGGATGGGGATATGGATAATATTCTAGGATATGTTCACCATCAACAAATGTTGAGTAAGCCTAAGAAATTAGCCTCCATAGTTTTAGATATGCCATTTGTGCCAGAAGTCATGCGCGTACAAGAGGTGATGAATCGCTTTATCAAAAATCGAGTTAGTATTGCTTGTGTCGTAGATGAGTTTGGAGGGACAGCAGGCATTATCACTTTGGAAGACATAGTGGAAGAGATTTTTGGAGAAATAGAAGATGAGCACGACCAAGAAGATTATATCGAGCATCAAATTTCTGGAAGCGAATTTTTGTTTTCAGGTCGCTTAGAAATTGATTATTTAAATGAAAAATATGAAGCGCTAAATTTTCCAGAAGGAGAATATCATACACTATCAGGATATTTAGTGACAGTAACGGAGACGATTCCAAAGCAAGGAATTAATATAGAATTGGGAGGTTATCAATTTATTTTAGAGTTGGTAAGTGATACTAAAATAGAAACGGTTCGGGTTATTAAATTGCCAGAAAATAATTAAAAAGAATATAAAAAACACGATGGAAATATCTTTATCTACAGTTTGGAACAGTCTTCTATCTTTTGCAAAAAATCCAAGGTTAGACCCTTTATCAGAAACATTTTGGCAAAAACCACAGCGAGTTTTTCCATATTTATTAGCGATAGATTTTTTATTAATGATTCCATTAATGGGAATTATGAGTGTTACAGGGATAGAGGAAGGAGACCACGAAATGATGCAATTTATGGATAAACCTCTGTTTTTATTTGGAATGGCGGTGATAATGGCACCGATATTAGAGGAACTTATATTTCGATTTCCAATAGGACGTTTGTGGAATATTCCTACGAAGTTTTTTGGCGAAGGAGGATATGAAGCTCCTAAAGTAAATTGGTGGTCAAGCAATTTTAAAATAATATTTTGGGTATTTACTTTATTATTTGCAGCGGTTCATTTTTCCAATTTTGCTTCAACGGTTTCTATGTATTTAGCTCCAATTTTAGTATTGCCTCAATTAGTTCTAGGTATCATGCTAGGGTATATCCGAGTAGGTTGGGGGACTAGATACAGTATGCTATTTCATGGGATTCATAATGCGATTCCCTTATCAATGTTGCTCTTGGGAGGAGAAGTAGGTTAAAATTTTCAGCTCGGAATATTGAAGACATTAAATTGAAAAAGCATAATAGCTATAAAGATAAAGAGGTGAAAAAGCTCGGCAGTCGTCTTGGACATGGCCAAAAAACGAGCGGTTAGTAAGATAGAAAGTGGGGTTGCGATGATTAAAAAATGACTAAGTTGAATATTATCTTGGAATAAAAAAGTAAAACCGCTAATAAATAAAGTACTGTAAAAGATATTAATGAAATTTCGAATCCTGTAAGATTTTTCAAATGAATATCCATTAAACAGGCCCATAGCAAAAAATATAGCTAAGATGATTAATTTATAATAGGTATTCCCTCCACCAGCTAACCTGAAATCTATAAAACTGAATTGCTTAAAAAAATAAGTATCCCAATAAACCGCTAATTGGTCATTCCAAAAGAAATAGAAGGTCGCAAAAATAAAGGGCAGTACATATCCCGAAATCATCATTATAGCTTCTCTTACCTTAAAGCTTCGAAGTACCATTAAGCCAAGTAAACCTAGAAATAGAAAAAGGATAAAAGCATTATAAAAAAGGGCAGCTGCTCCTAACCAAAAACCTACATTAAAAATAGCGTCTGCACATTTAGCACTTTTAAAAATACCTAAGAGACTAGTAAGCGCAAGGATAAGAAAGGTGTTTCCTAAAAGAATAGAAGAAATCGGTAAAAAGTCTTGTATCGCACTCACCAATAAAATATAGAATAACCCGGGTAATAGGCTTACCTCCTTAAATAATCGATACTTATTAGCTAAGTGATTAATTAAGATTGACTGTACAAAAACAATCAGTAACGTAGCAATTCCTGTAACAACATAATTGTTTCCTAATCCATTTTTTACAAGCACCGACAAAATACCATCATTTGCCATGTCGACAGGATAGGCATTGAAAAAGTAGGAAATTCTTAAGACCAGCGCATACAATAGGAGAAATAAACTATAAGCAGCTTGGTTAGTACGGAATATTGATAACACTTATTTGATGGTAGTTGTTAATGAACTTAGGAACGACAAAAAAGTCAGTCGCTTTAAAAATCTAAAAGACGGACTTATTGTTTTGCCAATACTTAAAAGTGAAAATAATTTTGTCAAAAGTACTAAAAAATGAAGAACTGAAAAAAATAAAAAATAAATAAGAAAAAGTGTGGAATATTGAAAATAGCAGCATCTATATTTATAATAAAAGACAATTACGTCTTCGGGCGCTACTATAAAGAACTTGTATATAACGTGTTTTCATTCGAAAAGCCTGCCTATTAATTGGCAGGCTTTCTTTTTTCATTTCTTATCTTTTTTGGCAGAATTTTCATTAATTTTTTCAAAGCTTTCTCAATTTCTTCAAAAGTGGGTTCTCGTTTGCCTGAATAAAGAAACATCATACCAAATTGCACACCTTCTTCATCAGCTAAGACTTGATAAAATTGGGCTTTATTAAGTCGATATACTTCGCGAATAATTCGTTTAATTCTATTTCGATGAACAGCTTTAGGAAATGCTCTTTTAGGCACAGTTACTGCAAATTGGGCAGGACTTGTACTCAAAGGCGTTTCAAATTGTTGCCAGATTAATCGTAATGGAAAGACATGAATGGATTGCCGCGTCTCAAAAAGCTGTTGGATAGCTTTTCTACTTTTTAATTTTTCTTTTTTTGAAAATTTTAAAGACACGATGTGAAATATATGATGTAAGAAATTGTCTTAATTTGCAGTTTTTCCTATAGAAACGAGAAAAGCAAGTATTCCAAATGCGGAATTACTTGCTTTTACGTCCAAAAGCGAAATTGTGCTCTTGGAAAAGGAAAATGACTATTTGATTTAATCCGAAGATTAATCAAAAATTACTTGCCAATATTTTCGTCAGAAACAGTTAATTTCAAACGACCTTTAGCTCTTCTACGAGCGATTACTTTTCTTCCATTTTTGCTACTCATTCTAGAGCGGAATCCGTGCTTATTCGCTCTCTTTCTTTTGGATGGTTGATAAGTCCTTTTCATTTTATTAGTATATTTTTACGTTTCGATATTTATTTTAAATTTTGAAAACTAAATTTACAGATTTTACTTTTGATAAAAGTGAAATCCCTTTTTGTAAATTTACTTTTTCAACACTAATTAGTCCTGCTTTTTCAAAATCGAGTGCAAAGATAAGATTTATTCAACTAATAGACAATATTTTAAAATCAAAAAAAAGCATTTAAAATCAAAAAATTAAAAATACGTCCAATCTAACTTAAAAAACAGTCAATTTATGCCTCAATCTGTTACCATTGCTATCATACAAGCCAGCCCAGTTTATTTGAATTTAGCCAAAAGTTTAGAAAAAATGCACGAATACATCAAAAAGGCTACTAAAAAAGGAGCGGATATGATTGTGTTTGGAGAAACTTGGTTGTGTGGTTATCCTTCTTGGTTAGACCATTGTCCAAATATTGCTATATGGGACCATGAACCGACCAAAGAGGTATTTTTAAAAATGTTGAAGAGTGGAGTAGAAGTCCCTAGTGCAACAACTACACAAATTGGCAAGTGGGCAAAACAATACAAAGTGACCATTATGGTAGGAGCCAATGAAGTGGTATCTAAAGGAAGGGGCAATGGGACCATTTATAATTCCCTTTTATTGTTTGATACCGAAGGAGAATTAGTCAATCATCATCGAAAACTAATGCCTACATACACCGAAAAAATGTTGTACGGGCATGGAGATGGACAAGGCTTAAAAACAGTAGATACAGGATTTGGAGAAATTGGTGGTTTAATTTGTTGGGAACATTGGATGCCCTTGAGCCGGCAAGCCTTACACAATGAAAAAGAGGTGATTCACGTAGCCGTATGGCCATGTGTTTTTGAGCGACATCAAATTGCGAGTCGGCATTATGCTTTTGAGGGAAGATGTTTTGTGATAGCAGCAGGACAAATTTTGCGCGTAAAAGATATGCCCAAGGAATTGGAAATGCCAGCACATTTGAAAGACCAACCAGACCACTTCATGTTGAATGGAGGAAGTTGTGTAATCGGGCCTGATGGTAATTATTTGCTTGAACCCCAATTTGATATCGAAGGTGTGCTACTTTGTGAAATCAAAGATTTAGACCGAGTGTATAAAGAGCGGATGACCTTGGATGTAACGGGGCATTACCAAAGACCTGATGTATTTGATTTTAAAGTGAAAGAGACAGATTATCGGTAGTGCTGTAACAAGACATAATTAGCATAAGACCTATTAGTTGTTGTTAAAATTTTAAATATGAAAATAAATTATATGGGGTGGCGGTTATAATTATTCTAACGGTCTATTTCTAACTGGGCTTAACTACAATTTTCTCAAATCACCCGTACCAAAAAAATGAAACAAAATCTACTCCTATTCTTTTTCTTTTCTGCGATTGCAGTACCCTTAATTGCTCAAAAATATACCATTAGTGGTTATATTAGTGATAAGGAGACAGGAGAAAAACTAATTGCCGCAAATGTTTTCGACCAAAAAAGTATTGCTGGAACTGTTTCTAATAATTACGGTTTTTACAGCCTGACTTTACCTGCCGATTCAGTCAATTTATCCTTTTCTTATATAGGTTTTCAGCCACAAGAACTTCGTTTGTTATTAAATAAAGACATCACTTTAGATATAAAATTAGGAACTTCCCTAAATCTAGAGGTAGTAGAAGTTATTGGCGAAAAATTGGAAAAGATTGAGGAAACAAGTCAAATGAGTCGGATTGAAGTACCAATTGAGCAAATCAAAAAAGTACCTGCGCTTTTAGGAGAAGTAGATGTGTTGAAAACTTTGCAATTATTGCCAGGTGTGCAATCAGGTGGCGAAGGACAATCAGGTCTATATGTCCGAGGAGGAAGTCCTGACCAGAATTTGGTATTATTAGACGGTGTACCGATTTATAATGTCTCTCACTTATTAGGTTTTTTTTCGGTCTTCAATGCAGATGCCATTAAAAATGTAACCCTGACCAAAGGAGGAATACCTGCTCGATTTGGCGGTCGCTTATCGTCTGTTTTGGAAATCAATATGAAGGAAGGGAATATGGAAGAATTTAAGGGGGAAGGTTCTTTTGGGGCGATTTCTTCTAAATTAACTCTGGAAGGGCCCATTGTTAAAGATAAAGTTTCTTTTATTGTTTCGGGACGACGGACTTATGTCGATTTAATAGCTCGACCGATAATTAGAAAACAAGCGAGAGAAAATGGAAATGAAGCAGATGTCAAACTGCACTTTTATGATTTAAATGCTAAAGTAAATTATAAAATTAATCACAAACATCGTCTTTATTTAAGTGCTTATTCTGGGGCAGATGTATTTGGCATTGAGTCAAAGGATAATTTAGAGAATGATGATTTTACAGATATAAAAGGCAACACAGATTGGGGGAATTTAATTACTGCATTTCGCTGGAACTATCAGATTAGCAACCGTCTATTTGCGAATACGACCTTTACGCATAGTCGATTTAATTTTGATTTTGGTTCGGAGGTAGCAGATGTCTATCAAGGAGAACGTGATTTTTTTTCCGCTAAATATTTTTCTGGTATTTACGATTGGGCAGGGAAAGTTGATGTTGATTTTATTCCCAATCCGAACCATTATATCCGATTTGGTGGCAGTGCGACGAACCATACTTATGAACCTGGGGCTTTGCAATTTAAACTAGAATTTGACAACCAACCAATAGATATTACCTTAGGGTCGGAAAATACAAAGTCATGGGAATACACTGCTTATGTAGAAGATGATATACAACTGGGGGCACTAAAAGCAAATATTGGTTTACATGCAAATTTGTTTACCGTAGATGGTGAAAAATATACGTCTTTACAACCAAGATTAGGATTGCGATACCTTTTAAATAATGACATTGCACTCAAGGCTTCTTACACCCAAATGACCCAAAATATTAATTTATTGACCAATGAATCACTGAGTTTGCCAACAGATTTATGGGTGCCAAGTACTAAGCGAGTCAAACCACAAGATGCTTGGCAAGCAGCAGCAGGTATAGCGACAACTTTATGGAGGCAATATGAATTTAGTGTAGAAGGGTATTATAAAAAAATGCGCAATGTAGTTTCCTATAAAGAAGGAGCAAGTTTTATTGGGGTCGAAAATGATTGGCAGGACCGAGTAACACAAGGAGACGGAGAAGCGTATGGAGTCGAACTTTTCCTACAAAAGAAAAAAGGAAAAACAACAGGATGGATAGGCTATACGTTGAGTTGGAATTGGCGGCAATTTGACGAAATTAATGGCGGTGACCGCTTTCCCTTTAAATATGACCGACGAAATGATATTTCAATTGTGGTCTCTCACCAATTTAATAAAAGATTGTCATTGACAGGTGCATGGGTTTATGGTACGGGTAATGCTATCACCTTGCCTTTGTATCGTTACGAATATGATTTAGAGGGCATCGGCGATAAAAATAGTTTTAGAATGGACGCTTATCATCGGTTAGATTTTAATCTGTCTTTGGAAAGTAAAAAGAATCAATTTAGAAGATGGCAAGGCATCTGGAATTTTGGGGTGTATAATGCCTATAATCGAAACAATCCATACTTCGTGTCTTCTGGTAGAAATAATGAAACAGGGCAGCCTGTTTTTCGACAGTTTAGCTTGTTTCCAATAATTCCGTCGGTTAGTTATCAATTCAAATTTTAAAATTTAAACAGCTTCTTAATACTCGACGAATTTATAGTTCCTCATTCATCGTTCATAGTTATTATCATGCAAAATATAAAATACTTAATCTATATAGTTTTCTCTTTCTTATTAATTAGTTGTGGTGAAGATTTTTTCGATTCTATTACCGAAATAGAACTACCTGAACATGAACCCCAGTTGGCAGTGCGAGGAACCATTAATGCGACCTATCTGGATTATGGTAGTTGGATAAGGGTCGGTCATACATTAGGGATATTAGATACAAATAAGTTTGAGGAAATCAAAGATGCAACGGTTCAGCTATATGAGGAAAATGTATTGAAAAGTACCTATGAATATGCAGAGAATACTTGGTACGTAGGAGAAGTCGCAGAAATGAAAGAGGGGAAAAATTATACATTAAAAGTAGATAGTCCAACTTATGGCAGCATAGAAGCAACCCAACAGTTACCAAAGAAAGTATCAGTTATGGCCGCTACCTATGAAGCAAATGCAGCCGTTGACAGATATGGGGAGAGAGGTGATGAGATTACGGTCCAATTTCAAGACCCTGCTGGAGAGAAAAATTATTACATAATAAGCGTAACTGGAACTTATCGTTTTGAAAGTCCAGATACTAGTTTTGTCTGGGATAATTATGGTTTATATGCTTCACCCGTTGACCCTCTCTTAGAGCATTTAAATCAATTATATTTAACAGATAGCAGTTTTGACGGGGATACATATACATCTAGAGTGAGAATAGAGCCAATGGAGAAAATAGTCTATAGAGAAGAAATAGAAAGTCAACCAATTGAATCAATTACAGTTAGGTTAACGAGTATCACCAAAGACTATTATCTTTCTCAAAAAACCATATCTGCTTTTCGAGATAATGATGATAACCCCTTTGCTGAACCAGTCGTGCTTCACGAGAATGTAGAAGGCGGTACTGGTTTTTTTAGGTTATCGATTACAGATGAATTTCCAATTGATTTATAAGCAGAAAGGCTAAGTTTTGCCTAGTATTATCGAATTTTTTTTATAAGAAATCACCGATTCAATATCAACATCCGACTCGTACAAGTTGCCACCAAAACTCCTCTTCCACTATGTGCTTTTGCACTTAACATCAAATAACTTTTGCTTTGACTCACCACTTCCACGTCAATAGTAACCGTTTTATCAGCGGGGGATAATGGTTTTAAAAAAGCAATATTCATATCCAAGCTGGTCGTTGGTTGTTTTGTGGTTAAACCTGAAAAAGGCCCAAAAGCAGCATCGAAAAACATACCATAATAGCCACCGAAAGTAATGCCAAATGGATTATTATAACTTTCCTTTACAGGGAAAGACCATTTGATAGACTGACCGGGAATATGCTCCAAAAGGGTAGCGTCTAAACCTTTGACCGCAGGTGGTGGAATTTGCACATTTTTGCCCTTATTCCAGTTCTTCATGGCCTCAAAAAAATTGCTTGTTAAATCACTCATTTTGTTAGTTTAGTAGGTAATCTCTTATTAATATTTGATAAGTATAATTTATCTTTTGGCATAAAGTTTCGAAAATTCGCTAGATAATTAAATTATAAAAAATAAACAAACAAATAGGGGATAAGTAGAATTCAATAATCTAGTAAGTGCAGCTGCATTTAACAACTATTTTAAAAAATCACCTAAGACAGAATTATGAAATCAACTCGACTGTTATTTTTATTTTTACTGCTCCCATCTCTGATTTTGGCACAAAAATATACCATTAGTGGATATATCAGTGACCAAGAAAATGGAGAAAAATTAATTGCTGCTAATGTATTAGACCAAAAAAGTTTAGCGGGCACTGTGACCAATACTTATGGCTTTTTTAGTTTGACCTTACCAAAAGATTCTGTCGTACTTTCTTTTTCTTATATCGGTTATCAACCACAAGAAGTGAAGTTATATTTGGACAAAGATGTGTCTTTAGAGATAGATTTATCTTCTTCTGTGAGTCTAAAGGTAGTAGAAGTGGTAGGTGAAAAGTTAGAAAAGATTCAAGAGTCCAGCCAAATGAGTCGGATTGAAATACCGGTAGAGCAGATTAAAAAAGTACCTGCTTTATTGGGCGAAGTGGATGTTTTAAAAACATTACAATTATTACCAGGGGTGCAATCAGGAGGAGAAGGACAATCTGGTTTGTATGTTCGGGGAGGAAGTCCCGACCAGAATCTAGTGCTGCTAGATGGCGTACCAGTATATAATGTTTCGCATCTATTGGGGTTTTTCTCTGTATTCAATGCGGATGCTATCAAAAATGTGACTTTGACCAAAGGTGGAGTCCCAGCTCGGTTTGGTGGACGTTTATCTTCTGTCTTAGAAATCAATATGAAAGAAGGAAATAATGAAGAATTTCATGGAGAAGGTTCGGTAGGATTTATTTCTTCAAAATTGACTTTGGAAGGGCCTATAAAAAAGAATGTGTCCTCGTTTATAGTCTCTGCTCGGCGAACCTATGTAGATGTTTTTGCTCGACCGATTGCTAAAAGTCAAGCAAAAAAGAATGGAAATGAATTGACTCCGACTTTATATTTTTATGATTTAAATGCCAAGCTTAACCACAAAATTAACAAGAAACATCGCCTATATTTGAGTGCTTATACAGGCAAAGATGTATTTGGTATTAAGTCGAGAGAAAATCTAACGGATGGCAATTATACGGTACTAAATGGTGGAACAGATTGGGGGAATGTCACTGCCGCTTTTCGTTGGAATTATATGATTACCAATAAATTATTTGCCAATACCACGATTACGCACAGTCGATACAAATTTGATTTTGATACAGAATTTGAAGATGTTTTTAATAATACCAGGGATAAATTTTCAGCACGTTATTTTTCAGGAATTTATGATTGGGCAGGTAAAGTTGACTTTGACTATATACCAAATCCTAACCATTATATAAAATTTGGTATTAATGCCACCAATCATACCTATGAGCCAGGTGCGTATCAATTTAAGTTTGAAATAGCGAATGAAAACCCAATTGATACTACTTTAGGGTCACAAGATGCGAAGTCATGGGAATATAGCGCTTACGTAGAAGACGATTTACAATTTGGACCTTTCAAGGCTAATATTGGTTTACATGCCGCAGCCTTTGATGTAAATGATAAAACCTATTATTCTATCCAACCGAGATTAGGTTTGCGCTATTTGATGAGTAATAATATTGCTTTGAAAGCTTCGTACACAAAGATGGCACAATACATTAACCTTTTGACGAATGAATCTTTGAGTTTACCAACAGATTTATGGGTACCTAGTACGGATAGAATCAAGCCACAAGACTCTTGGCAAGTAGCTGCGGGAGTGGCGACAACCCTTTGGAAAGACTATGAATTTAGTGTGGAAGGATATTATAAAAAAATGGAAAATGTGCTGTCTTATAAAGAAGGTGCAGATTTTATAGGACCAGATAGTGATTGGCAAGATAAGGTGACACAAGGAGATGGAGAAGCTTATGGAGTAGAAGTCTTTTTGCAAAAGAAAAAAGGCAAAACAACAGGTTGGTTAGGGTATACCCTAAGTTGGAATTGGCGCCAGTTTGATGAGATAAATAGTGGGAAGCGCTATCCATTTAAATATGACCGGAGACATGATTTATCTGTAGTAGTTTCTCACCAATTTAACGACAGAATTTCGTTGACAGGTGCTTGGGTTTATGGAACAGGAAATGCCATCACCTTACCACTTTATCGGTACACAAGTCCTATTCAATATAATTTTGGTGACTTATATTATAATGAAATAGAGAATATCGGAGACAAAAATTCATTCCGAATGAAAGCTTATCATCGCGTAGATTTTAATTTAGAAATTCAAAGCAAAAAGAATGCTCACAGGAATTGGCAAGGCGCTTGGAATATAGGCGTATATAATGCGTATAATCGAAACAATCCTTATTTTATTACAACAGGTAGAAGTAATGAAGGGCAGCGTACTTTTAGACAGATAAGTATTTTCCCGGTTATTCCGTCGGTTAGTTACAAATTTAGTTTTTAAAACTAGTTGTGAAGCAGATTTTTTTCGAATTCCTTTTAAAAAGATAATCATGAAAAATATAAAATACATTTTCTATATACTTTCTTGTTTTTTGATAATGAGTTGTAGTGACAATTTTTTTGATTCGATAGTCGATGTGGAAGTGCCAACTCACGAATCTAACCTAGCGATAACTGCACATCTAAGCAATTTGGACGAAGTGTCTTTGGTGCATGTAACACATACAGTTGGTATTTTGGATAATAATAATGCGGCAGCGATAGCAGATGCAAAAGTGGAGCTTTATGGGGATGGACAGTTGGTACAGACCTACGAGTATGTAGAATTATATCAAGCAAATACAGGGAATGGACAAACGATAACAAGAGATATTTATGTGGTCGAGGAATCCCAAAAATTTGAGGTCAATACGAATTATGAATTACGAGTATCCTCTCCAACTTATGGAGAAATAACTGCCATTCAAACCTTAGTAGCTCCAACAAAGATTCTATCAGGAACCTATGAAGAAAATGGAATCTCTGGTATTTTTGGGGAAGAGATAACTGAAGATGAAGAAGGGAATGAAGTATCTGACCGAGCAGAAGAAATTGCTATCAAGTTTCAAGACAAAGCAGGAGAAAAGAATTATTATGCAGTCCAAGCGGTAGGGTTTTATGATGTCGAAACGCCAACTGGCCTGGAGGAATACGGTGAGAAATTTTATTTGACACCCGTTGACCCTGCTACAGAAGAAGGTTTGGGTGCGCTTATCTTTTCAGATGCTACATTTGACGGAAAAGAATATGAATTTAAAATGGCTGCTTTTTTTGCTCAAACAGAAGGATTAAAGCGAGTAGAGGTCATTTTGTATACCATTACCGAGGACCGATATTTGTATGAAAAGACGCTACTAAACTACGAAAATAACGATGGGAATCCATTTGCAGAACCTGTAATTATCCATGAAAACGTCTCTCAAGGAAATGGCATTTTTACGATGAGCGCAGCAGATGTATTTACAATTGAAATATAATTGAGTACCTAGAAACCAGTTACCATTTTTCTGAACAAGGATACTGGTAACTGGTATCAATATATATCCAAATTAGGATAAAAAATAGCGAAAGAAAACCAATAGCCCATAAACGATTTCGGTATATCTAATTGAGTACCTTTTAAGTCTCCACTGACTGCTTTACCTAAAACAGTCCATTCATTACCATTCGTATCAACCAACAAATTTTGTTCATTGACGGTTGTTAAAAAATCAATAGGGGTGCCATCTTTTAATTTAGCAGAAACGATACCCATAATTCCTTGAGCAGCACTTCCGAATATAGCGATTCTGTTACCCATGAAAGAATCGTGAATTACTTGAATTTTTTCTTTTTCCGCAAAGGTATTAAATCGAAAAATTCTTGTTTCGTTAGGACCAATAATACCTAGCACTCTTTCTTTATTAGGCAATCGATTATCATTATTCGTGACGGGAAAAACAAAAAAGTCATTATTGGTTCTAAAGTCGAGGTAGGGATAATCGCCGTATACCAAATCAAAGCCTGTGTTTTTGGATAATACTTTCCCTGTTGGGAATAAAGTTTTCCACGTTTTCCAAGGCATTTCTACCATAGCATGAACAGTAGCAGATTTGCCTAATAATTCCCCATTGACTCCTTTTAAAGCCAATTGTGACCAAATCGTTTCGGTGGCTCTGTCGAATGGCATTAAGTTAGAATTATAAAGAAGACCACTTACGCCAAAAGTAGTAGTTGTGTCATCAAAAGTACGTTCCCAAGCCATCCCAGTACCAGTAAATGGGCAATAGTTAACAGCCACGGCTAAACCACCGATTTCATCATTAACGATTTCATGGTAATCTAAAATAGGATGAGGATAAGCTTTAATTTCTTCGCCTATTTGTAAAACCGTTACTAAATCCGCATCCTCCATGAAGTCCGTAGCTTCATTGGTCGTAAATTGCGGTTCGTTAATAGCCGCAATGCCATCTCGACCAGCACCTGTATATACTTCTAATTTGGGAATAAGCCAGACATCTGAATTACTAGTAAAGGCAGGTGTCTCTTTTGTACAGGCGGAAGTTAAAAGATAAATACTTGCGAGGAGAAAAAGGGTGATGAATTTGGTCATATAGTCTATTTGAAGAGAAGGTATGGCTTTTATTTCATTTTCTAAAAATATACTTTTCTCTTGTCTCTACTATGACCATTCCTAAATCAATTCATTGGGCAGTCATTACATTTACATTTAAAATATTGAGATTGATAATTAGACAATTGGCGAGAATCAATTTTTTTATCAATACACCAACAACCACCAGGTTTATCAAAGCAAACCAATGGTTTTTTACAACGGTTACAAGTTGGGGCAAAGTCATCGTCTAGTTCGACCATAGCGCAACCAACTTCCCCACTCAAGGGTGGGTTTTCTTTTTTAATGCGAACTTTTACGGAATCCAATTTTCCAAATTGTTTTTTGATGCCTACGATGATTCTAGCAGCCACTGTTTCAATCAATTTGGTTGGTTTTTTCATAGCAGATTTGCAGATAAAATGTACCGTTTCATAATTGACGGTTTTGAACAAATCATCTTTAAATGCGGCTCTGGGTAGGTGCATTTCGATATAAACATCTACGACATAATTGCCACCAATTTTGCGTTCTTCATTATAGAAACCATGATACGCGTGAAACCGCATACCTTCTAATGCTATCATAGCCATGAATCTAATTTTTTAGTTGTTATGCCAATTCTTCTACCTTTTCCAGAATCCACTTTTTCCCTGCTAACGCTTTACATTTAGCGATTTGAGTTCTTATTTTTTCTACTGCTTTTTTGTCTCCTACAATAGTACGTGATAATTTTTTGACAAATCGTAAAAGATTAAGGTATTGTTGCTTGACCTCTTTAGAAATAATCTTATTTCGACGAATATAAATTCTAAAACTATCAATTAAAGAATCAAGCGCAATAAATTCAGATAATTCGTAATAAGTTTTAAGTAAAATTAGTTTGCCACCTAAAGCATAAACATGGCTTTTATATTCAACTTCTCTTAATTGTTCAATTACTTGATTATATTTTTTTTGAGAAAAATAGACCTTAGCAAGATTATAAGTTAAGGCATTCTCTCGATGTTCTTTAGGCAGGTAATTTTTATATTTAGGAATAAATTTTTCTACCCATTCATATTCTTTGACAAGCAGTCCAACGGTAACAATATTTTTATAACTCTGCGTTGAAATAGTACCATCTTTTAAAATTATCTTCTCTTTTAGAAGCGTTTGAAAGATTTCGAATAATCTGCTGAAATACGCTGTTTCTCCTTTATTACTTTTAGCGATACAATAGTTCTTTAAATTGATATAAAAAATGTCTAATTCTTGTAAGGTAAAGCGGCTAGTGTTTTGTTCTAAATGTTCTTTCAAACGGAAAAAGAAGATTTCTTCTTCAGGAGTCAAGAGCATTTTCGCTACTAAAAAATAAGCCCTAATAGCAGGTTCTTTAATAAAGATAGAGTTTTCTACATAGTACAAAAAATCTGGAGGCAACACTAATTCTGCATCAATAGAGATAACAGATTTGAAACTCAAATAATCACAATAATTTTCTAGTTTTTTTGTAATATAATAAGCTTCAAGGTGATAATCTGCTTTTTCAAGGCTACTAAATAGCGTAATTTTTTCCCGAAAGTCTTTGGTCGAATTGAAAAGCTTGTAATTGGTGTTGTAAGAGGATAATTGATAGTCAGCGTTTCGCAATTGTTTTTTTTCTATTGCTAGTTGAACCTGAGATAGCGTACTGTCAAAATATTTTTTTAAAGAGGGTTTATTTAAGGCATTTAGTAAAGTTATTTGTTCTGCAAAATCTTGTTTTTGGAAATTGGTATAAGCCAAGAAGGAATAAATAAGTTTGATTAAGTCGGAACATAATCTTCTTAAGCGGACATCTTGATAAGGTTTTTTATCAAAAATAGCTTTCCAAACTTTATGTTTTTCTAAAGGATTAGCTTTCTTTTCTTTATCAGAAGCTCTAAAATAGGCATCAATAATATCGAATACCAGAACTAGTTCAGCTTGTTCATTATGAAAAGGGGAATTAATAAACTTTTTGAAACTGTTTAGGTCGTGTTTAGAAAAAGTAGCTAAAAGCGATAATAGTTTATTACTTATTAACATTTTATAGGTAAAATAATTAGCTAAAATGACTAAAAATAGCAAAAAATAAAATAATCACAATGATTTGATTATCAATATTTTAAGTGTGAACTAAAATTACTACTTTTAGGTACAAATGTAGCTATTTGTTCTTTTTTTAAGAATAGAAAAAAGCCATATTTGTAAAATACTTTGCAGGTTTTATGAGAAAAGACACGATTAGTTAAAAAAAACGCTAATGAATTTCACCTTACAGCGAATAAAAATCTTCTTACTTACTTTAGTAATCGGCTATGGAGGGCAGTTGTCTGCGCAAGAGTGCGAGCATTTAGGATTAGTAAGTAATGGGTTTTTATTGGGCAAATTTAACTGTGAAGTATTAATTGTTTCTTCTGAAGATGGAGCGATTTTTCAACCCACAATCCTAACAGACGAATTAACACCGGGGAGTGTTATTCGTTTTTCTTACGAAATTTTGGATAGTACAGATTGTGCTGATGAAGTTTCGTTGATAAATATTACCTGCATTACGCCTTTTTTTGAAACAGTAGATTCCATTCTGAATACCTGTAATTTTGCTATTGAGTCAATGTCTATTGGTGATAGTACCGCATCTAATACTTTCCAGTTAGAAGTATTTAACCAAACAGATTTTGGAGATTATCACCCACAATCGGTAAAATGGTATGAATATGAAACGGGAGATAGCTTGGGAGATACTCCAATAATTACCTATACCGCTTCTGAGAATAGTTCTCCAATTATAAATATCTGCGCCGAGATTACAGTTACACTACCTGAAGGCAGTAATTGTGAGACGACCATATGCCATACCCTTATACCTGAGACAAGCATTCCAACTTTAGAATCCTGTTTTGCTCTATTTGGTTATCAACCGAAAGACCAACTGGCAGATAATGGCGTTATTAACTTTTACAATCTTTCTTTTGGAAGTTATGAGCAAGTTTTATGGAATTTTGGAGATGGGCAAACAGATACTACAACCGCTTCGACTTTTTCACATACTTATCAAACACCTGGATTATACGAAGTCTGTTTGACAGTATCAGGAGAGATAGGGGAATGTACAGATACCTTTTGTCTTCCAGTATTTACAGTTGGAGGTTCAGAGATTTGTACTTTTAATGATTGTGTATTGCCAGGAGATGCGAATAAGGATGGCTTGGTAAATATTTTTGATGTACTGAATTTAGGCGTTGGTTTTAATCAAGCGGGTGAAATTCGACCTAATGCGGATATTACGCCTATGCTCCAAGCAGCTTTCGATTGGGACATCAATACCTTATTTAATTTGAATTTTAAGCATATTGACTGTGACGGGAATGGCGAAATTAATGGATTAGATTATACAGCTATTGATAATAATTATCAACAAATCGAAGACAATGATTTGCTTACGCAAACAATAGATGCGCCAGAAATTTCGCTTCGATTTAGTGCAGATACTATAACAGTCAACCCTAACCAATCAATAATTAGTATCCCTGCCCAATTAACCGTAGGAACAGAAGCTACGCCTATAGATAATTTTTACGGAGTTGCTTTATCCCTAGATTATCAACCAGATTTTATTACGGATGTGGAGGTGACGTATATGGACAATGCCTTAATGGGAACGGAAGCTAATACCTTTACTCGTTTTAAACACTTAAATGTCGAAAAACAATTAGGTATAGCTGTTACGAAAACGAATCAAACGTCCGTAAATGGGGAAGGAGGTATTGCTGAAGTTGCTTTTGTAATTGAACATGATTTGATAGAAGGTCGTTCTGCAGTACTTGGTGTGGATATAGGGGATTTAGTAGCGATAGACGAAAATGGGGAGGAAATACCAGTAAGTATACCCGAAGATGCCCCACAAGTGGTTATCGTATTTGATGAAAATTTGACGACGAATACAGAAGAACAATTATTAAAAAATCAATTTACCATATACCCAAACCCAGCCAAAGAAAGGTTGGTGATTGATTTAGCAAAAGACTTAAATTTAACAGACAGCCATGTCGAGGTATTCAATAGTCTTGGTCAGAAAGTAATACTTCAATCTTTACAAAGTAGTCAAACAACCTTGGATATTAGTGTGCTTAAAACAGGCGTATATTGGGTGCGAATTTTCACAAAAGAAGGAGTAGGTGTCAAAGAAATAGTGGTGGAATAGCTATTAAGAAGATATGTCAGATTTTCGAAAATCTGACATATCTAAGCCGTATTTGTAGTACTTATTAAACCACTCGATTTGTTACTTCCTGCCCATTAAAATACACTACTAAATTCTCAACTGCTTCATCAAACATATCTGCTCTAGCTTCGTGGCAACCCGTTCCTATATGCGGTGTTAGAATAACATTTTCCATATTTAATAACGCTTCAGGAACCTTAGGTTCTGTTTCAAAAACATCTAATGCAGCCCCTGCAATTTTTCCTTGTTCTAAAATTTTAATCAATTCAGGTTCGTCAAATACACTACCCCTTGAAGTGTTGATAATAAAAGAAGTAGGTTTTAGCAGAGCTAATTCTTTTGCACCAAATAGATGGTGAGTGCTAGGGGTTAGAGGAAGGTGAGGAGATAAGATATCTACTTGTTGTAATAAATCATTAAACGGTAAATAGGTAGCATTGTATTTTTTTTCCAAATCAATAGATAACCTATTTCTTTGATAATAGAAAATGTCTATTCCAAATACTTTTGCACGTTCTGCTACTGCTTTTCCAATTCTGCCCATGCCAACTATACCCAATTTTTTGCCATGGAGCTTAGTAGAAACCAGCTGAGAATTATACCAGCTTTTAGTATTTTTCTGTCTAATCGCTCTATCACTAACGACTATTCTACGACAAAGACTAAGTATAAGTCCTATTGCCAAGTTAGCCGTCGGGGCAGTTACAGAATGAGGGGTATTGGCGACAATAATATCATGTGTTTTTGCTGCCTGTCCATCAACTCTATCATACCCAACGCCATAGTTACTGATGATTTTTAAGTTTTTTGCTTTTGCTAATAAAGGAGCATCAATTCCTTTCTTCATCGGGCCAAGAAAGAGTAATGCTTCATAATTAGAGATGCGTTCGGAGACTTCTTCGTAAAGGTCTTTTTCCCCTGAAAGGCAATCTGCAGGAATATGCTGATTGATAGCTTCTAATCTTTTTTTACTCAAGGGTAGCGTAATGAGTACTTTTTTCATTTCTAAGTTTTTAGAATTGATTGAAATGCATTGGCGCAAAAATAGTAGTTTCGCCATAAACCTGTTAGTTTTGCAATCTTGAATCCTAAATCCATCAACTAATGGAAAGTATTGATATTCAAACTACTCAAAATGTAACCATCGAATATGAATTAGCAAGTCTACAAGACCGCTTTGTAGCGATGTTAGTTGATGTAGCTATTATTATATCATTGGCGGTAGTTATCATCTATTTAGTATCTTGGATTGTTGGTGGATTATTTGGAGAAGATGGCTCTTTAATGATGATTTTACAATTCATTCCAATTGTCACTTTTTTAGGCTATCACCTAGTTTCTGAAATAATGATGAGTGGCCAATCGTGGGGAAAGCGAACAATGAATCTAAAAGTAGTTCGCTTAGATGGCGAAGAAGTAGGATTGAGTGATTATTTATTAAGGTCGGTGTTCCATATTATAGATACGCTTTTTTCGGCAGGGGTAGTGGCAACTTTGGTGATTTCAGCATCCCAACGCAAGCAAAGATTGGGAGACATGACCGCGAATACAACGGTTATTAAATTGAAATCAAAAAATCAAAAAGGACTAAACGATGTGCTGAAAATTATTAGTCTAGACAATCATGAGCCGACATATCCCGCGATTAAGCATTTTAATGAGAATGACATTATTTTGATTAATAAAGTAATTAATCGCTATCACCAATATCCAAACCAGGCACATGAGGCTGCTTTGACATCCATCACCAAGCGGTTTAGTGAATTACTAGAATTAGAGACCGAACCAACAAATAAGCTTGAATTCTTAGAAACACTTTTAAAAGATTATGTAGTACTGTCAAGATAATAGTGCTAAAAATAAAACCAACCCCATAGGGGTTCAACATAGGTAGAAAACATGGGTAGAAACAGAAGAAAACCATTTTTAGTAGAAAAATTAGAAATAACCGAATTAGTAGATAAAGGAAAAGGTTTCGGTAAAGACGAAGAAGGACGCGCCATTTTTGTCGATGACGCAGCTCCGGGAGATATAGTGGATGTATTAGCAAGGCGTAAAAAGCGGTCCATTTTTATAGGGACAGTAGAAAAGTTTCATCAGCGTTCACCGCATCGAGTAGAGCCATTTTGTGCGCATTTTGATTTATGTGGAGGTTGCAAGCTACAGCACGTGTCTTATGAAGAGCAATTAGCATTCAAACAAAAAGACGTAGTAAATGCGATTCAGCGAATAGGGAAAGTAGAGGTCAAAGAAATGTTACCGATTTTACCTTGTAAACATCAAGTGTACTACCGAAATAAATTAGAATTTTCTTTTTCCAGTAAGCGTTGGTTGACCAGAGAAGAGATTGATAGCGGTATCACCAATGAGGCAAAAGTATTGGGTTTTCACCCTGGCGGGGCATTTGACAAAGTGATTGATGTAGAACATTGTTTTTTACAATATGAGCCATCTAATTTTATTAGAAATACGGTACAAGAAATTGCAATTGAGCAAGGGTTGGAATTTTTTGATGCTCGACAAAATATAGGATTCTTAAGGCAATTGATGCTCCGTATTACCACTATGGGAGAAATCATGTTGGTATTATGTGTTCATAAAAATGACCAAGAAAAAATTAAAGGGATATTGGATGAAGTAATAAAGCGCATTCCTTCTTTGACCTCCGTTTATTACTGTATCAATACGAAAACCAATGATTTTATGTATGATTTGGACATGGAATTATACCATGGACGAGCGTATGTAGAAGACCGCTTAGGAGAAGTAATGTTCCAGATTGGACCAAAATCCTTTTTTCAAACCAATACCAAACAAGCAGAAGCTTTATACCAAGTCATTGCAGATTTTGCAGAGTTTGAAGGCACCGAAAATGTATATGACCTATATACCGGCATTGGAAGTATAGCCTTGTTTATCGCCAAATATTGCAAGCAAGTAGTCGGAATAGAAGAAATAGCGTTAGCGATTAAAGATGCGAAAGAAAATGCGATACGAAATAAGATTCCCAACACCACTTTTTATGCAGGGGATGTGAAAAATATGCTAACACCTGAATTTGCCAAAAAGCATGGTAAACCAGATATTTTAATTACCGACCCACCACGGTCAGGCATGCATCCGAAAGTTGTAAAGATGTTATTGGAATTGGAAGCGCCAAAATTAATTTATGTGAGTTGCAAGCCTTCTACACAGGCAAGAGATTTTGAAGTGCTATCCGAGAAGTATGAAGTGATGAAGTGCCAGCCAGTAGATATGTTTCCGCATACCCATCACATTGAGAATGTGGCTTTGTTGAAGTTGAAAAAGTAGTCTTATAAATTGTCAGAAGTCAGATGGATAAATATACTTAATCTGACCTCTGACAATTTATGAAATAAATGGTCTGACTTCTGACCTCTAAAAATTACATACAAGGCATTTTTCCCGTCCGTCGAGCATGTCTGCCACCTTCAAACTCCGTAGTAATAAAAGTAGAAACCATATCTAGCGCCATAGATTCGCTAATAAATCGAACAGGCAAAGAAATCATATTTGCATCATTATGAGAACGAGCTAATTCCGCAATTTCTTTTTGCCAACACAAAGCTGCCCGAATCTTTTGATGTTTATTAGCCGTAATTGAAACACCATTTCCACTTCCACAAAGCAAAATTCCTAAATCAGCTTCTCCACTTTCTACACTATTAGCTGTAGGATGAGCAAAATCAGGATAATCGACAGAATCAGGAGTATGTGTACCAAAATCCAGTACAGTATAACCTTTTTCGTCTAACATTTTGACAATAGCATCCTTATAAGGATAACCTGCGTGGTCACAACCAATCGCAATCTTTTTAACTTTCATGATTTAGTGATTGGTAATTAGTGATTGATGATTGGTCGTGAAACAACTCACCAGTTACCAATCACTAATCACGAACTACTTCTTTTTTAAAATATAAATTGGAGAGGTACTTCTAGAAGGATTAATATAACTTACTAAAAGTGAGATAAGCCCAATTATGCCCCCAAAGATAAGAGATAATTTACTAGATTGGTATTGTTCGCTCAATAAGGAATTATAGAAAGGGTCTAAAGGAAGTCGTTTTTGACCAACAACCTTAAATCCGTTTTTATCAGCTAATCGAGCGACTGTTTTAGGAGAGAAATGCCAAAGGTGACGAGGTACATCATAAGCAGCCCAATGTTTGCCATAATGTTGAGCATCATATGAAGTATGATTAGGAACAGCAATCAAGACAACCCCATCATCAGAGAGTTGTCGATGCATACTTTGCATATAGCCATCCATATCGTGTAGGTGCTCTAGAACATGCCAAAGCGTAATAATATCTACCTTTTCGGAGAGTTGTCCATCTAATAGGGTAGGAGGAGGGTTAACTTTAATCTTAAAATTTTTGAGTGTAGCAGCCCGAGCATCGCCATCGATTTCGACTCCAGTAACCTTAAATCCATTTTGCTGCATATGATTTAAGAAATAGCCAGTGCCACTTCCAATATCTAATAAGTGTTTACCTGTAGTTAGTTTTTGAATTAATTTCCGCTTCTTTTTAAGCATCAAATCACGAGCAGTATGATAAAGTCTATTAACTAAACCCTCTTTGGTATCACTATGTGAAATATAAACATCACTTTTATAGTAAGGCGCAATAGCCATCGGTGCAGGAGCATTTTGAGTAAAATGGAAATCACAATTACCGCAAGCATAAATCTCAAAATCTTCTTTGGAGATAGAATAATCTTCAGTGGCTAATGTTAAGCTAATATCCTTAGCACTACATAATGGGCAAGTAGTGTAATGTATTGTATCAGTAGTAGTCAAGTTTTCAGTCTTTACCATATCAAAGTCTTATAAAAATTATAGTTGACGAATAGCGTTAAGATGTTCAACTAATTTTTTCGTCATATGGTAGTAGAAGTTATTTTCTCAAAGAGAAACCGCTAAATTTTATAGGGTAACTCCTACTATACCAATAGAATGATAACTGTTATTCGAGAAGGAGAAAGTAAAGTTACATTTGATTTTTTGAAGAAGCGATTATTTTTTTTTATTATTTTTTTCAATATTGAATGTCTTGCTCAAAATGATAAGAGAAAATAGAGCATTAAAAGTGGGATTTAAAGAATTGAAGGATTTTGTGGTAAGAATAAATTGATTACCAATTGGTTACAAGGTTACTAAATTATAGGTGTAGTGCCAATTATTAAGAGATAAAGAGAAGAAGGAGGCAGGTTTCATTAAAAAGCTGATTTGTCATATTTTTTTCATTAATAAAACTTTTTTAATATTTTATTTTTTTTACATATAAAAGTTATATCTTTGTATTAACCAGATAAAAACACGAAGAACTTTCGTTTCTCATAGTATGGGTAGCCCTAAAGGGCTGCCTTTTACTTTTAGTCCCAATAGAAAACAAACACTTACCGATTCCTTTATTATCTTTGCGAAAAATTTAGACCCTCACTATAAAACAAAGAAGCAGTAGTTTTTTTGCTATAAAATAAAGATGAATAAAAAAAAGATATTCAATGATCCCGTTTACGGATTTATAAACATACCTTATAATATCATTTTTGATTTAATAGAGCACCCTTATTTTCAGCGACTACGTAGAATAAAGCAATTGGGATTGACAGATCATGTTTATCCAGGAGCATTACATACGCGTTTTCATCATGCACTAGGGGCGATGCACTTAATGACACAAGCCATAGATATATTGCGGTCAAAAGGTGTTGAGATTTCTAATAAAGAGGCAAAAGCAGCGGCGATAGCTATACTGTTACACGATATTGGGCATGGTCCTTTTTCTCATGTATTAGAGCATACCTTAGTCAATATCCACCATGAAGAACTTTCTTTGTTTTTTATGGAAGAGTTGAATAAAGAATTCAAAGGGAAGCTGACAGTAGCCATACAAATTTTTAAAAACGAATATCCCAAAGCCTTTTTGCACCAACTAGTATCAGGGCAGTTGGATATGGATAGGATGGATTATTTAACAAGAGATAGTTTTTTTACGGGAGTATATGAAGGGGTAATAGGTTATGACCGAATCATAAAAATGTTATCAGTAAAAGATGGAAATTTAGTAGTAGAGCACAAAGGTATCTACTCCATAGAAAAATTTTTGATAGCAAGGCGCTTAATGTATTGGCAAGTATATCTACATAAAACAGTAGTGGCGTCAGAGCAAATGTTAGTAAAAGTATTAAAAAGAGCAAAAGAATTAGCGGATAAGAAAAAGAAGTTGAATATTTCTGAAAACTTAGCTTATTTTCTTTATGATTCTCCGAGTAAGCCTTTACAAAAGAAAGAAAAGAAAAAATTACTTAAACATTTTGCCTTATTAGATGATTACGATGTTTACTCCGCATTGAAAAATTTTGCTAGTTCAGATGACTTCTTTTTAGCATATTTGTCAAAATCTTTGCTAAATAGAAATTTATTTAAAATAGAATTCAGTAATAAGCCATTTAAAAGTGACTATTTAAATAAAATACGTCAGAGAATCAAAGAGAAGTTTCCCATCGATAAGCAATCAGCTACACAATTAATAATAACTGGAAAAGAATCAAATACGGTATACACCGTAGCTAAAGAAGAAATCTTAATCCTTTTTAAGGATAATAAGGTGGTTCCTATGTCAGCAATTAGTGATTTCGGCTTACAAAGTAAAAACATAACCAAGTATTATTTATGTTATCCGAAAAATATATCCTAAATTTGCAGCTTCTAAGGTAACTCTTTGGGAATCAATAGAGTAAAAAAGAATAAATATAATTATTTCAATTATAAACACTCATTATTTTTAATTAACAAAACTGGCATTTCAATCATGAAAAAAATTAGTTTTTTACTTACTACGGTATTTATGCTAGGTTTCATCACGTTATCAGCTCAACCAAGCGATAGTGATCCTGTTGGCAAAGAACCAGGAAAGTGCTATGCTAAATGTTTGATAGGTGACGAGTACGAAACCGTTACAGAACAAATCGAAACAAAAGCTGCTTCTAAAAGAGTTGAAGTAGTACCTGCTCAATATGAGACAGTGACTGAGCAAATGGAGAAGACCGCAGCTGCAAGCAGATTAATTGCTGTTCCTGCAAAGTTCTCTACGGAGACAGAAAGAGTAATGGTAAAGGAAGCGTCAAAGCGTTTGATTTATGTTCCTGCTGAATACGAAACTAAGTCTGAGCAAGTTTTAGTAGCAGAAGCATCAAAGCGAATGGTAGCTGTGCCTGCAACTTACGAAACGGTAACTGAGCAAGTATTAACAGCAGAAGCATCAAAGCGAATGATTGCGGTACCTGCAACTTACGAAACAGTAACTGAGCGAGTATTAGTAGCAGAAGAGTCAAAGCGAATGATTCCTGTACCTGCAACTTACGAAACGGTAACAGAGCAAGTATTAGCAAAAGCAGCAACTAAGCGTTTAATTGCTGTACCAGCTCAATACGAGACGACTACAGAGCAAATGTTAGTAAAGGCAGCATCAAAGCGTATGATTCCTGTACCAGCACAGTACGAAACGGTAACAGAACAAGTGGTAGCTAAAGAAGCATCTACTCGTATCGATAGAGTACCTGCTCAATACGAAACGGTAACAGAAAGAGTTGAAGTATCTCCTTCTTCTACTAAGTGGGTAAAGCGTAAGGCTGACAGAAACTGTTTGTCTGCTGACCCTAATGACTGTTTAGTTTGGTGTTTAGTAGAAGTGCCAGCTGAATATAAAACAGTTACTAAGAAAGTAAGAAAAGGTTGTGCTGCTGGATATACTGATAATGGTGAAGACTGTATCAAGGAAACTCCAGTACCTGCTGAGTACAAGACTGTATCAATGAGAAAGTTGAAGACTCCTGCTACAACAAGAGAAGAGACTATTCCTGCTGAATACAAGACAGTTACAAAGCGAGTATTAAAGACTCCAGCATCTACAAGAGAGGAGACTATTCCTGCTGAGTACAAGACTGTTACAAGACAGGTAGTAAAGACTCCAGCAACAACAAGAGAAGAAGTAATTCCTGCTAAGTATACTACAGTTACTAAGAAAGTAGTAAAGACTCCAGCATCTACAAGAGAGGAAGTAATTCCTGCTAAGTATACTACAGTTACTAGTAAGGTAATCAAGACTCCAGCAACAACAAGAGAGGAAGTAATTCCTGCTGAGTATGCTACAATTTCTAAGCAAGTAATTGCATCTCCAGCATCTACAAGAGAGGAAGCAATTCCTGCTGAGTATGCTACTGCTTCAAAGCGAGTTTTAAAGGCTGCTGCAAGTACTCGTGATGTACAAGTACCAGCTGAATATACAACTGTAACTAAGCGTAAATTAGTTAAGAAAGGTGGATTCACTGAGTGGAGAGAAGTTGTATGTAACTACAAAGTAACTGCAGAATTGAATCGTCAGATTCAAAGAGCATTAAGAGATAGAGGTTACAACCCAGGTCCAATCGATAACATTATCGGAACTCAAACTAAAGCTGCTTTAGTTAAATTCCAAAAAGATAATGGTTTACCAATTGGTAACTTGAACGTTGAAACTATGAAAGCATTAGGCGTAAGCTACTAATCCTTTCTAACATATAGTTAAAAATCCCTGTATCGGTTAACTGGTACAGGGATTTTTTCATTTTACCGTTCAAATATTAAAAAGAGCGATAAGTATTCTTTTCAAACTATTTCATTCCTACCTAAATATCCTTATTTTTGCGACTTTCAAAGAAATGCCCAACTTATTGGGGATATTCTTGTAAAAGAAAATATCTAATATTTAGCTTATCGCTAATGGTCGTGAGACAGTTAATTTTTTGCCCTACGCCCTTTGCCCTACGCTAAATAGAATTAATCAATCCTGTTTAAAACTAACACTTATTAATTATGAGTAAAGTAACCGTAGTGGGAGCTGGAAATGTGGGCGCAACAGTGGCTAACGTACTAGCACACAAAGACATCGTTAAAGAAGTAGTATTATTAGATATTAAAGGAGATATGGCTCGTGGCAAAGCTTTAGATAGCTGGCAACAAGCACCTATTGATTACTATAGTACTGCCCTTAAAGGGACAGAAGATTATGCAGATACTGCTAATTCTGACATTGTAGTAATTACAGCAGGTATACCACGTCGTCCAGGAATGAGTAGAGATGATTTGATTTCTACGAATGCAAAGATTGTTACCTCTGTAACAAAGTCTATCATGAAGCATTCAAAAAATCCAATCATTATCATCGTTTCTAATCCATTAGACGTAATGACTTACGCTGCACACAAAGCATCAGGTTTGAGCGATAAGCGCGTATTTGGAATGGCAGGTATCTTAGATACGGCTAGATATAGAGCATTTTTGGCTACAGAATTAAACGTATCTCCAAAAGATTTACAAGCCGTATTAATGGGAGGCCACGGTGATACGATGGTTCCATTACCAAGATATACAACTGTTGCAGGTATTCCTGTAACAGAAATGATTGACAAAGACAAATTAAAAGCGATTGTCAATAGAACTAAGAAGGGCGGAGGAGAATTAGTAAAACTAATGGGAACTTCAGCTTGGTATGCACCGGGTGCAGCAGCAGCTCAAATGGTAGAATCAATCGTGAAAAACGAAAACCGTATTTTCCCATGTTGTGCTAAGTTGAATGGAGAGTATGGCTTGAAAGACATGTTCTTAGGTGTACCAGTGAAACTAGGGGAGAATGGTATCGAAGATGTATTAGAGCTTAAATTAAATAAATCAGAGACTAAATTATTACACAAATCTGCTGACCACGTTACAGCAGTGATGGATGTATTCAATAAAATGAATGTAGTGTAAGATTTAGTTATCAAGAATAAACCATAAAAATGAGTTAAAGGCTGTCTGCTTTTAGCTCATTTTTTGTTTTGAGAAGGACGAAGTGCTTCCACATTTCGTATAAACCGTAATTAGAGACGCAAAAGTTTTTCTTTTTTCATATCTTCACAGTTTATTAATACTGTGAGAAAGCTGAAGTTTTATTAACTACATTTCGACTTTCAATTCTTAATTAGGTCAAGGTATTTTAGCATTACTCTATACTAAGTACACTGTGTATTAAGTTTGTTTGCATTTTGAATAGGTTATTTTTTGTGAGTACGAGTTAATTTTTTTGAGAATAGCCCTGCTATTAGAGAAAAAATTAAGGAAGTAATCGCATAAAAGAAGCATTTTAAAATGTG
>CALJVJ010000054.1 GCA_937974625.1 uncultured Saprospiraceae bacterium
ATTGGGCTCACTTTATTTACAGTAGGCCATGCGCTTATTCATGTAATAGAAATTCTAATAGGTTTATTACCACCAACTCACTGGTTAATTGACTTACCGCTACTTTTTGTTCCTGCCATCTTAATTTTAGTAATTACACCCTATGTATTTAAATTGAACAAAGTCAGACAATGAAGAAGGAATCACTTATTCAACTGGTTATTATCGGGCTAGGTCTTTTTATTGGCGCTTATTTTTCAAAAATTTCTTACCAAGAACATGAAAAATTAGGACATGCTGAATTACAAGGGCATCGGGCAATGAGTCATGGTAATTACGAAATTTCTCAAGAAGCGGTTATTCCAAAAATTGTGGATTTCAAATTGTTAAAAGATCCTATGAGTGGATGGAATATATATTTGGAAGTAGCTAATTTCCGATTTGCTCCTGAGCACGCTAGTCAATCACATCAAATAGGAGAAGGCCATGCTCATTTATATGTGAATGGCAATAAAATAGCTCGGCTATATGGCAACTGGTTTCATATTCCTGAATTTATTAATGCTAAAAATGAAGTTATGGTAACCTTGAATACCAACGACCATCAGACCTTAATTTTTAATGGTCAGCCGATAGAAAGAAAAATTGTAATTGGGAAGTAAGGGGCCATTAAGTAGATTCACGCACTTATACATTTATTAATGGCTTTTATGACTATCTTTTTCGGCGGTACAGGCAATTATTCCCATGAAAAAATTGAAAAATATCCATACTGTTCAGGCTAGTAATCAAAAACGGGTTAAGGAAAGCACGATATACCTCATAAAACAAAGTTTACCATCAATTCTGATAGAGTTTATGACTATTGAGTAAATAGGCCCTTATTCCTCCTTAAAAAGCCTTTTGGGCTAAAATTCAATAACTACTAGCTTAATAAAAAAAGAGAAGCCCTTCTCATCTGAGAAGGGCCATCCCAAAAACCAATTGTTAAAGGACATCTTACGTCTTTACGCGAGGGTTGCGTGTTTCTTTGAGATATTTATTCCTAATCTAATTTTGCTTATCCCAATTGGTTTAATATTTTTAATTAGTCTGTAATACAGGGGTTTCTTCTACTTTTCTAGGTATTTTAAAAGAAAGCGTTAGTTCATGAGAACCATTGCTATATCCTTGGAATTCTTGAAAAGAAACATCAAAAGTATAATAGAATCCAAAATTTTCCAATTTCGAGCCAACTAAAATAGCCATAGCACCATTAGCACCACCTCTATAAGTTAATCCACCAATCAATTTATCTTCCAAGAAATATCCTTTTAGATTAATATCTGCTTGAAAAGGTACATTTCTAGACCGACGCAGTAATAACGACGGCTCTAAGGTAAAACCATATTCGTTAGATTTAAAACGATGGCCAAAATTAAATGAATAATATCCCTCTGGATCATCAGCACCGTTAGAAGGATTTCCATCCAAACGAGCCATAATAATATTCGGAAAAGCAATCCCAAAAAAGGTTTGGTCATTATAAACACCGTAAAATCCTAAAGAAGCGTCAAAATGATTGATGCCATCCACTCCATCTTCAACACGCACATCACCAGTATCATAATGTTGGTCATTCAGCACATCACTATCTAAAGTCATTTGGCTAAATTCTGTAGAAAACCCAAATCCTATTTTAAGTTTATCTAATTGATATCTAAAAGCATAATTCAAAGCGGCTCTGAATTGACTAATAGAAGCAATATTTTCAGAATAGACTGTTGCTCCCAATCCAAAAGTTTTACCAAAGGGAGCATCATAACTTAATGCATAAGTTTTTGGCGCACCGGGAAAGCCTGCCCACTGATTCCGTGCATGCAAGAATATGTTGTGGTCACCACTTAAACCTGCCGCTGCAGGATTAATTAGCACTGGATTGATATGGTAATGCGTGAAGGCGGATTGTTCTTGCGCATAAGTTGTCAAACTAACTAGGAACAAGCCAATTACAAAGAGTATTATTTTTTTCATTATAAATGAATTAATGAAAGTTTGAATAAAACTTCCAAAGTCTCTGGGAAAATTATTGTTGTTTGGAGATACCTCCTATCTTTTAGAAAACAGCAGTCAGACAGCAAATTAAGAACAGTCAGACAACTGCATTATTTGCTTAATTATCACGTAGAATTGTTACGTAGTCTCTAATTCGTTTTCGCTCATTTCCATCATCGTATTCCAAAATCCAGAAATAACCACCTTCGTCCACTAAATTACTTGAACGCGTCAATCCTTTCCAACAATCAGATTCAGTACCTAAAACACATTCATAGTTATCCGCCTCAAAGACTAGCTGTCCCCAACGGTTATAAATTTCTAAGTGGTTATTGGCAGCCATATCTACACAACTGATACAGAAAGCATCATTCCGACCATCATCATTTGGTGTCACTACTTTATTAGACATGTAACATGGTACACAGGTCGCATCCGAAGGAAGGCGGAAATTTTCTTCCGCAGTACAATCATTTTGGTCAGTCACTATAACGCCATAGTCTCCAGGTCGAAGTCCTGCATTACTAAGACCCACAACATCATTCGACCATTTAATTTCTTTATAAGGCATCGTACCTCCAGAAACACTAATACTGATTGCTCCATCATTATCGCAAGAAGGGGTAATTGGTTCACTCAAATCAATAATAATCGGAACTGGACCAACAAAATCAAAGGAAACGCTACCTTCATTCCCATCAGCATCCGTTACTGTCACACTATAATTACCTGCACCAACATTTGTTACAGCACTAGTCGTTGCTCCATTACTCCAAGCATAAGTATAATTAGGTTTCCCACCAGCTACGTCCACTACTAAGCTACCATCTGCTAAACCATTACAAGAAATAGGAGAAGTCATCGAAATAGTAGCTATTGGATTATTTACTTTTATTTCAACATTCTGAACAATTGTACATCCTAAGGCATCAATTACCGTTAAACTACAATTACCTTCGTCCAAGCCAGTTGCGGCGTCCCCAGTTTGGCCATTACACCATTCAAAATTATAAGGAGCTACACCGCCAGTAACTGTTGCGATAGCATCTGCTTCAGGAGCACCTTTTGTCACTTCGACACTAACCTCCATATTAGACCTCGTCCCTACCATAAAGGTTTGGGTATAGGTACAAACTTTATTATCTGTAATGGTAACGGTATATCCACCCGTGGTTAAGTTATTAATATTTTGAGTACTCGCGCCGTTACTCCATGAGAAACTATAAGGTTCAAAACCGCCTGCTACGGCTAAGTTTATCATACCATTATCATCCCCAAAGCAATCAACATCAGTGACTGTTCCAGTAGCAGAAAGCGTCGATGTAGGGCCGCCAACTTGAATGTTTTCCTCAAAAAAGCAACCGTTAACATCCGATATTCTAACTGTGTAGGATCCTGTTGGAAGGTTTTCTACTGTATTTGTATCAGCAATTGAAACTGGCCCAGCAATCCATGAATAAGAATAAGGGGAAGTACCACCATTTGGCGTTACTTGAATGGCGCCACTATTATCTCCACAATCATCTGCTACCACTTGTATATTAGCTGATAAGTTAATGGCATTAGTAATACTAAATTGTACGGTAATTGAACATTGGGAAGCATCTGCAATAACTACGGTATAATTACCACCAGGTAGATTTGTTGGATTAGGTCCACTTACTCCAACCATATCCCAAGTATAAGAAAAAGGTGCAGTACCACCTGTTAGATTTATAGTAGCAGTACCATCTCCAAATCCTGTACAAGAAGCAGGAGTTGTAGCAACAGTTGCGGACATTTCAGAAGGGCCATTTACCGTGATGCCTGTCGCAACACGTGTACAATTAGAAGCATCTGTAATCGTCACACTATAAGTTCCTGCTGTTGCATTAACAGGGCGATTAGCTGGCGCTAAACTAGCATCACTCCACTGAAAAGTATAAGGAGCGGAGCCACCAGAAACAGATACATTTATACGACCATCAGCTGCACCAAAACAAGAAACATCTTCAGGGGTGATAACTGATACAATAGCTGTAGGTTCTGTAATTGTTAAAGAGGCCGCAGGAATATCATTTTTCACTTCATTTCCATTACAACTAGTAATCGTTACATTATAAACACCTGCTGGTAAACCAGTTGGGTTAGGCGTATTTCCAATACTAGCATCACTCCATTGATAAGTATAATTTCCATCTCCACCAGTTACCGACAAAGAAATAGCACCATCGCTCAAACCATTACAACTAACATTCGTTGGTGTCGCCACAGCTGTAATAACGCCAAGGCATGTAGGGTCAACACCACCGTCGTCACCAATGGTGATGGTACCATTTGTTTGGGTAAACTCAATGGTATTATTGGCATTAGCGGCTTCTCTCTGAGTAGGCATATCTGTAAACGCTATAACTGTACTAGCTCCATCACTTCCAATAGCATTAAAGCATACTTCAAAAAGAGCAGAACCATCAGCCAAAGTAATGCCTTGAGCTGCTTGGTCAAACCAAGCCAATCCTAATTCTCCACTAGCTGCCTGTGCTATATTAAAACTATTAGCATTTAAATCAGGTAAGCCAAAAGCATTACCTAGTCCAGTAAATTCGAGAACTGTTGGGTCCCAATTTAAAGAAAATTGGAGAGAAGCAATTCCATCAAAGTCTGTGACGGTAATTGGCACACAGAAAGCAGTACCCATTTCAATCGTTACCGGAGCTATATTGACTAATTTGTCTAAAACAACTGGCCCTGTAGGCATCGTATCTACTGGCTCTTCTTCCATATCAACGGTAAATGTACCATCAGCGCTAGAAAAAGTAATCGTCTCATTAGCGTTTGCTAATTCTCTAGTAGTAGGAACATCTGTAAAAGTAATATTAGTAGATGCTCCTTCCGCTCCGATTACATCAAAGCAAATTTCAAAAATAACGGTACCATCAGCCAAGGTAATACCTTGAGCTGCTTGATCAAACCAAGCGACCGCTAATTGTCCAGAAGAAGTCCCATCTAAATTAAAACTATTAGCACTTAAATCAGGTAAACCAAAGGATGCTCCGACTCCTGTAAATTGTAATACGGTAGGGTCCCAAGCTAAAGAGAATTGCATAGAAGCAATCCCATCAAAATCTTGCACGGTAACAGGAATACAAATAGAAGAATTTGCTTCACCCGAAACATCTCCAATATTGATAATTCCAGTTTCGCCAGTTACTGGCGGTGGTGGTGGATTATCCCCTTCTATAACGGTTATTGAGCCATCAGAGCTAGAAAAACTAATTGTCTCTGAGGAAGTTGCTAATTCTCTAGTTGTTGGTACATCCGTAAAAGTAATATTTGTGTTAGCACCAACAGCACCAATTACATTGAAGCAAACTTCAAAAATAGTCGTCCCATCAGCTAAAGTAATACCTTGAGCTGCTTGGTCAAACCAGGCCACAGCTAGTTCACCATTAGCGGAACCATCTGTGTTAAAACTATTGGCACTTAAGTCCGCTAATCCAAATCCTTGTGTATTAGAAAATTGTAAAACAGCAGGATCCCAAGCTAAAGAGAATTGCATAGAGGCAATCCCATCAAAATCCATAGCCGTAATAGGCACACAAATCGTTTCTCCTTCTTCAGCAGAAATTTCCGCAATATTAATAATACCTTCCTCTCCCGTAGTTGGCGGAGGTGGGGTTGTATTAGCTACAGTTACTACTCCATTTGATTCTGTAAAAGTAATGGTGTTATCCGCAGTAGCGGCCTCTCGTTGAGTCGGAACGTCTGTAAAAACAATAGTAGTATTAGTTCCTACCGCACCTAGTACAGTGAAACAAATCTCAAAAAGTGTTGCACCATCTGCTAAGGTCACACCTTGTGCAGAATTATCAAACCAAGCCATCGCTGTTTGACCAGTAGCTACATTAGTCGTATTAAAACCATTGGCCGTTAAATCTGGAAGATTAAAATTGGTAACTTCTGAAAATTGTAAAACAGCAGGGTCCCATTGTAAAGAAAACTGCAAAGAAGCAATCGCATCAAAATCGTTAACAGTAATGGGCACACAAATGGTGCTGCCAGGTTCTGCGTTAAGGGCAGCAATATTAACTAAAGCATCACCATTACCTGTAGTGGGAGGTGTAGGAGGATTGGTCGTACCCGCCTCAACCGTAACAGTACCGTTTGTTTCTGTAAAAGTAATGGTGCTATTCGGATTCGCAGCTTCTCGTTGAGTCGGAACATCTGTAAAAACAACACTTGAAGTATTTCCAACCGTACCTAAAACTGTAAAACATATTTCAAAAAGAGTAGAACCATCTGCTAAGGTCACACCTTGCGCAGAATTATCAAACCAAGCCATTGCTGCTTGGCCATTAGTTACATTAGTCGTATTAAAACTATTGGCATTTAAATCCGGCAGATTAAAATTGGTAACCTCTGAAAATTGTAAAACAGCTGGGTCCCATTCTAAAGAAAACTGCAAAGAGGCAATTACATCAAAATCATTAACCGTTATTGGTAAACAAACTGTTGAACCAGCAGGTGCATTTAAAGCACCTATATTCACCAAATTCATCCCTACATTTGTAGGAGGAGTAGGAGGAGTTACCGTCCCACCATCTACCGACACGGAACCATTTGTCTCCGTGAAAGTAATAGTATTACCTGGTGTAGCAGCTTCTCTTTGTGTTGGAGAGTCCGTAAAAACAATATTACTAGCAGTACCACTCGCACCCAATACCAAAAAGCACATTTCAAAAATGGTGGAACCATCTGCTAAAGTTACTCCTTGTGCAGCATTATCAAACCATGCCATTGCCGCTTGTCCAGCCGCTGCTTGAGTCGTATTAAAACTATTCGCAGTAAGGTCTGGTATATTAAAACTTTGAACATCTGTAAATTGTAAAACAGCTGGGTCCCACTGTAAAGAAAATTGTAAGGAAGCAATTCCATCAAAATCGTTTACCGTAACAGGCACACAAACCGTAGAACCTGCAGGTGCATCCACATTTCCAATATTAATCAAATTCCCGCCAGTACTAGGAGGGGTTGTTACATTATTAACACTTACCGTTCCATTTGTTTGGGTAATTCCAACTGAGGTAGTAGCAGCTGTTGTCGTAACATTAATCGGAGTAGGTGTACTTGCAATAGCGACAGTTGAACTTGTCCCAGCAGCTCCAATTAAATTAAAACAAGCTTGATAAATATTTCCATCAGGGGCCGTAGCACCAGATGAGTTGGCCCAATTAACAGATAATTGGCCATTAGCTGTAGCCGTAGTCCCAAAACTACTCTGTGTTAATCCAGCTAAGTTTATATTTCTAATTTCATCAAATTCTAATACCGCAGCATCCCAATTTAATGAATAATTCATTGCGGTTATATCTGTAAAGTTAGCCACACTAACATCCACACAAACAGTTGTCCCATTATCACCACTTGCACCTGAAATAGCAGAAACAAGTGGAGCTGTATTACCTGTATTGCCACTACCTGCATTTCCGTTAGGGTCTCCAAATTGAGCCTCTGTGAATACAACATCATCAGTGACTACACCATTGGCAGCATTTGCAATTTCAATAGAAGTAGAACTTCCATCAAAAACAATAGTCGACCCAGAACTTGCATCTCCCAAAACGGTGAAATCCATGGTAAAAATAGCTTCTCCATCGGCAACCGAAACGCCGACAGCAGCATTGTCAAACCAAGCAACTGTAAAAAATCCACTGGCACTGTTAGTGACATTAAAACTATTGGCGGTTAAATCTTTAAGGTTAAAATTTTCAACAGCATCAAATTGGATAACGGCAGGGTCCCATTTGATTCCATACTGCATACTAACAATATCATCAAAGTCATTGACAATCATCGAAATGGTAACTGTTTCACCAGCATTACCTGTGACAGTCGTAGGGGATATTGTCAGAGAGGTCTGGGAATAAGTTGCGGATACCATAAAAAACATGGCTGCAACAAGAATGGTAACAATCTTATTCATTACTACGGAGTTTGGGATAATTAGACAACACAAAAAATAAAATCAACCTAAAAGTTCATCTTATTAATGTTTCTAATTGAAATAATTTGTTGTTCTAATTAACTGGGCTTTATTCTTGAAAAACAAAGTAGTCTACATCTGTATTCAGCATTATAATAAACTAAATATCAATGTTTTAAAGATTTATTAATCTTAAATACTACAAAATTCATTCAATGAATAAATTAATAATTTAATTTTAACACTATATGCTGCACTATATAGGTTGGGATAAAATTGGTAGGAAAGTTGAGTGTTCTTCATCAATATGAGACAAAACTGTATCATATATTTTCCAGATGTTTTTATCCTTTTTAAACTAATTGGTTCTAAAAAAATCTATTCTATAAGGACTAATTTCTAGTTCTTAATTACATCAAGGTAATAATATCATTTTACGAGACAATTGGTAATGTTCATTTTGCAAAGTGTAATAATAAGTTCCTGAAGTAGCCAATAAGTCACTTCTAATTTCTATTGTATTTTCTCCTTGAATGGAGTTAAAATTATTTTGATAAACTATTTTTCCAGAAACATCAGTAATAAAAAACTGAACTGCTCCAGCTGAAGGAAGCATAGTTTTAATCCTTGTTACGGTGTAGAATGGATTCGGTTCATTTTGATACAATACCATACCATTCGGGGCAGTAAAAAAAGTAGTAGAAGTAATATCTCCAGGAATAATCACTTCTCCTCCAATAACTTCTGCTAAATCAACTACAGAACCATCTAATGCTGTAAATTCAATAACGATTGGTGTAGCAGAGATGGTAATATTGCTATTTGTTCCTTCCCCTCCAATTAATTGAAAAGCAAGAGTAAATAATTTAGTATCGTCCGGTATAGAAATACCTGAAATAGTATTATCAAACCAAGCCACTCTGAGCACTCCCGAAGAAGTTTCTACTAACCCAATTTCCTTTTCAGTAAAAGCAGGTAGTACCTCAGTAATATTTTCTACAGATTTAAAATCTAAAACAGTACTATCCCAATTGATAGAAAACTGCATACTTGTAATATCAGTAAAACCAGATATACTTAAGTCGACTTCAATAGTTTGACCTGGTTCGCCCGAAATATCAGACAAAGTAAGTGCAATTTGCGCTTGCAACACTAACGAAGTTAGTCCACATAAAACCAGTGCAAGAAGTCCTTTTTTTATAGTCATTTAAACAATTGGTTTTAGCTCTACATCCTAATAAATATTAAATAGAATATTAATTAGTACGAGAACACTTCTTTATTGTTTTTTGCTTTGCCAATTCTTTAGGCTTTTATTTTGGAATATCTTAATATGAAAATGAATAAAACGTAAAATTAGAGATCTAATCTTACTAAAAATCAAGCATTTAAATATTATAAACAAATAGGATGCCTAATAATCAATAAATATTTATTTTTTATATTAAATATTTATTAAATAGATATTTATTTAATAAAAGTGATAATTAAGTGTAAGAAAATTGATTCCCGAATTCAGACAAAAGCTAAATTCGTAGGTAGGTGACGAAAGTGCACTATGTTCGGCAACAGTTAATCAAGCGACTACCTGTTTTGGGAAAAAATTTAATACAAAAATTAATACTATTAAAAAATAGCAAAGAGTTTTTGAGAACTACTGACCTATAATTTCTTTGGAAAAATTTGAACCAGGAAAGGTCCAAAAAAGAAAGGAGGAAAGTATTGTGTTTAACAATACTTGTAGTTCATGGGAAATTACATAGCTAAAAAATAAATTAGCTGTAAAATGTTGTGTTTCAGGATTACTTAGGGGCAAATTACGGTAAAAAAAAACTAATTAGCAAGCATAAAGTCCAATAAAGTAGTATAAATAGTGCTATTATGCGTCATAATTACTTTTTTTTAATAAGATAATAACTTATTAATATTCGACAAATACCAACCTTATATTAAATTAGGCTATTTTCATAAGCTGCTTTAATCAATCCTGCCGTATTACTAACACCTAGTTTACGCATAATATTTTTGCGATGCACACTTACTGTCTGATCACTGATAAACAATTTTTTTCCTATTTCTTTATTACTTAACGCATCACTAATGTGCAGTAAAATTTCTAATTCTCTTTTTGTCAATTTATGCTTTCGAATAAAAGAATCATTAAATCTAACATTATCTTTTTTAGGCATACCCTGACTATCAAAGTCAATACCTTTTCCAATATAGGTCTCACCTGACAAAATTGATTCTACTGCCATAAACAATTCATTCTTACCATACATTTTTAAAATGTATCCTTTACATCCAGCTTTAATCGCAGCTTTTACGATTTTTGCTTCATCATACATTGTTACAACAACAATTTTGATTTCTTTATTCCAAGTTCGTATTTCTTCTAAAACAGCTAAACCATCTTTACCGGGCATATTTAAATCCAAGAAGACAATATGCGGCTTGTTAATTTTGACTAAACGAATCACCTCTAGTCCAGATGTAGCCGTGCCGACTAATTGAAAATTAAATTCCTCCGATTCACTTAAAACTCGTTTCAAACCATCTATAAATAGATTATGGTCGTCCGCGATTATTATTCTAATAACATCGCTCATGGATTTTTTTTTTGTTCAGGGATATTAAATGAATTATTCAAAGAAAAACACATCAATACAATAACCTGATATATTTTATGTGTTTTTCAAATCGACTTTTCCGTTTAACACTAAGACAAGTATCATTCCAATCCTACTATAAATAGGGTATTTTTTAGTACACCGCTGATTAAAAATAGCTAAAGGTCAGAATTTTAAAAAAATAAAATATGTATATGTTTTAATAAAAATTTTATTTCAATGAAATGCGTACACCAACTAAAGTGCCTTGATTTTCTTTTGTATTTATCTGTATTTCCCCATTTAAACTTAGTAATCTATCCTTGACACTTCTAAGTATAAATGCTTCTGTTTGCCCTTTACCATTGTCACTTACAGATAACAGCAAAAAATTATCATTCATTTTCAACTCAACTTGAATTTTTGAAGCAGCAGCATATTTAAGCGCATTTGTTAACAATTCTTGAGTAATCCGATAAAGATGCGCTTTAACTTTCATTGGTACTTTGTCGTATGCTAGTAAATTATATACTTTGAAAACCAATTCAATGTTTCCTAGGGCAAATTGCCGACTCCATTGATCAAGGCACTTTCGTACTTCAATTTCGGTAGAAAAGTTGTTAATCAGTTCATCATCAATAATTTGCCTAAATTCTCGTTGGGTGTGTTCCAATAATGTGAGTACTTCGGTATGTCTTTCTTGATTCTTAGCTTGGATGGTATCGACTAGTAATCTGAGAGTGGATAGGGAATTTCCAATGCCGTCATGCCAATCTTTAGCAATTCTGGTTCTCTCTTGGTCTCTCCCTGCTAAATTAGATTTGATTGCTTTAATTTCTTGATGCTCCTCTAGTTCATGTAACGTATCTGTTAAGCTATCTAAACGCTTTCTCTGCTTAAAAAACAAGAAAATTAGCACGCTTAAAATAAGAAGCAACAAAAAAATAATACTAATCATTAGTACTTTTTGCATAAAGCTGAAAACAGCTTTTTAATTCTGTAGAGATATATCGTACAGAATATTCAATAAATCGGTGATGGAATTAAAAAGTAGAAGGGAATATTATGCTGCAAATATAAGAATTTATAAGCATATTCAAATATTTACAAACGGGATAACTCGATTTGACCAGAATTTAGCAATTAGATGACAAGCTAAGTGCGACGTGTTGATTAAAGGTGCATATTTGCATTAACGGGTACAATTTGGTCACAATTACTATATTCAAATTTAAAGTCTCCATTCATCATATTGGCAATCAACCGATGTCTAGGACCTCGTTCATCAGCATTCCCAGTTGTAAATCCAGCATCGCCTTCATACATACAAACCATTTTACCATCTTTCAGTTGTAAAACGGGAAGGATATAAATAGGTTCGATTTCGCTTAATAATTGTGTAGCTGCTACTACCGTTTGACATTTGCGAATACGCTGCAAACTGATATAAGTTGGTGGCATCATTGCCAATTCACCTGCCTGTACTTTATCCAATGCTTTTTGTGGATTTATCCAAAGATGTTTTTTGATTTCACTATCATCTACTTGCACAGTCAAGTCTTGACCACTCACATCAGCAAAGAAAAACCAAGTAGCATATCGCCTAGGTTCAACAACAGGCGTTGTCCAATGACTAAAAAATAGTAGACTATCCATAGCTATATCCACATTCGCCTCCTCTTTGGTTTCTCGCACTGCAGCTAATTTAGCCGCTCCGATGGCATCCTTTCCTTTTTCAATTTCATCCATTTCTATTTTTCCGCCTGGGAAAACCCATAATCCAGCCGCAAATTTCAATGCTTTATTTCTTTTCAATAATAGTACTTCAATGCCTTCCGAAGCGTCTCGGGCAAGCATAATGGTCGCTGCTGATTTGATAACTACACTCATAATGAAGATAAATGATGAATTCGTTAAAAATTGACACTCTTTGTTTACAGGAAATTATGCGCGCTGTTATATTAGAACAGGTAAAACTAAATCGGGTTAGCATTTAACATAAAATACTAACCCGATGTTTCTTATCATTCTGTAATCAAATGTCTTGGCTTGAAAACTACCAAGACAGCTGCTACTTTTTAATCTAGGCGTTCTCCGCTACCCTAGCTTGATATTGCTTAACAGTATTTCTACCCAATTGCCACATGTGTACTTCATCAGGACCATCTGCTAAACGTAAAGTTCTAGACCCTGCATACATAGCCGCTAAAGGTGTGTCTTGACTAACGCCCATACCACCATGAATTTGAATCGCTCTATCAATAATAGTACAAGCCATCGTTGGCGCTACAATCTTAATCATTGCGATTAAATCTTTAGCACCTTTTACGCCTTCTCTATCGATTCTATCTGCCGCTGAAAGGGTCAATAATCTAGCTTGTTCTAATTCGCATCTAGATTTTGCAATTTCTTGTCGAATACTACTATAATCCTTGATGTATCGGCCAAAAGTCTGTCGCTCTGTTACTCGCTTACACATTAAATCTAAAGCTCTCTGAGCCACTCCACATAAACGCATACAGTGGTGAATTCTACCTGGCCCTAAACGTCCTTGTGCAATTTCAAACCCTCTACCCTCTCCTAATAATAAATTACTAACTGGCACTCTTACATTTACCAAATCAATTTCTGCATGACCGTGTGGTGCATCTACATTGCCAAAAACTTGCATTGGACGCATAATATCAACACCCGCTCGGTCAGCTTCTACCAAAATCATACTTTGTTGGGTATGTCGAGAAGCAGAAGGGTCTGTTTTACCCATTACGATAAATACTTTACATCTTTTATCTAATGCTCCAGAAGACCACCATTTTCTGCCATTAATGACATACTCGTCTCCGTCTCTTACGATAGACGTTTCGATATTCGTCGCATCAGAAGAAGCCACTCTTGGTTCTGTCATCAAGAAAGCAGAACGCAATTCTCCATTCATCAATGGTTTTAACCATTTATCTTGTTGTTCCGCAGTTCCATATTTTGCCAATACTTCCATATTTCCTGTATCTGGTGCACTACAGTTAAATACTTCCGAAGCCCATGCTACGCTACCCATAATTTCGGCCAATGGAGCATATTCCAAGTTCGTTAAACCAGGACTTAATTTACCATAACCCTCTGGTAAGAATAAATTCCATAAACCTTCTGCTTTGGCTAATTCTTTTAATTTATCTAGGCCAGGCCAAACATCCCAAAGCTTATCTCCTTGTGAATAATTATAATATTCTTTTTCAACAGGGATGATATGCTCGTCCATAAAACGTTGAACTCTTTCCTGTAGCTTAAGTGATTTTTGAGTAAATTTAAAATTCATATCCTTTTTTTGAGAAGTCAGAAATCCAAACATTTCAATGAATAAGAATTGCCAGAAGTCAGACTATAACTTAAATAATAATCTAATAATTGTTGTTGATTTTTAATATAGCTTAATGCGTTATGCTTCTAAGACGATTCTATACCGTGGCTTCCCATTTCTCAATTTCTCAAAAGCCTCATTGACATCCGCCATTTTATAATGCTCCGTCATAGGTGCTAATTTATGCCTAGCCGCAAATTTCAACATCTCTTTAATCTGATAAGGGCTTCCTGTTGGCGAAGCGGTAATTGACTTTTGTTTCCCCATCAAATTACCGACGCGTGCCGAAACTTGTGGAGCAACGCCTACGATATGTAGTATTCCTTTACTTTTTAATGCTTTTATATAATTATTCCAATCCAATTCCACATTTACGGTATCTAAAACCATATCCATACTTCCTCTTAATTGCTTTAAACTGTCTTTATCATGCGTACTTACAAAATTATGTGCGCCTAATTTTCTTGCTTCTTCCTCTTTTTCTGGGCTAGTTGAAAAAGCGGTTACTTCACAACCCCATGCTTTTAAAAAAGATAATGCCATGTGTCCTAAACCTCCAATACCTACCACCCCAACATGACTTAAAGGGCTAATACCATGCTGCATCAGAGGGCTAAAAACGGTAATACCACCACAAAATAAAGGGCCGGCAGATTTTAAATCTACCCCATCAGGAATCGGTATCGCCCATTGAGCTTGTACTCTCAATTTATCGGCAAAACCACCATGTCTGCCACCAATTGTTGGTTGCGCTCGATTACACATTTGCTGATTGCCTGTCATACAATCATCGCAAGTTGAACAAGATTTTGCTGTCCAACCTACGCCCACTTTCTGACCAACTTTTAAGTGTCGCACTCCTGCTCCAACAGCAGTAATTTCTCCGACTGCTTCATGCCCAGGCACAAATGGATAGACGGTACTGCGCCATTCATTATCAAGCATACTCATATCACTATGACAAACCCCACAATAAAGAACTTTAACATCTACTTCGTTACCTTTTAAAGCACCTAATTCATACTGAAAAGATTTTAATTCTCCTCCTGCCTCTTGAGCTGCGTAAGCGTTTACTAACATATACTTTTAGTTATGAGTGATGAATTATGAGTGATGAGTTAATAAGTTATAAGGGATAAATTACGATACTCATAATTCATCACTTATAACTTCTACCTATCGGTAGACAGGCATAACTAAATCACGGTTGAATAATAATTTTTCCCAACACCTTTCTATCCATCATATCAATCAAGGCTTGTCGAGAATCTTCAAGAGAATAGACTTTGTGAATATATGGCTTTAATTTTCCTTGTGCGTACATCTGAATCAATTCCATTGTATTGGCTTGATTGCGTTTTGGCTCCCTCATGGCAAAACTTCCCCAAAATACCCCACAAATTTGACAACCTTTTAATAGCGGTAAATTCATTGGAATCTTTGCAATACCAGCAGGAAAACCGACAATCAAAAAGCGCCCTTCCCAAGCAGTTGCTCGCAAAGCAGCCTCTGTATAATCTCCACCAACAGGGTCATAGACTACATCTGCGCCTTTGCCCCCTGTTAATTCTTTGATTCTATTTTTTAAATTTTCAGTAGTATAATTAATGGTTTCGTCTGCACCATATTTCTTACACAAAGCCAATTTCTCATCTGTAGATGCTGCTGCAATGACTTTTGCGCCCATCAATTTACCTAACTCTACGGCTGCTATCCCTACTCCACCTGATGCGCCTAAAACTAATAAAGTCTCTCCTTCTTTTAATTTCGCTCTATCTTTTAAAGCATGGTATGACGTACCATAAGCCATCATAAAAGAAGCGGCAATTTTATAATCCATCATCGGCATCTTTGGAAAAACCGAATTTGATGGTACCACTACTTCTTCTGCAAAACCGCCTGTTTGCGTTAATCCAAACACCTCATCGCCCACTTTCACGTTTTTCACACCTTCTCCAACAGCTTTTACAATACCTGCAATATCACTACCTGGTGAAAAAGGGAGTTCGGGCTTAAATTGATACAAGCCTTGCACCAACAAAGTATCAGGAAAATTAACACTACAAGCCTTTATGGTAACTAGAACTTCTTTCTTACCGGGCACAGGAGAAGGCACTTCTTCTAAAACCATTTTGGAAGGGTGACCTAACTCTTTACAAAGCATCGCTTTCATATATGATAGTGATTAGTGATTAGTTAATAAGTGAATGGTTTAGGCGTAATTCCTAAAGAGTCACTATATAAGAATTTTTATTGATACGAAGATATTTTAAAAAGTATTATTTTTTGTTAAAAACAAATAGGTCTACTTTATATTCTGTTTCTCCTATATTCATCAAAACGTACTGCAAACATAAATTAAAAAACCTACAAAATAATAATTTTTAGTATTTTTATACTAAATTTGCTTTGAGGGCGATTATTTATAAAACAATTTGCTCTTTTTTTCATTTATTAAATACCAGCAAATAACATATGTACACAGAAAATAACGATACGGTTTTAGTGAAAAAAGAAGGTAAGGTTGCCATAGTTACATTAAATCGTCCAGCACGATATAATGCAATTACAGAGGAATTGAAATGGGGTTTATTACATGCTTTTACAGATATTCAACAAGACGACAATATCAAAGCAGTTGTTTTAACAGGTAATGGAAAAGGTTTTTGTGCAGGAGCGGATATGGCCGATTTACAACAATCTGGCACTGCTGACCCTCAAGCAATTCGAGATAATCTAATCATGGTTTACGGTAATATAACTCGTATGATTATGCGCTCCGATAAGCCAGTCATTGCCGCTATTAATGGCCCTGTGGCAGGTGCTGGATTAGGTTTTGCTTTAGCTTGCGATTTAAGAATAATGGCTAATCACGCCAATATGCGGTATGCTTTTATCAATATTGGTTTAGTGCCAGACAATGGTTCCACTTGGTTTTTAACCCGTCAAGTTGGGTACAGCAAAGCATTAGAAATTATTATCGAAGGAGAAAAAATCCCAGCGGCAGAATGTTTAAGTTTAGGTTTGACGAATAAGGTTTGTGAAGCAGATGAATTGATGGATAAAGCAATGGCATGGGCGAATAAATTAGCCAATATGCCAACGGTAGCCATTGGTGCCACCAAACGGATTTTAAACTTCGCAGTGAATAATGATTTATACAATACCGTGACCAGAGAATCTGAAGAACAGATGCCTTTGTTTGCCACACATGACCATAAAGAAGGCGTGACTGCATTTGTAACTAAACGGAAACCGAATTTTATAGGAAAATAATTTTTTAAACGATGAACGATAAATGATGAACGATGAACTACTTCATCATTCATCATTCATCGTTCATCATTCATCATTATATAAATATGGATACAGCAACAGCAACAGATTTAAAGACTTTTCGGGCGGAGACCCGTGCATGGTTGGAGGCAAACTACCCAAAAAGTTTGCGTCAACCAGTTAAAAGTCAAGAAAAAGAAGTGTATTGGGGAGGCAGAAAGCCTTATTTCCATACACCAGACATCAAACTATGGTTTGAAAGAATGTATGAGAAAGGATGGGCCGTACCACATTGGCCAACCGAATATGGCGGTGGTGGATTAAGCAAGCAAGAGCAAAAGATTTTAAGAGAAGAAATGGCTCGTTTAGGTTGTCGTCCACCAATTTTTAGTTTTGGTATTTCTATGTTAGGACCAGCTTTATTGAAGTTTGGAAACGAAGCACAGAAAATGAAATATTTAAATGAAATCACCGCAGGAAAAGTATGGTGGTGTCAAGGATATTCTGAGCCAGGAGCAGGAAGTGATTTAGCAGGATTACAAACAAGTGCGGAAGATATGGGTGACCATTATCTAGTAAACGGACAAAAAGTTTGGACGTCTTATGCTGATAGTGCCGATATGATCTTCTGTTTGGTCAGAACAGACCCTGAAGCGCCAAAGCATTCAGGTATTAGTTTCTTATTGATTGATATGGAAGCAGAGGGTGTTTCTACTCGACCAATTAAGTTGATTAGTGGAAAATCTCCTTTCTGTGAGACCTTCTTTGATAATGTAAAAGTACCAAAGGAAAATTTAGTTGGTAAATTAAACCAAGGCTGGACCATTGCGAAGTTCTTATTAACGCATGAACGGTCAATGATTGGTGGTGTTGGTGATGCCAGAAAAGATGTGCCTTTAAGCCAAATTGCAATCAAAGAGGTTGGTTTAGAAAATGGCAAATTAGCAGACCCCGTATTAAGAATGAAAGTAGCGCAATGGATGATGGATGGTGCTAGTTTCAAATTAGCTGTTGAAAGAATCTTAGATGAAGCGAAAAAGGGTCAGCAAATGGGCGCAAAATCGTCTTACTTCAAATACTACGCGACTGAATTAAACAAAGATAAGCACGAATTGATGATGGAATTAGGAGGTTACGATGCCTTAAAATGGGGCGAAGAATACGAGGATGGCAAATTAGCCAGAGACATGTGTCGAACCAAAGCAAATTCTATCGAAGGGGGTACATCTGAGGTACAATTGAATATTATTTCAAAGCGAATCTTGGGACTTCCAGGGAAGTAGTAGAACGATGAACTATAAACGATGAACGATGAATAAACACTACATCGCTCCTCGTTTTCGAATTCATCATTTATCATTCATCATTCATCATTATCATTCTACAAACGAATATTTTTCTTATCAAATCGCAAGCGAATATCCCCTAAATCCCCTAGTTTATCTACATCTTTCATAAAGGCATCTATGGTATTATTACGTTTTAATCGAATTAAATAATGCAAAGCTTTTAAATGATCTTTAGAAATTTCATCTATGACTCTACCCTCTTCATCTAATATTTGTTCTTTTTTCTTTGTATTTAAAAAACTAATTTGCTCCAATTCATAATGATGGCAATGGCGATTTAATATTTGATTGAATTCCGCTTCTTGATCCCCTTCTTTAGGGATTTCTATTTTTAAAATGCCTATTAAGTCATTGGTATTAGAGAGAGGAGAAAATCGTAGAATTAAAGCACCCAGACAAAAGCCAATTGTTCCGATAAAGGCTATTGTAAATCCGAAAACGCCTGTTGAAATTCCAACCGCTAAAGAAGCAAACATAAAAGCCATATTCCTAGGATCATCCAAAACAGTTCTAAATCGAATAATAGATAAAGCTCCTAACATCCCTAGACCTCTTGCCAAAGAATCACCGATAGCTTGCATAACTGTAGCTGCCACCATAGAAATCAGTGCCATTGCTTGCAAAAAATGCACAGGTCGGTGGATACTCTTGGTCGTAAATTCATAGGTAATTACCAATAGGGAGGATAAGAAAAACGAGACAAGCACTGTAATAAGAATGCTCATTACAGTAGGATTATCAGTATTGTTGTGAGTGAGTAAAAATTCAAACATTAGTTTATATACAGGGTGATATTGTATTGTAGAAATCAGAAGTCAGACCGTCCCGTTCAAAAAACGGGACGATCTGACTTCTGGCTTCTTCTAAAAGGTACTACATTTGTCAAATGTCAGCTAAAATGAACGTAAAATTAAGATTACCTCACGAGGGTACAAAATAAAAACCTAAAGTTGCTTCGTTTAAGTAGCGTTTTTCATACTTAGAGCGTTCAAAAAATAGTTCTATTGGCAACTTATAAGAAATATTTTAAAAGTTTTGCGCACTGTTTACCAAAATTTTAACTTAAATTTCCTATTTAATTAAGCTATTAATAGGACTTTTGTACTCTTCTATAAAATTTAAATTAAAAAAATGACTTATACTCTACTTTATACACTTTCACTGGTTTTTATTCTAATAATCAAACGTTTTCATACTTCTCAAAAATCTATTTGGAAGTAAATTTTTAATAATGAATCACAAATAGGACTTCTGTACTTGATTGTCAACATCTAATAGATTCATCATTTCCTATTGTCTTTACGAAATATTCACTACTCTGTTCGCTAAACAAATATATATGACTCACAAAAATATTAAGAAAAAAGTCTTTACAGTACTTCTAAACATGGGCATTGCCGAAAAAGCCCTTACAGAGAAAGCTTCTTTTATAAAGGATTTAGGCTTAGATTCACTGGACTTTGCAGAATTATTAATGGAATTAGAAGCTACTTTTAGTATAGATATACCTTTGTTGGAAGCAGAAAACATACAAACCGTTCATGAAGTTGTTTCTTACATCAGCGAGAAAGTGCCCTCGAAAATAGGAGGTAATAAATAGGAGGTAATAAATTCTATTTGCTGTCTAAATCCGTGAAAAACGGTATAAAAAATTATAATCCATGAAAGTACTAGTCGTCGAAGACGAAAAGCATGCTAGGGAAAATTTAGAGACCCTATTGCTAGAGATTGATCCGACCATTGAGATTCAAGCCAAATTAGAATCTGTCAAACGAACCGTTGAATGGTTAGAAAATAATAAAACAGAATTAATATTCTTAGATATTCATTTAGCTGATGACCTAAGTTTCAAAATATTTGATCAAGTAGAGGTAAAAACGCCTATTATTTTCACCACCGCCTATGATAAATATGCTCTAAAAGCCTTTAAAGTAAATAGCATTGATTATCTATTAAAACCCATCGATAAAGAAGAACTGGCGCAAAGTATTGAACAATTCAAATCTTTAACTCCATCTACGCAAATAGAATATGCGAAGCTTAAGGAATTAATGGAGGAAGAAAAAAAAGCCTATCAAACAAGATTTATCGTCAGCAGAGGTCATCGAATCTTAAGCGTCAAAATTGATCAAATTGCCTACTTTGAAGGAGAAGACCGATATGTTTACCTAACTAAAACGGACGGCACTCGTTACATCATAGATTATAAATTGAGTGACTTGGAAGATTTGCTGGATCCACAGTACTTTTTTAGGCTTAATAGAAGTTTTATTGCTAATTTTGAGGCTATTAATAGTATTGCCACCATGTCTAAAAGCAGGTTTAAAGTAGATGTGAAGCCACCTGCAAAGAGAGATATTATGGTGAGTTCTATCAACGCTAAACATTTTAAGGCTTGGTTGAATAAATGATTGATTATTAATAATCAATCATTTATTCAGCTAACTACTAGACACCACTAATATATGACTGATTTCTTACCCTTATTTCCACTACAAATGGTGGTCTACCCTGGAGAATCTTTAAACCTTCATATTTTTGAACCTCGTTACAAACAGTTGATTCGGGAATGCAATCAGAATCTTGTCTCCTTTGGCATTCCTGCCTTTCTTGATAAAAAGGTGATGCCGATTGGCACCGAAATTGAGTTATTGTCCATTGAAAAGACCTACCCTGATGGAAAAATGGATGTAAAAACCAAAGGAATTGGTGTTTTTAAGACGCAAGAATATTACTCTAAAGCACCCAATAAATTATACCCAGGGGCAGACATAAATCGTTTACAATTAGACGATGCGTACGATCTATCCCTGAATGAAGATATTCTAACTACCGTTAAAGAAGTTTTCGACTTACTAAAAATCAATAAAAAAGCACCTCGGTCTGCTAGTACTTTTAGAATGTATGACATCGCTCATTATATTGGGCTCAACCTTGACCAAGAATACAAGTTATTAACGATTCCTACGGAATTGGGTCGACAACAGTATATCTATAACCACCTCCAAAATTTAATTCCACTTGTGAAGAGTATGGAAAATAGCCGTCAGCGAGCACAGATGAATGGGCATTTTAAAAACATCATTCCACCGAAACTTGGAGCGTGAAGTTGGGTGCAACAGAAAAAGTCACTATACTGGCTAAGAAATATCACCAATAAATGATTTTTAATGGGTTAATTTTGGATCAAAATTAACCCACTAAAAATAAAAAAGTATGAACCAGTCAAGTACAAACTTAAAAAAGATATTAATACCCATTGATTTTTCTAACAATTCGCATAATGCCTACCTTTTTGCAAGAAACCTAGCAGAATCTTTGAATGCAGAATTAACCGCTATGCACATTTTTAGCCATCGATTTTCGGATATAGAACCGTTGAAAGAGGAAACGGTAGAAAAAAAAGCCGAAAGGTTACAAAAACAACTAGAAGCATTCACCAATAAATTTCCAGACTCCGGAGAAGTGACCACTCAACTAAAATTGAAACAGATAGTATCTTATAATTTTTCAGCAATAGCACAGCTTATTGAGTATTCTGCCGAGTACGATTTGATTATTATGGGGACTCGCAAAGAACACCCAATTGTTGAAAAAATATTGGGAAGCGTTTCTTCGGCTATTGCTCAGGGCGCACATTGTCCAGTATTATTAATACCTAAAGGAGCTGATTTTAATGGTTTTAGCAAAATAATTTATGCCAGTAACTGGGAATCCGCCGATAGCACGCTAGTGAAGGAGTTAATTAATTGGGCAAGTTTGTTCAAAGCGGATATTGATTTTATCCATATTAGTCGAGAATATGAATTAAAGGGCTTTGAAAAGGTAAAAGAAGAAATTTTAGCTTATCTAACTGAACAAAGTAAACTTAATTTCACTTACAATTTCGTAAATATAGAGGAAAGTTCTGCCTTGAGAGGCATTAATGAGTATGCTGCCAAAGAACAAGCAGATTTAATTGTTTTAGGCAATCGCCAAAAACACTTTTGGGAAAATATTTTTGGCAAAAGCTTAACCAAAGAAATGGCCGTTGATCTTCAAATGCCAGTATTGGTTTTTCATTTGGAAAAGAATAAGAATAATTTGAAGTAGTCTCGTCGGCTTATTATGTTTGACATTGGATACGCTTCTACTATACATTTTGAGGAGCATTTACCTGATATAAAACCAAATCGGAGGTGCGGAAGTGCTTCAAACAGGCTATAAAGAATTAATATAGTCGTAATCAGACAATAAATCCTCTATTATTTTGTAACAACATACTTTTATCCTATCTTATAGCTAATGATTTTCACCCTATCTATCTCATACATTCTGTTTTTGCCACACTTCGTCTTCTAATGGTTATGAAGGCGATGGATTAGGTTAGACATCTAGTAAGAAGTAAGGTACCTATGCGTTATCGAACCGCCTATACCACTAATTAGAGTCTGTCCATAAAGTCCTTTGGCCTTTAGGCTGAGGCGGGCAAATAACCAATTTTCAGCTTTAAACATCCTCAGTCTAAAGGCCAAAGGTACAACAGAGCGACTTTATGGACAGATTCTAATTAGCGGTATCAAAACAACCTGTATCTTTTAATACCACTGCTTTCCTTATCGACCTATAGTATTTTCAAGTGAAAACTATTTTAATCACTAGAATACTATATAAGGACGGTGAAAAAATAAACTTACAAATTTAGAGCAGCTTATTTTGTAAGTTTATTTATGCACCGTTTCTAATTCTACATTAAGTCTCTCGAATTAGGTATTTTTTTGTCTAAAAATCTATCCAATCTATTCCACAGATTTGCGGATACCGATACCAAAAGCTATCACTATTATGAGAGTCTTAATGTAGAACTAAGAAATCATTTTTTCTCTCATCTCTATTCTGATTCTTTTATTTATTAATTTTTAAATTTAAAACAACGACTCTATGGAGAAGTATCAAGCAATCACCCTAAAGAATTTCAGAGATTTTCCACAAGTCGATTACCATCTTACCAAACAAGAAAAATTTGCTATTGATGTAGTTGGAAGTGTCTTGCCTTTTAAAGCCAACAATTATGTGGTCAATCATTTAATTGATTGGGATAACTACCAAAGTGATCCTATTTATACCCTTACCTTTCCTCAAGAAGACATGCTTCGGCCTGCTCATTTTCAGGAAATGGCAGATGCTATTCTTGCGGGCGCAAAAAAGCCAGAAATAAAGCTAATTGCCAATAAAATACGCAGCCAATTGAATCCTCATCCTGCTGGTCAAATGGAGCAAAATTTGCCTTTTTTGGATGAAGTTAAATTAACGGGTGTACAGCATAAATATCGAGAAACCATGCTCTTTTTTCCCAGCCAGGGACAAACTTGTCATGCCTATTGTACCTTTTGTTTCCGTTGGCCACAATTTGTCGGAATGAATGAATTGAAGTTTGCGATGAGAGATACCGAATTGATTATCAAATATTTGCGTACTAATCCTAAGATCACCGACATTTTATTTACAGGAGGGGACCCAATGATAATGAAAACAAAAGTTTTAGCCACTTATTTGGATGCTTTGATTGAAGCAAAAATTCCTAATCTGCGCACTATCCGTATGGGCAGTAAAGCTTTATCTTATTGGCCCCAACGGTTTGTGACTGCTACAGATGCAGATGATTTATTAAGATTATTTGAGAAGGCAAGAAAATCAGGTATTCACATTGCTTTTATGGCCCATTTTAATCATCCAAATGAATTAAAAACGCCGATAGTTGAAAAAGCGATTGCAAATATTTTGGATACAGGAACCGTTATTCGTACTCAATCACCGATCATGAAACATATTAATGATGATCCTAATGTTTGGGCAACAATGTGGCAACGACAAGTCGAATTGGGATGTGTGCCCTATTATCTTTTTTTGGCTAGGGATACTGGCGCCCAACACTATTTTTCTGTTAAATTAGAACGAGCATGGCATATTTTCCGAGAGGCTTACCAACAAGTTAGTGGGATTGCGAGAACCGTAAGGGGACCAAGTATGTCTGCTGGCCCAGGAAAAGTACAAATATTAGGTGTTTCGGAAATAATGGGAGAAAAAGTCTTTGTTTTACAATTCATTCAAGGTAGAAATCCTGATTGGGTAGCCCGCCCATTTTTCGCTAAGTATGATGCTAATGCTATCTGGCTAGATGAATTGTATCCAGCATTTGGGGAAAATAAATTTTTCTTTGAAACGGAATATCCTTTGAAAAGAAAGAAATTGGAAGGGTTTGAAACTAATGTTAGCTTTAAGGATGTAGTAAGTAGTCCAACAATTTTAAACTAATATCTTTTAAAGATTATTTCTAGTAGATATAATCTAACGCTTTACAAGCTATTATAGCATCTATAAAACAAGTAGGGCGATCACTTTTGGTGATCGCCCTACAAAATCCTCACTCTTCATCTACTCAATTGAATTAGTCAACAGCTAAGCCAACATCTGGCAATCTTCACTTTTCCTTCCTCACTCTTCACTATTTTCCTATCATCACTTTTTTAGTAGTAATGAATTGTCCGTCTGCTACAACTGTTAGGTGATATAAACCACTTGGCAATTGTCCGACTTGTAATTGTACTTTTGCATTGTCCAAATTATCCATACTTACCTCTTTCACTACTTGCCCAACTTGGTTGCTCAAGTAGATTTTTCCATTTTGATTTACCATGTTAACTAAGTTAATAGTCAATTGATCTAGTACTGGATTTGGATATAAGCTAATCGCTGCTTGTCCTGTGGTGTTATTCGTAAAGCTACTTACTTTATCCAGGTTTTTGTCTAAAGCCGTAGCAGGGGTAGTCGCAACTATTTTATCAACTGCCTTTGTTGCTTGGCTAGTCGCTGCAACAGTTCTTGCAGTTCTGCCTCTTGCAACATCTTCCCTATTAAAACTACTTGATAAAGTAACCTGTGCCTTACAATGCTGTGTCCAATCTGAATTGAAGATAGTAATAGCATAATGACCATCCGCTAAATCAGTTACTGTTTGTGTACTACCACAATTAGCAGCACAATTAAGTACTAGTTCCCAACCTGCACTCATAGCATTTACTTTAAAGAAATAATTTTCTCCTGGTGTACCTGCCAATTGAATTTGACCATTGCCATAAGTAATAGTCACCTCCTCTCCACAAGGAGCTGCGATTGAAGTTTCACCTGTTGTATCAGTACCATTGTCTGGCGTTTCTGTTGCTGGTGTTCCATCTTCTCCCTCAGTTGGAGTATCTGGTACGACTGCTATAATAACCTCTTCCTTGCAAAGCAAAGCCCATGAGTCGTTATAACAATTAATTTTTACTACATAATCTCCTGCTGGTAAGTTGTCAATCACTTCCGTCGCATCACAATTATTAGTACACTGAAAAACTTGTTCCCAAGAATCATTAAAGACTTGTACTATTTCAATCGGTGCTGTTAAGCCACTAATGGTAATTGAACTTGCTGATGCCGTAACTGACATATCTGGGCATTCAGTAGAAGGATCTTGATCTTCATCTATGATGGTAATCGTTCCTTCTCCGTCCAAAATATTGGCGTTTACTGCATTCGTTAACTGAATAGAATAAAACTCCGTTGATTCTGGTGTGCTATCATCTATCAATCTGAAAGATGCTTGTGTACAAGTCTGACCAACTGGAATGGTCGCTACATCTGTGGTTTGAACAAAATCAGCTCCAGCTATTGCTGTACCATTTACAGTCGCACAATCTAGTGTTACCGTTTCTGTAGCAGGTCTATCTAAACAGATTTGCAAGTGTGCAGAACCTTCATTTTCATTGACTGTTACATCGTTGATAGACAAATTAGGAAGTGTTGGAGGAACAATTACGGTGTCACTATCCAAGATTGTCACTGTACCTTCACCATCTGCAATGACACCATTGACTGGTGCACTTAAATTAACCACAAAGTTCTCAGTAGACTCAGGAGCTGCATCATCCAAGATAGAGAAGATAATTGTTGCACTCATTTGACCTGCTGGAATCGTCACTGTTCCTGTTGATGCCGTATAATCTGCTCCATCAATAGCACTTGCATCAGCAGTTGTGTAGGTGACACTTACCTCCTCTGTAGTTGGGTCAGATAAAACAACCGTCAAACTTGCGGTACCAGCTTCTTCATTTACTATTATATCATTGATTAAAATAGCAGGAATAACCGCTTGTGTTTGATCTGTATCAAGAATTGTCACGACACCTTCACCGTCTGCAATAACACCATTGACTGGTGCGCTTAAATTAACCACAAAGTTTTCAGTAGACTCAGGAGTTGCATCATCCAAAATAGGGAAGATAACTGTTGCACTCATCTGACCTGCTGGAATCGTCACTGTTCCTGTTGATGCCGTATAATCTACTCCATCAATAGCACTTGCATCAGCCGTCGTGTAGGTTACACTTACCTCCTCTGTAGTTGGTTCAGATAAAACAATCGTCAAACTTGCTGTACCAGCTTCTTCATTCACTATTATATCATTGATTAAAATAGCAGGAATAACCGCTTGTGTTTGATCTGTATCAAGAATTGTCACAGTACCTTCGCCATCTGCAATATCTGCATTGAAAGGAGAAGATAAAGTTACTGTAAAAGTTTCGTCTATTTCCTCAGCAGTGTCATCCAAAATATTGATAGATACCTTAGCACACTGTTGCCCTGCTGGGATAAAAGCGTAGCTTGACTGAGTTGTATAATCAGCACCAGATAAAGCGGTATCATTAGCAGTTGTATATCTAACATACACGAACTCGGTAGTCACTTGATCTAAGCAGATTTCTAACATAGCTATACCATCTTCTTCATTGACTACTACATCATTGATAGATAAAGTTGGCTTGGCTGGTGTATCTGTATCTAAAATAGTTACTGTTCCTTCCCCATCTAAAATAGTAGCATTTTCTTGTGCTATTATATTTACAATAAAAGACTCTGTTGGTTCTTCTATACCATCGTCTAAGATTGGGAAAGTAATAGTTGCGCTTGTCTGACCTGCTGGAATAATGACCGTCGCCATTCCACCTGTAAAGTCTACGCCATCAACGGCATTAATCCCAGTTGTAGAATAAGTCAATACTACATCTTCTGTGCTTGGTTCAGATAAAGTAACAGGTATACTTGCAGTGCCATCTTCTTCATTCACCGTAACATCTCCTATAATCACGGAAGGAAGAACCACTGATTGATCGGTATCTATTATCGTTACCATCCCTTCGCCATCTGCAATATCTGCATTAAAAGGAGAAGATAAAACTACTTTAAATCCTTCCTCTGTTTCTTCAATAGCATCATCTAAAATATTAATGGTCACTTTCGCACATTGCTGACCTGCCGGAATAAAGGCGTAATTTGCTTGACTTGTATAATCTGACCCTGCAACTGCTGAATCATCCATTGTTGTAAATCTAACATAGACAAACTCCGTTGCTACTTGATCTAAACATACTTCTAACATCGCTGTACCATCTTCCTCATTAACGACTACATCGTTGATAGATAAAGTAGGTTTTGCTGGAATCACCTCAGAAATACCAGCATCAAATGATAAATCATCTCCTTGTCCTGCTGTTACTGTGAACGCTGGAATCTTACCTAGTGCATCTGCATCCGAATCATTATCATCTGCCCCTGCATTCGCTGTCGTAAATACAAAATCTGCTGGAATTGTACTAGCGATTATTTGTAGGCAATACTCACCTGGTGCTACATCAGCAAAGCCATATATCCCATTACCATCTGTTACATCTGCTGCCACTACCACATCATCATCTGTATGGAATTGGCCATCTGGACCCGCTGAAATTAACTGTACACCAATTCCTTCAACACCTGGTTCATTAGCATCTTGAAGACCATCTTTATCTAAATCATTAAAGACTAAATCTCCAATATTCGGTAATACTACTGGCACTTCTTCATAGATACCTGCATCAAAGGATAAGTCATCTGCTTGCCCTTCTGTTACCGTGAATGCTGGAATTTTACCAGTTGCATCTGCATCTGAATCAACTGCATCTACTACATTCCCCAGCGCATCCTGTGGTGCGAAGATAAAATTAGTTGGTAAAGTAGTCGCTAGTACTTGGATACAATATTGTCCTGCTGCTACATCTTCAAAACCATAAACCCCATTGGCATCTGTAACATCTGCTGCCACGACTACATCATCACCAGTATGAAACTGACCATCTGGACCTGCTGAGATTAATTGTACACCAATGCCTGCAAC
>CALJVJ010000055.1 GCA_937974625.1 uncultured Saprospiraceae bacterium
CTTTTAGAATCTGGACTAATCCCTAATTTTTCAAAAGAGGTAATATCGGGTAACCATTGGTGATGAATTCTTGGCGCTTCGATGGCTTGTGCGACATTCATTTCATGGTCAATGACATTTAAAATAACTTGTAAAGTAGTATTGATAATGGTTCGACCACCTGGGCTGCCGATAATCAAAACAGGCTTACCATCTTTAGCGACAATCGTTGGCGACATACTGGACAACATCCGCTTTTCTGGAGCCACTAAATTTGGTTTGGTACCAATTAATCCACGAGTAGTTGTTACTCCAGGAATTGGATTAAAATCCCCCATTTCATTATTCAATAAAAACCCTGCGCCTTCTACCGTAATCCTTGAGCCATAACTGTATTCTAAAGTATAGGTCAAAGAAACTGCATTGCCGTCTTTATCTACTACAGAAAAGTGCGTTGTTTCTTCACTTTCTTCCTTAAATCGTACGCCATTAAATTTAGCAGAATCACTCTCCGTTGCCTTAAACCAGTCAATAGTCGGTCGAATTTTATCGGCATATTCTTTAGAGATTAATTCGGCAACAGGCATTTCTGGATTAAATATCGGGTCGCCAATATGCTCTGCTCTATCAGCAAAAGCAGTTCGCATGACCTCTGTCAAGATATGTAGATATAAAGCAGAATTATGCCCTAATTTTTGTAAGTTAAAACCTTCTAAAATATTCAACATTTCCACAATTGCCACGCCTCCAGAACTTGGAGGTGGCATCCCGTATATATCGTAGCCTTTATACGTTCCATGAATCGGTTTTTGCTCCGTTGGTTGATAACTAGCCAAATCATCTTTCGTAATTAAGCCATTATTTTTTTTCATAAATTTAGCAATCAACTTAGCTGTTTTGCCTTTATAAAAACCATCTCTTCCGTCTTTTTGAATGCGTTTTAAGGTCGCTGCTAAATCTGGTTGTTTCCACAACTCGCCCGGTTGGTATAATTGGTTGCCATTTTTTAAAAAAGCTTTTTTCGTTCCATTATAAACAGACTCTTTGGCTTTCATCATTCGCTTCTGAAAACCTTGCATCGCCCACGAAGAAGGGAATCCTTTTTCTGCCAAATCAATGGCAGGTTGCACTAAATCTTTCCAAGGTAACTTTCCCATTTTTTGGTGGGCATCCCAAAGTCCTGCTACCGTACCAGGCACCCCTACTGATAGCGTACCGCTATGATTGGAGTTATCTTTTATCTTCCCATGCTCATCTAAAAACATCGTCTGAGTCGCTGCTTTAGGGGCTTTTTCTCTAAAATTAAAAGTTGTTTGCGTGCCATCTGCACCGTGATATACTAAGAAACCTCCACCGCCTAAATTACCCGCAGAAGGTAAAGTCACTGCTAAAGCAAAAGCCGTCGCTACGGCTGCATCTATCGCATTGCCCCCTTTGGCTAGCATATCTTTTCCTGCTTGCGAACCTAGATAATGACTACTGACGACCATCCCGTTTTTAGCAGGGACAGGTGTTCTACCTGATTGGGCGACTAATTGAAAAGAAAAAACGAACATCAAGGTCGTTAAGAAAAAAGCAATGTTAATTCGGTAATTCATTCCTAGTTGTTTTATTTCTCTGAAAAATTCAGTAAAAGGGTCGTTTCAATTCCATGTTTTTCTTTCACTTCGTTCAGAAAAAGCTTGAAATTAAATCGACCACTGATTTTTTCAGAGAAAAGTTATTTTTGTATAGGCGAAGATAGTTTTTTTGTTGCTAAATCCCTTAAAAAGCTAATGTTATGATATTAAGAGTCTACCGAGTTTCTGTTCCAAAAGCATTACAAAAAGAATTTGAAAAAGAATTCAGAGCGGTTGCTAAAACTTTATTAACTGATTATGAGGGTTTGATTAATATAGAAATTGCTCGACCTAGCGAATGGAAACCTTTAGAATTTATGATGATTTCACGTTGGGAGAATATTGATAATATTAAAAAAATGGCAGGGGACAATTGGAATGAACCACATATTCCGAGTCACATGGAAAAATATAGAGTGGCGCATAGTTTAGACCATTATTATGGGATTGATTTGTGAAATTGTTTTCAATAATTAATGGTCTAAAGACCATTGGACAGGACAGGATACTCCCGATAGCTATCGGGAGTACTACCAGTTCTATTCTTTTATAAAAGCAACTTGTTTCCAATCTCCTTTAAAGGTATCATTTTTTTGTATCGGCCCTTTCGTACTCCGTCCATTCTGGATATGCGTAGATAATAACTTGGTTAAAGCTGTTACTTTATCGGGCTGCGCTGCTTGCAAATTGTTCGCTTCAGCAGGGTCTATTTTTAGATTATATAATTGAACAGCAGGTAAAGTGTCTAATGCTCTGACTTGTTTCGGATTAGGAAAACTCCAGCCAGCCGAACCTGCATCCATAATTAACTTCCAATCTCCTACTCGAATCGCAAAACCTCCATTTACAGAATGATGGATAGCATCTTTTCGGATAATTTCATTTTGCTTTTTTTCAAAAAAAGGTAATAAACTAAAGCTGTCTTCCCCTTCATTTTCGGCTAAATTATAGTCAACGATATCCGCACAGGTTGCCATTAAATCTGTACTACAGATAAGCTTCGAGGTCGTTTTTCCTTTAGGAATAACTTTTGGCCATTGGGCAATAAAAGGTACTCGATGTCCACCTTCGTAAATATCTGCTTTGTGCCCTCGATAGATGTAACTAGGGTCATGCCCTTTCTCACCTAATACTTTAAAATCTGCTTCGGGAGAACAGCCATTATCACTTGTAAATATAACTAGGGTGTTGTCCGTCATGCCTCGTTTATCCAAAGTGGCCATCAATTGCCCCATAAAATCATCAATTTGTAAAACAAAATCAGCATAGGGATTGAGTCCACTTTTTCCTTGCCATTCTTCTGTTGGTAAAATCGGCGTATGTGGCGAAGGTAAGGCAAGGTATAGGAAAAAGGGTTGGTCTTCCTCTCGTTTAGCAACGTAATCAATTGCTCGATTGAAAAAATTAGGCGTCACTTGTTCGTGTATAAAATCCGCTCCTGTTGGGCCTTGTCGCCACCAAGTGTATTTGGCTGTATCTACCGTAATTCTGTTAGGTTGAGCGGTGACTTTTCCATTTTCGACATACACATAAGGTGCCATATCCAAAGACCCTGAATGCCCATAAGCATAATCAAAACCCAAATCGTTTGGGGTATTTTTTACGGGTTGAGCAAAGTCCATATTCTCAAAATCATTCGCTCCCCAACCATCCGCACCGAGTGAATCTGTTGTTAATCCCCAGTCCCAACCTAAATGCCACTTACCAATAAAAGCGGTATGATACCCATGATTCTGTAATAGCTTGGCAACTGTTTTTCGAGTATTTGGAATCAATGCTTTGGATTTGCCCGTCAACACGCCTCTTTTCAATTTACTACGCCAAGAATAGCGCCCCGTTAAAATGCTATACCTCGTTGGAGTACACACGGCAGAGGCACTATGTGCATCCGTAAATTTCATTCCTTTCGCTGCTATTTGGTCAATATTTTTGGTGATAATTTTACCATTTTCATTAAATGCAGAAATATCACCATAACCTAAGTCATCTGCTAAGACATAAATAATATTTGGTAATTGAGTCTTTTCTTTTTCTTGCTTACAAGCGCTATTGATAGTACAAATAAGGGAAATAATAAGGAGTGCTGAATATTTCATAAATGACTGTTTTGATGTTCCTACTAAACACAATATAGGTTTTAGTTTAAAAACAGTCCTAATCGTCGCTATGAAATGATTAATTTAACTTCAGCTTTAGTATTTTTAGAATAAATCAACTTATGAAGTTTACTACATCTCTCCTTATCCTATCAACTCTTTGCTTAATAAATTGGACTGGTAAAGAAGCGCCAAAGTCATCCATGAGTTTTATCGGTTAATAAAAAAGAATTAGGAATTAACTTGGAAAAGATGGCGGAACAATTAACGGAGTTTTTGATTGCAAAAGGGAAGGTTAAAATAGGATAAAAAAAATTTAGAAAGGCTATTTGTCTAAAAAAATTATTCCCCGTTATTATTTTTTTGTATTATTGTTCAAGGCCTTATTATCAGCAAAAAAATTCATAATGAATTTAGGAAATCTAAACTTGAACAAGCAATTTTTTTCTTATCTAGCTACTTATCTCGTGGGAAGTTGGAGTATCATTCAATTTGTAGAGTGGTTTTCTAAGCGATACAATTTTGATAATAGTTGGACGGATATTATTGGATTGGCTTTAGTTTTCTTATTACCCTCTGCCTTACTTTTCAGTTGGATACATGCGGATGAAGCCAACCAATTTAAAAAACAGAAATTAGTTTATTCTCTTAATATCGGATTACTATTACTCACTCTAGGGCCTTTAAGTCAAGGTTTTTCTCTCGCCTCCACAACAGAAAAACTAAAAGTGACCGACGAAAATGGCGTTGAACAAGAAGTTGAAGTCTCCAAACAAGAATATATCAGACAACTCGCTTTTTTACCTTTTCAAAATGATAAAAACGAAGCTTGGTTGTCTCATGGTTTTCCGACCCTAATCTCTACGGATATTAACCAATGCAAACGATTTAAGACGTATAGTTCTGCTTATTTTATAGATGACTTAATGGAGTTGGAATATGAAGCAAAAGATGCTATTCCTCAAAATATCAAGGAGAAACTAACCAATGATAAGTCTGATTATATCATTAGTGGTGCGATTGATGAAATAAGCGATGCTAAATATGCTTATGAGATTGAGTTGTATAGTAGAAAATTATCAAAAGCATTAATCAGTACCAAAGGGACAACTAAAGATATATATGGACTAGCCGATTCGTTAAGTGTTGCACTAGGTAAAGAAATCTTCAAAACAGATTTGAATATCCAATTTGATGAATACAAAAATATTCCTGCCAAGGAATTATATAGTGCGAATGAAGAAGCCTTAGCTTCTTATTTTAAGTCTAGGCATCAGTTTTATGCGCTAGATGATTATAAAGCAGCACTTACTAATGTTGAAAAGGCTATTGAAATAGACAATAAGTTTGCGGAAGCTTACAACCTAAAAGGTCGTATTAATTATGCTGAGGCAAAAATTGAGGAAGGAAGAGCCGATTTAGAAAAAGCGCTTCAATTATCTAATTCTATCTCTGATTATCAACAAAGAAATATTAAGAGCAATTATTATAATTATTCCAACAATACTGACAAATTTCAAGATTTTTTAGAAATGTGGATAAAAATTCATCCCGAAGATGACAATCCTTTTGCAAATTTGATGCAGGTCCACATAAATAATAGATCTCACAAAGAAGCTATCAAAGTTGCTCATCGTGCCGAAGCAGCAGGTCATACCAAAAGATTTCTCTTTACAACCACTCAACTCTATGCACAAATAGATGATAAAGGAAAAGTTAAAGAATATCTTTCAAAATATCAAGCAGCATTTCCTGATGACGATGAAATCGAAAAGAAAATTGGCAGAATCTATAGTCAACAATATTTACACCAAGAAGCACTGAATCATTATGAAGCTTACAATACTTTAAACCCACTTGATATCGATAATAATATTAGTATCTCCTATTGTCTTTTTGAGTTATCCCAATACGAGGAGTCCATTTCATTACTGGAAAATTTGCTGACTAAAGCAAAAAACTACTCTGACTCCCTTAGTATTTTTTACAGCTTAGAATATAGATATTTTGACAGAGGGGCAATTAAAAAAGCGATTGCTTTGATGAATCAACGCCATGCTTTTTCAGAAAAACATACACCTCTATTAGGAAGACTGGAACAGAAGGCAAGTGAGCGATATTTCAAATTTCATCATAACATTGGCGAACATGAGCAATCAGAAAAAAATATAGAAGCAATCGGTAAAGTCTCAAAAGAATACGAAACTTTTGCTCTGGCCAATTACTACATTGTAACAGAAAATGCCCAGAAATTTACAGAGCTACTAGTAGCTAAGAAAAATTTTCTAGAAAAAAATTCCTCTCCTGAATTTTTTAAAGTTATTGAAGGCCTTGGAAAAAAATTCAGTCAAGACTATGAAGGAGCTATAACTCTTTTTGAAGCAAAATTAAAAACAGAACAATCAGATGAACTAATAGAAATGACTTTATATGACTGCTATCGGCTGACCCAACAATATGACAAAGCCATCAAAGGCTACGAAGCATTACTTGAAAAAATACCGTCCAATGGTGAAATTATGTTAAAATATGCCCAATGTCTAAATGATACTGGTCAAGTAGATGCTGCCAAAGAACAACTAAAAAAATTAATGGACTTGTGGGAAAATGCCGACCCAGAATATATTCTTTATCAAGAAGCACTTGAACTGGACAAGCAGATTAATTTGGTTAACTAAGGAACATGTCAAAAAGAACACTCTTCTTCCTCTTCTTTTGTATTTCCCAGCTCTTACAAGCACAAACCATTTCTCAAGATTTACTTACTGGACTCCAAGCACGCTCGGTTGGTCCTGCGGGAATGAGTGGGCGAATTACAGCTATAGATGTCGTCTTGGACAACCCTGATATTTGGTATATCGGCACAGCGACGGGAGGGGTTTGGCTAACCAAGAATGGCGGCATTACCTTTGACCCAATTTTTGACAAACAACCCGTTTTATCCATAGGTGCGGTAGCCATTGCTCAAAGCAATCCCAATATCATTTATGTAGGTACAGGGGAGGGAAATCCACGTAATACCGTCTCTAGTGGCGCAGGAATTTTTAAAAGTGAAGATGGTGGTAAAAATTGGACTTTTTTAGGTTTAAAAAATAGTAAAAATATTCATCGAATTATAGTTCACCCAACAAATCCTGACATTGTTTGGGTCGGTGCTATTGGGCCGCCATTTGGCTCAACTACAGAAAGAGGTTTATTTAAAACTATAGATGGTGGCATCAATTGGGAAAAGGTTTTGTTTACCAATAATCAGTCTGGCATTGCTGATTTAGTCATTCATCCTACTGACCCTAATTTACTGTTTGCCGCTATGTGGGAACATCAAAGAACACCTTGGGATTTTACATCTGGTGGAGCAGGGTCGGGACTTTTTACCTCTAAAGATGCAGGTGAAACTTGGCAAGAATTGACTACTCGAAATGGTTTACCGGAAAAACCCTATGGTCGAATTGGGATTACTATTGCCCCAAGCAGTCCTAATGTGCTTTTCGCCATAATAGAATCTGAAAAAAATGCCTTGTATAAATCTGAAAATGGTGGACAAAATTGGCAAAATATCAATGAAAAAACTATTGGTAGTCGTCCCTTCTATTTTGCAGAAATGAAAGTTGACCCAAAAGACGAAAATCGTATTTATAACCTCTATTCTCGATTGGCTTTGAGTATCAACGGTGGAAAAGATTTTAAAGTCATTGAAGATTGGGGCCGAGAAGTTCATGCGGACCACCATGCTATGTGGATTCACCCAGACAATCCTAACTTTATTATTTTAGGTACAGACGGTGGATTGTATTGGACTAAGGATAAAACAGAAAATTGGAATTTTGCAGATGGCTTAACTATTGCCCAATTTTATCATGTAGCAGTTGACATGGAAACGCCCTATAATATTTATGGCGGGCTGCAAGATAACGGAACTTGGTATGGGCCTGCTTACACTTGGCATCGAGCAGGCTTGCGTAATCAATATTGGCAAGAATTAGCTTTTAATGATGGCTTTGATGTGGTTTTGGAAAAAGCTGATGAAAATATTACCTATGCACTCTGGCAAGGAGGTATGTTGGTACGTATTAACAAAGAAACAGGGCAACGAAAAACGATTAAACCAGTTGGTAAAACCATTCCTTTAAGGTTTAATTGGAACGCTGCTATTGCGAAAGACCCTTTTCAAAATAACACCATCTATATAGGCAGTCAATTTGTCCATAAAAGTAGTAATCGAGGAGATTCTTGGAAAATTATCTCTCCTGACTTGACCACCAACAATCCAATTAAACAGAAACAATATGAAAGTGGTGGGTTATCCATTGATGCCACTGATGCAGAAAACCATACCACCATTACTGCTATTGCTCCGAGTCCCTTGAAAAAGGATTTGTTGTGGGTCGGTACAGATGATGGCTTGGTGCACATTAGCAAAAATGGCGGTCAAACATGGGAAAATGCCACCCCCACTTTTAAGCAATTGCCACCCAATAGTTGGATAACACAAATTCATCCTTCTGTTTATGATGAAAAAACGGCTTTTGTCGTCATTGACAATCACCGTAGAGATGACTGGCAACCTTATGTTTATCAAACTAAGAATCATGGTAAAAGCTGGGAGTTAATTACCGATACAACCCAAATTATTGGCTTTGCCCTTTCTTTCTTGCAAGACCATGAAGTACCTAATTTATATTTCCTAGGCACTGAGTTTGGTTTGTATTATAGTCTCGATGCTGGAAAAAATTGGTCGCTCTGGAAAAACGGGTTGCCACGCGCTTCTATAACTGATATGGTACTTCATCCAAGAGAACAAGATTTAGTGCTAGCCACTTTTGGACGTTCTTTTTACGTCTTAGATGATATAGGTCCATTACGTGCATTAGCGAAGACTCAGCAAAAAATTCAAGGCCAACCGCTTTATCTTTTCGATATTCCTAATGCTACTTTAGGTGTTATTCAACAAGCGCATGGACAACGGCTTTCACCTGATAAAATTTTCAAAGGAGAAAATCGTCCTTATGGAGCTATTATTTCATTTTGGAAGTCTCCCGAAAATCCGACGGATTCTATCGAGTTAGCTGTATTGAAAGACCAGCAAATAATTTTCCAATCAACCATAAAAACAACAACTGGATTAAATAGATTTCATTGGGATTTACAGATGGATGGCAAAGCTATTTATGGCCCGCTTATGGACCCTAATTTGGAAAAACCTTGGGTTATCCCCGGTGACTATCAAATTCAAATAAGAGATAGTTTATCAACCGTTGAAAAAACAATTAAAGTACTACCTGACCCTAAAGTAGATTATCAGCCACAAAAATCAGCTGCAGCTTTCGCACTCAGAAATCGCTTAGAAAAATTAGTTACTAAAAAAGATAGTTTACAAAGAATGCTACAGGCTGAATTGATTAGCTTACGGCAAATTGATAAACGAGACGTGTTGCCTTATGTGTTAAAAATAAAAAAATATCAACAGCTTTTAGACTTGATTATTCCCAACGTTAAACAAGGAGTGATTAGTAGCAGTACGCATATTGGCCCTCGTATTGACAAGGCTTTTTATTATATGCATTCTCCTTATGAAGGGGTGAGTAAAAATGATTTAGACTTAGTTAAATTATTGGAGAAAGACTGGGCAGTGGTCGCTAAACAAATAAATGATTCTATGCAGGAAGAACGATGATAAGGATTTAGTTACATAGTTAGACAAAGTTAAATTAACAATTTTTGTAGTTTATTTTTATCATAGTACTGACCAACTACTTTTTCTCTACTTTCCATTTTCCGCCCATATCAACCAGATGCTCAAAAGGATTGATAAAATTGTCCAGTAAAAAGGCTAACTCAGCTCTGGTAATGAACTCATTTAGGTCCTCTTTATTTAGCATAGATTTTACCTTTGCCTTCATTTGATTTTTATCACCATGCAGTTCACCATATCCCATTTTTATCCATTCAAACAATAAATCAATAGTAGAGAAAATGGTTAACAGCTCTTCTTTTTCTGCCGTCCATTGAAATCGACTATCATAGGTTTTTATATTATCATAAAATACAGCAGTCTGAATCGTACTATCAGGATAAAACCAAGTTTGATTGGCCCATTTATAAGGTATACCATGTCCTTTAAGTAATCCTGTTGCACCCACTTTTTGAATACTTCGGAAATGAGGATGGTCTGGCTTTACGTCAATAAAAGGCAACAAATAACCACTACTTTCCAATAGCTTTCCTTGTATCATTCTAACATCTAAATCTTTTGGCTGTGTTGCTGATTTAGCAGCAAATGCACCTATCAACCCCGCCACTTGTCCCACTTGTGTTATGACAGGTTGCAAACGAGAAGAACCATTGACAATATTGGTAACCGAAATCGCTTTATCCGCAATAATTAGATTTTCTATGTTTTTGGGAATAAGCGCACCTAATGGAATGGAAAAAGAAGGGACTTTTGGAAAATCAATTTCAGGTGCATTTGGATACTCAAAATGGTGGTGATCTATGGGATAATCACCAACGGCTACACCTGTTCGATAAAGTGTATAATCGTAGGGTTTTAAAATATGATTGACATTCAATTGTACCAAACCATGAATCCGACGTCCTTCTCGATGATAAGGCATTAATGGTAAACCATCTTTTGTAGGAAATTCATCGGTCGCAATTCCTAAATTTTTATACCCTAACTCTGTTTGAATATAATAGATAAATTGTAAGGTTTTATTTTTGGCTTTTGCCAAAATAGCTTTTCGTTCTTCGGCTGTTTTTTCGATAATATTTGCGTAATAATCATTGCCTTTTAACGGCCAATTAATCATGTATTTATCATTCGGCAATTTACCATAATTGAGCATCGTCTCGCAAGGGTGAACCGTTGTAGTAACCGTCGTATCTTGACAGTTTTGTTGACAAGCACAAAAAAATTGGCTGGCATCATAGCCTATTGGTTTGGAGATAGTTTTATCAACTCCTTTTCCATAATCCTTTAGGATAGCAGCATAAGTTAAGTCTTGAATAATCTCATTCCCCTTTTCTGGTGCCATTGCCTCTCCTGTTTCGCTTTGACTATCCATTCCTATATCATAAGTCGCACCTGCTTTTGCTACCACATCACCTAAATCAGTTCCATCGATAACGATTCTAGCACTAATAGTTTGCCCACCATTTTCATTTTCAAAATGCCCAGTCCATAAGCCAAATTCTCGAATGACTGTCTTAAAGGAAGTATTATATATAATCGTCAAATTCTCTTCTCTTGCAGCGATTTGTTTCCAATAATAATCTCCTACTTTCGGCTCAAACATCGTATTACTTACCCAACCTGTAAACAAAGAATCTGCTCCGCCATAATGTTTTCTCAAGGAATCCCTAAATTCTCCCCAAAGGCCCGCTGGCAATTGGTGATTACCGTCTGTCGCGCTCACTCCTGCGGCTGTCATCATGCCACCTAGCCAGGAGATTGGAGTGACTAAAGTTGTTTTTGCTCCGCTTCTAGCTGATTGGATGGCGGCGGTTGTGGCACCTGTACCTTCGCCGATGACTAAGACTTCTGTTAGGTTTTCTTCTTTTGGGTAGGAGCAGGCTAATAGTCCTGTAATTAGTATCAGAAATAGGGTTGTTAGTTTATTGTGAAAAAGGGAATTTCGTGGCATGTATTTCAAATATTTTATAATAGGAAGGATGGTCAAAATCTAAAGATTTTGGAACGGGACAGAATAAATTCTGTGCTACCAGTTTAAAGTCGTCCTGCTTCTATCTCTTTCGCAGCAAAATTAGCAGCTCGTGCTGTTAAGGCCATAAATGTTAAAGAAGGATTTTGTACACCAGTCGTTGTCATACATGCACCATCTGTCACAAAAACATTAGGGCATTCGTGCAGTTGATTCCATTCGTTTAACAAAGATGTTTTAGGGTCTTTGCCCATTCTCACACCTCCCACTTCGTGAATATCTAGACCTGGGGCTTGGTGATTATCATTCCTCTTAATATTCTCACATCCTGCTGCTTTAAGCATCGCCTCCCCTTGTTCTAGAAAATCAGCTAATAGCTTGTCGTCATTTTCATCATAATCTACCGAAATAATTGCCTGTGGCATTCCCCAATCATCAATAGCTTCGTCGCTTAATCTAATATGGTTTGTTGCTTTAGGAATCGTCTCTCCTTGCATCATCATATAAACCGTCCATCCACCCGGTTGGGAGATTTTTTCTTTGAAGGCCACACCGATTTGTTCCCCTTCTACTGCTCGATTCCAGCTACTTCGGCTGGCAGTATAAAAGGTCATATACCCACCTTTGAAGTTGGTATCTTGTTGCTTGACATTTCTAAAATTGGGCATCATAATCGCAGTAGGTCTGCGACCAAAATAATAACTATCAAAATGCCCTGGTCGAGTGGCAGTTAAACTTCCTCGATAATTGTGAAAGCCTAGATATTTGCCCAATAGTCCATTATCATTACCTAAACCATTCGGAAAGCGTTCAGATTTTGAATTTAATAAAATAAGATTGGTATTGATGGTAGATGCGTTTAGAAAAATGATTTTTGAATAATAATAACGAATCTCTTTTGTTAGTCGGTTTATTACTTTTACCCCAACTGCTTTCTGTTTTTCCCCATCATAAATAATAGACTGGACTACGGAGTCAGATTGTAAGGTCAAATTGCCTGTTTGCTCAGCCCGTGGTAATGTGGAAGCATTCGCACTAAAATATGCACCGTAAGGACAACCTCGATAACATAAATTTCTAGCCTGACACTGACCTCTACCCTGTGCTTTATGAATTTCTTTCGGTTCCGTTAAATGGGCGCAACGGCCTATGATTACATGGCGGCCTTCGTAGTTGTCCATAATCTGCTCTGCCATTTCTTTTTCTACCACATTCATTTCCCACGGTGGCAAAAATTCACTATCGGGTAAGGTCTCCAAACCATCTTTATTACCACTAATCCCTACAAATTCTTCTACATAACTATACCAATCCGCTAAGTCTTCATAACCTATTGGCCACTCAATACCATAACCATCTCTCGCAGGATTTTCGAATTCATATTTGCTCCATCGCTGGGTTTGTCTTGCCCAAATTAAAGACTTACCGCCCACTTGATATCCTCGTACCCAATCGAAAGGTTTCTCTTGGATATATGGATGCTCCGTATCTTTTACAAAAAAATGTTCGGTCGCTTCTTCAAAGGCATAGCATTTAGAAACTACAGGGTTCTCTTCTCGCATCTTTCGAGTTTCTCTACCTCGATGTGGAAAGTCCCAAGGATTGCTAAACGCCGTTGGATAATCCCCAATATGCTTGACATCTCTTCCTCTTTCTAAGACTAAAGTTTTTAATCCTTTTTCGCAAAGTTCTTTCGCTGCCCAACTACCACTGATGCCTGAACCTATGACAATAGCATCGAATGTATTGGTCTCTTTTTTTTGCATAGTTAGGTGAATTTTTAAGGAACGTAATATTCAAAATTTAACCTAATGCCCAAGCTTTATCACCTTGCTTGATAGGATAATCGCCTTTATACTTTCCTGGAATAGGGAGGTAGCGCAAAGCTTTTTCTGCTCCTTCTTTTGAAGTAAAATAAGCAAATAAAACTAAGCTTTTAAGAGCGGAAAAATAATGAGAATTTTCACTTTTCTTAGCAATCGTATCTAATCGAATTAAGCAATCGTGCCGTTCTTCTTTTGTCATTTTCATAAAGGATTTCCCTGCTTCTTTCTGGCAAGTTGTTTCGAATGTTTCCAAGCCAGTTTGTAGCTTTGTTTGTTCTTCTACGCTTATACATTCTGCCACATAAACATCTATAAAATTGGCGACTTTCAAACTACCTGCACCTAAAGACTCAGCAGTTGTAGGCAAAATAGTCTCTGCTATTTCGTTGAGTAAATCAATTGTTTTTTTTGTGAAGAATAACGGCTGATACCCCTCCGATTGGCAAGCAGCAAAAAGAACAGATGGTAAGATAACGCCTCCACCTGTGGCAAAGGTTAGTGTTTTTAAGGCGCTTCTTCTTTTCATAAAAATTAGATTTATAAGCTAAAGGTATAAGTATATTTTAATAATAAGGAACTTTGATTCGTCAATGGCAATAATGGATTTTCGATGCCTCGTTCTGCATTCAAATCAGAATTGTAAACTATAAATAAGTCATTCCCTTCCTTTGGATTGTATCGTAATCGAATATTTCCTAAATATAATTTGTCCAAACTATTATATTGAATAAAAGAAGAAATACTGAACTTGGTAGAGAACATCACCAATGCTCTCAATCGACCGACATGCGCAATAAAAGATTGGTTTCTAGTATCAAAGTCTACCTTATTCCATTCATACGTAGCACTTAGACTAAGACTAGAATTGATATTATAAGTAGGTGCTAATTGAATGGTCGTTTTCTTTCCATCATAAAAATTTCCCGATTGCAGGTCCCCAAATAATACATAAGGTTTACTTGAAGGTGTTGCAAACTCAACTTTAAAACTTTGATAAAAATAATCATCAATCGGTATGTCTACAATGTCCGCTAAATCAAAAGCGGTCGTGATATCATCGTATTGTAATCGAGTACCAACCTCTATCGCTGCTCCGTTTCGCCAAATCCATTCGTACCCAATCCCATAGAAAGAACTATTATAAGTGTTCATCTCATTGTCCCAATAGGAAACACCTCTCACAGATACTCCATGTCTCAATAATTTAGAACTAACATCTGGAAACCAATTGTACCCTAATCTCGAACCAAATCGCACATAATTTGACCGCTCTAAGAAGCCTATTTTAGCATCAAAGTCCTTTCCTAATCTAGACAAACTTGTTCCATACACAAAGCCTCTCTGCGAACGCCTACTCATACTAATCCAAAAAACAGATGGGTCTGCCGAAAATGCTTTTGCATCTACGCCACTAGTATAAGATTGCGCAAATTTTACGGATAGAAAATCATCTTTTCCTACTCGAATATTCGTATCAAAACCATAAACGGTATTATTATTTCCATCTACATCAATATTGTTAGTCAATAAAAATCCCGCATCAGAATATGGGTTGATAATTCGCTTTTTAACTCGAAACACCGAATAATTATTACTTGCAAAAGCATCAGTGCTTTGGGTTTGCATACTTATCAGCCCAATATCCCAATCGCCCGAACGCCCCGTTAATCTCGCACCACCCAAAATAGGAATGGCATTGCCATCTCCATCAATCCCAATTCGACGACTATAAAATAAATTATTTCTAGAACCAACGGAGAAATTAAAAATCCCTGAACGCTCTTGAAAAAAAAGCCGTTTCTCTGGGAAAAAGAGGGAAAATCTAGTCAGGTTAATTTGCTGGTCATCGGCCTCTACTTGGGCAAAATCCGTATTTACTGTAAGGTCTAACGTAAAGTTATTACTAATGCCATATTTGACATCTAAGCCAATATCTTTTATTATTTTATTATCTCCTTCGTAAGCTGTTCCTCCTTCGTTTAGATTTTGTATACTACTTCTACCACCGAGCACATAAGGCGCGATGTAAAATGGCTTTTTTTGCTCCACCCCTTCAAAAATATAGGTCTTGGATTTCGATGGTCTCCACGTACCCATTTCTCCTAAGTCTGGTGAAATATCAGGGCTAATATGCATCTCATTTTTTCGAGCAATATATCGCCAAGTCGTAATGCCCATCGTCACCTTTCCATCTACTGTCTGAAATTGCAAACTACTAAATGGTACCCGTATTTCTGCAAACCATCCTTTTTCGTTGACGACTGTTTTTACATCCCAGAAGTTATTCCAACTCGTGTTCATCGGGTTTCGACCATTACCATCATTGATGATTGCTGCATCAAATCTTGACCCTGTGGGTGTGGTAAAAAAGCCTAATCCATTCTGTTTGTCATTGTAACTATCTATCACCATTCCAAACCATTCGGTACTAGCATCGCCACCGTCTCTTTCTTTGGTATTGGCTAGTATTTTGTGCGCTTCGGTATCATACATTGCACCAGATAGGTAAATGTAATTAGCGTCGTAGGCCAGTCGTATTTCGGTACGTTCAGAAGGGTCGCCTTGATAGTTGGGTGTCTGTACCGTTAATTGTAAGGGTTTTATATTATCCCATTCTCCTTCAGATATTTTTCCATCGAAGATAAAATTGGTCGTTATTTTTTGAACAGGAATCCCCTCTTCTCCATAGCAGAAGGTACTTAGGAGTAATAAGGTTATTATTTGGATAGGTATAATTCGTTTCATCTTGTAAAAATACAAAATTTCGGTGTTTGGCGGAGGGCAGAGGGCGAAGGGCTTGGAGCAGGAAAATATTTACAATGGAAAATGTATAAAATTCCGATAATTTAGTATCGGCAAAAATCAATCGTCAAAGATTTATACATACAATCGTTCGGTTGCCAAACTGAGCAAACCATAAGCCCTTCGCTTTTATTTCGTTATCGAATTCATATAAGCAATCGCCGCTGCTTTTGATTCTTCGTCTTTTAAAACTGTTTGCAGCATATCTCCTTCTGCCGATGCCACATAAGCCGCGCCAATATGCTTGGCTACCGCATTCACTTGTTCTTTGGTCATCATGATGGGTACGGCTGGTTTTGCTGCCAGACTATGTGCCAATTCTAAACACTTTTTTTCTAAATCTTCTATTGCTACAACCTGATTGACTAATCCTAAATCCTTGGCTTCCACCGCATCAAATCGACGACAAGTCATCACTAATTCTTTGGTCTTGGCTGGGCCAATTTCACTTACCAATTTAGGAATGCCACCCCAACTTAATGGAATGCCTAAATCTACTTCTGGAATTGAGAAAAAAGTATTTGCTGCTACAATTCTAAAATCACAGGCTAACATCAATAAAAAAGCACCACCTATCGCAAATCCATGCACTTGGGCAATCGTTATCGCGTTCATATTCCCAATACTTTCTGTCATTCGCATTCCTATCTGTCCTTTATCTCTACGTTCTATCCATGTTTCTGATTCAGTCGGATTGTTAGGAAAGTCATGTATGTCTGCTCCTGCTGAAAATGTTCGCCCTGTGCCACGAATAATGACTACTTTGATATGCTTTTGCTGATTGAACCAATGTGCCGCCTCTGCTAATTCTCGCAGACAGGTACCACTTAAAGCATTTAATCTCTTTGGTCGGTTTAAGCTTAGGAAGGCGATACTTTCTTCTTGCTCAATTTTTAAAGTCGTAAAATCAGGGCTCATACTAGGAAATATTTATTTTTTTACGAAATTACACAAAAGTTCTCTGTACCGACGAATTCATTCGTCGTAAAAAGATTAAAAGATATAATCGACGAATGAATTCGTCGGTACAATTATTTATAAAATGAAATACCTCCTAACTTCCGTTTTTCTTCTTCTCTATTTAACTACCTCCTTGGGGGCTACAACTAACTTGGGCAACGAGTATATCGAAGCTTGGAAAAAATTTTATCCTTCCAAAGCCGTCGACCAAGGTATTCACGCCGCTATTTTTGACTATGAAGATTTCTCCACTTCTACTATTCAACAATGGTTAGCTTTTAATAAAAAAACATTGGTGGCGCTCTCTAATAAATCAAATCCTTATGTTATCGATAATCGTATTGATGCTCGGTTATTAAAGGTGCAAGTTCAAGGAGAAATTGATAAATGGGAAAATAAAGCGGTGCACCAAACTTCTCTTGGCTTGTACACTCGGCTTATTTCAAAGGCAGTAGATAAAGTCTTAGCGGCTAAATACTTGACTTCATCAGAAAAAAATCGTTTGCTTTGCCAACGATTGAATGCAGTTCAAAATTTATGTGCTGCTGCCAAAAAATCCTTAAAAAAGGATAATCAAAGCGCTCTAGAGACTGGCGTAAAAGTGTTGACCAAAGCAATGACTTTTTATGAATCTGAGTTGGCAACTTTGATGAAAGGTAAAAAATTGCCAACTACTTGCCCTCCATTTAACACCACGGCTAAAAACATCCAATCTTTAATCCATCATATCGAAAATTCACTTTTGCCAACTGCTCCATCTGGAAATGCTAAAATAGGGCTTAGCGAATATGCTAGAAGATTGACTTTATATACGGATAGCGCATTAACTCCAGCACAACTAGAAGCAATGGCTTTGGAAGAAATAAATACCGTCCGACAATTAATTGGTGACGTATCTAAAGCTTATCTAAAAAAGCAATATCCAACTCAAAAGCTGCCTAAAAATGATAAAGCCATCATCAAAACTGCCTTTGCCGATATGGAAAAAGATGCGCCAACTAGTGGGGCAGATTACCTGCAATTTTGGTTGGCTTTAGAAAAACAAGCTATTGATTTTATTGAAAAAAACAATATCGCTACCCTTCCTAGTTTTCAAACTTTACGGATTATGCCCGCGCCTGAAAGTGCAGGACCTGCAGCTAGGATTGGCTGGGTAGATAGTGCGCCGCCTTTTGCGCCTAATCCTTTGACTACCTTATATTTACCTTCGATTCCTGATACGCTACCAGCGCAAGAGCAAAAAGAATTTTGGGCTTCTTTCAATAAACCTTTTAATCGAATGATTGTCATTCATGAATTGTTTCCTGGGCATTATATGCAGATTAAAATTAGTCGAGAAACACCTCATCCTGTTCGGTTGCTATTTCCTTATGCGGTTTATTTCGAAGGTTGGGCTACTTTTACAGAAAGAGTTTTATTGGATGCTGGTTGGGAAAAAGATAATCCGTTGACTTTTTTGGCGCATTTGAGAAAACGATTAGAAAATGCCAATCGAGCATATACTTCTATGCAAGTACATTGCAATGATTGGACACAAGAACAAGTGATGGAATTCTCTACGGAAACGTCTTTATTGGCACCTCAATTCGCTAAAAGTTTATGGGGTCGAATCATGCGTTCACCGATGCAGTTAACTTCTTATTTTTTAGGCGGTCAACAATTCGCTGATTTATTAGCCGCAGAAAAGGCACGATTGGGCGAACAGTTTAATTTAAAAGATTTTATGGATACGATTATGCAAATTGGACCAATTCCGATTGATGAGTTTACCGATATTTTTAAAGAAAGAAAAGAATAAATAAGACATAATCCATTGTAGAGAAGATTATACAACGGATACTTATAAGGACAACGGATTTAGATAGTTCTATTTTTTTTACAAAAAAAATTAAGCTTACAATTTAGTACTATACAAGATTCTCTCAGTTAAAAATATTGAAGTATCTATTCTCTACCCTAAATAAATGACATGACAATAGACCGAATACAATTACAACCAGACTATTCCATTTCTAAAATTATCAAAGGTGGTTGGCACTTAGCGGGTGGGCATGGAGCTATCCAAGAACAACAGTCCATTGAAGATATGAAAGCTTTTGTCGAAGCGGGGATTACCACTTTTGACTGTGCAGATATTTATACAGGCGTAGAAATTTTAATAGGTAAATTTCTTAAAAAATATAAGGCCGCTTTTGCAGCAGGTGACCTCTCCCCTATTCAAGTTCATACCAAATATGTGCCTGATTATAGTGCCTTAGCAACTTTAAGTAAAGCTGATACGGTGAAAGTGATTGACCGTTCGCTCCAACGATTGGGTGTCGAACGCTTAGATTTGGTGCAGTTTGCTTGGTGGGATTATCAATTTCCTCACTATGTAGAAACGGCCATACATTTAAGCGAATTACAACAAGCTGGAAAAATTAGACATATTGGGGTAACGAATTTTGACGGTGCTCATTTGAAGGAAATACTAGATGCGGGCGTTTCTGTTTTGACCAATCAAGTACAATATTCGGTATTGGACCAACGGGTAGAAAAATGCTCTAATGCCTTAATGGAAGAAAATGGTATCCATTACCTCTGCTATGGAGTAGTCGCAGGTGGGTTTATCAGTGACCGCTATTTGAATGCACCCGACCCGACAGAGCCTTTGGAAAATCGGTCATTGACAAAATATAGACTGATTATTGATGAATTTGGAGGCTATGAAGCTTTTCAAAAAGCCTTGCAAACACTTCGGCAAATTGGGGATAAATATAAAGTTGGGATTGCGGAAATCGCCACTAAATATATTTTACAAAAAGAACACGTTGCAGGAGCTATTATCGGTGCTAGAAATTTAAATCATCTTCATAAATACCAGCAAATAAGTGCTTTTGAATTGGATACTAGTGACTTAAAAACCATTCAAACTATAGTCGATAATTCAGCAGGACCAAACGGACCTTTCTATGAATTGGAAAGGGATAAGACTGGAAAACATGGACGTATTATGAAATATAATTTAAATGAAGGGTAGGCTAGTTTCTTTATTATCATTAAGTACTTAGGCAAATTTAATCTCTCACTACGACACAACGAACTAAAAATGAATACTTTAAGTCGTTGTGCCGTAGTGAGAAATATTAATATTAACTTGTTCAATTACTTACCTAAGTGATGATGAAAAAATAACTCCGTCCTTTAACATTTTGCTTTAGTCCAAAAATGCTTGCCAGCAAAGCTGTTAGCATTTTTAAACTAAAACAAAATGACGGACTTATTTTTTCATGGTTACTAAACTAGATAACTCAATTTAATGTACCCGAAATAATGGATATTGATTTAAACAAAACGAAAAACGAAACACCACTTACTTTTTATGGTGGCCTATTCGGAGCTATCCTACCTTTTATCGTATTTGTGTCAGGAGTTATTTTCATAGCGCTTTCTGGTGCACCTGATGAAAAGGGTTTCTGGCCTATCTTATTAGCAGCTTTAGGCTTGAGTCTACTGCTGGCGAAGGATAAAAATACCTTTAGTGAAACGGTTATCAAAGGCATGTCTGAGC
>CALJVJ010000056.1 GCA_937974625.1 uncultured Saprospiraceae bacterium
TTCTTCTAAAAAATCCATTGTGTAATTTTTATGATTTGTATTATGCTTTTCTTTATTGAGCTGCAAATTTATCTAAGCTAAAGGGAAAAAACCCGTTTATTTGAATAAATTTAAATAGGCTAACAAATAAAAAGGAATAAACCGTTCCTTTTAAAGAATATTGCCGTCTAATTCAGTTAGGGAATAGGAAAAATATAACATACCCAATCTGCGGCTTTACTTTGCTCTTCTTCCGCCTTACCAAAATACTCATTACCCATTGGGGTAACTCCGTTTTTGGCGCCTTGAATAAGAGCAAACTAAAACTACATCTTTGGGCATCTTATTTATTTCTTACTCCCTAATAATAATTGAAAATCACTACATGCAAAATCCAAACCTCGACCCTACAGGCGAAAATTTCACAAGCGAAGAACAACAGGTAGATAAGGCGTTGCGTCCTAAATCTTTGGAAGACTTTAGTGGTCAGCCCAAAATAGTGGATAATTTGCAGGTCTTTATTCAAGCTGCGGTTAAGAGAGGGGAAGCCTTGGACCATGTGGTTTTGCACGGCCCTCCTGGGTTGGGAAAAACGACCCTATCTCATATTATCGCGAATGAATTAGGAGCAGAAATGAAAATGACTTCTGGGCCAGTATTGGAAAAACCAGGAGATTTGGCAGGTTTGTTAACCAATTTAGATGAAGGCGACGTGCTTTTTATTGATGAAATTCATCGGTTGAATAGTGTAGTTGAGGAATATTTATACTCTGCCATGGAGGATTATCGGATTGATATCATGATTGATAGTGGCCCGAATGCTCGAAGTATCCAGATTGCCCTGAATCCTTTTACCCTTGTTGGGGCAACTACTCGGATGGGTTTATTGACGGCTCCGATGCGAGCTCGGTTTGGCATTACTTGCCATTTAGATTATTATGATGTCAAAACCTTATTGAGTATTATCAAACGGTCAGCTACGATTCTAGGTGTTCCGATTACGGATGATGGCGCTTATGAAATTGCAAGTAGAAGTAGAGGAACGCCGAGAATTGCCAATGCTTTACTCCGTAGAATTAGAGATTTTGCCGAAATTAAAGGCAATGGAACGATTGATGTCGCCATTGCCCAATATGGTTTGGAAGCATTGAATGTTGATGCCAGTGGTCTAGATGAAATGGACAATAAAATCTTGATGACCATTATCGAAAAATTCAAAGGTGGCCCTGTTGGTTTAACAACTATTGCAACAGCAGTAGCAGAAGAAGCAGGCACTATCGAAGAAGTCCACGAACCTTTTTTGATTATGGAAGGCTTTATTCAGCGGACACCACGTGGTCGGTCAGTTACTGAAAAGGCTTATCAGCATTTGGGGATTGTACCGCCAACTCGGGCAGGGACGCTGTTTTAGGCGAAAGGTCTCCGATATTAAAACCGAAAAAATGGGGCTATAGTTATGCCTGAAAAAAAATCTTAAATCATAGTTCATAAATCATATATCTTAAATCCATCTAATACAAAACTAGATGGATTTATGATTAGGGCTGTTAAGAGAAATTTAGAAAATTAAATTTTTATACAAATTTTGAAAACCTGCCCGCAAGGATTCAGGCGGGTTTGCAGGATGTTCTCCCCCACTCTGAGAGTGCTTTTGCTGGGAGCAAAAGGTAGAGCAAAATGGGTCGGGGGGTGGATGAATAGTCAAAAATCTTATTTATTCAAAAAATCCTCCCCCCAGCCCCTTCCAGAGGGCAGGGCTGTTAAGTTCTGTTTCACAAGAAGCGAAAGTGTTAAAGTTTATTCCTAAGATTTTGAATTGCACGGAGCAATTCCCCTTTTGAAGGGGGTTATTTATCGGATAGCTACGAATCTTCCTTCCTCAAAATACAAACCACCGTACAAAGCCCTTTTACCTGAATAGCTGGCTCCACTACCCCATCTTCAAAAGTATACGCTATCTCTTTGAATCTCCACCTAAACTTATCCATTTCGATACCATAGGCTGCTAACTCAATTTGTAGCTCTATTTGTTCATTTAGCCACTTTTGTTGACTTGCTTTAGTATTTAAATTAGGTCGGTCTGTGGCACTTTCATAAGTGACTATCCATTCAATTGGTATCGTAAAATTATAGTAAAATAGGGAGGCTTCTCTATCCTCGCTTTTATGTGCCAACGCTTCCCGCCAATCTACCTGCGCATCAGGATACCTTTTATTAAGTTGCCGACTCAATTTGATGTCTCCTTCTCGATAGCCAGTTTTATAAAAAGCATACCACACTGCCGCTTTGGATTTTTTGGTACTTGTTGGAATGCCTTTATATTTCTCAGATTCATAAAAAAGAAAATAAGGGGAAGCCGTTACCTTAGGGCTTGTTCCTGCACAATCATCATTTAAAAATAATTCCTGTAAACCATTGACTAGTAATTGATTACGACCTAATCCGCACGATTTAAAATCAATCTTTGTTTGTCCATCTGCAACTTCTGAGGGTAAGGGACTAAATTGATTCCTTGTTTGTAAATTGGCTAGTATATCTGTATTAATTCGTTCGCCATTTGGAAAAACAGGCATACTCAATCCTGTCCATTCATTGCTGTGTACGACGATATTTATCGCTCCCCAAGGCAATCCATTTGCTGGTCGGTAGTCTTCCAAAAAGGTTTTTATCGACCATAAGGACCGACAGGTGTCTATGACTTCATCCGTCTGTTCTTCTTCATTATATCGGTAAAAATTAGCGGCTTCTGCGTAGTATGGGTTCTTGGTCTTTTCATCTTCGCCCATGATGAAAGTGATGCTTTTTCTTTTTTGATTTTTGGTCTTTTCTTTTGAAATTGGACTTAATAAAACTGTTGCTTCTTCCTTTTTAGAAAAGGAACCGAAAAATAATATTAAGCCTAGGCTAAATATAAAAGCAATTGATTTTAATGGTATCATGCTATTTTAGGTAGTCAGCTAAAGCTGATATTATAAAATGTTAAAGTATAGTTTCGAACTATCCGTTGGCAATTATCCGTTGGCATTTTAATTTTTTCACCAACGGATTATTGCCAATGGATATAATATTTGAATTAATGTCCGTGTAAAAAACATCCGTGTTCTTTTTTTAACTCGGATATTTTTTAACACGGAATAGAACGTTGAAATTAGTCTTTATTAACTTTGTTGAACTAACAAATCAACAACCAACGTCTCTGTCAATCCTAGTTCCGCAAAATTCCAATCCTTTAATAAATCCAAAGGCTTTTTAGATACTAAGGTCTTGGCTCCATCTTTTGTTAAATAAGCCGCTTTGACCTGTCCTTTTTTATTGATTGTAATTTCTAATTGCACCTTTCCTTTTAACTCCGACAGTAAGCCAATTTTCTGAACCAAAGACAATTTATCCATCTCTTCTTTAATCAACTTTTCTAATAACGCTCGCTGTGTTGCTGTCAATTCTCCAGCTTTCACGGACATGCTAAACGCTTTTTTTGCACCCACTGGCTTTCGCTTTTTTCGAACTACTTTTCGAATACTCCCTGCATCAAAACCTACCGCTGAATTAGCAACTCCTGCTGGTATTGGCAATGGTTGTTTTACCGTTTTCAGTTGCCCTTCATTTCCTTTAACTGCCTCATTATCAATGGCTACAAAAGAGGTATAAGCCGTCATTAAATTATAATCCAATCCTAATTGAGTGACTTCTTTGATTCTTTCCTCTGTTTGTCTCAATTGATTATAATCGTCTAGTAACTTTATCTTTTCTCTTGCCCATAAGTACTTTAAGCCTTCGTTTCTGGTAGATGCATTGACTGTCGCCACATCTACTACTTTTTGATAACTGCCCGTTCCAGTTGTTCCTTTAATTGTGATTTTTCCTTTAGGCGTCCCTTTCCATTTGCCAAATAAAATAATTGGTCGCTCTGCCATCACATCAGGAATTGATATTGGATTGATGTCATAAGTTTCAAAGGTGCCGAAATCTGCTTTTACATTGGTCAAAACTGGACTGTTGATGTATTGTCTAAATTTTTCTGCCTGCTTATCTGCTCCTTCTAGTTGGGTAATCACTAATGGTTCTCCCATCCCGACATGTGCCATGCCTTCGATTAAATGTCGATTGATACCGGAACCGATACCGAAAGAAAATAGATTGCTTTGGTCTAAATTATTTCTTATCAAATCAAACACTTCTGGCTCAACACTAATATATCCATCCGTGACGACCACAAAGGACCGAGATAAATTGTCTTCGCATCTTGGCAAGGCTAAGCCTTTCTGTAAAGCAGATAATAATCGAGTACCGCCACCACCACTTTGATTGTCAATCACATTCATCGCTAACTGGATATTTTCCTCCGTCGCAGCTAAAGATTCTTCTGCTAACATGGCTGACGTACCAGAAAATAATAAAACATTAAACCGGTCAGTAGGTCTTAAATTGATAATTAAATTCCGTAATAATTTTTTCGATATATTTAATGGAAACCCTCGCATAGAACCTGAAACATCTATCACAAAAACATATTCTCTCGGTGCTATCTCTGCCGTTTTCACTTTTTTAGGTGGTTGAACCATTAATAGAAAGAAGTTCTCTTTTTCTCCCTCATGCAAGATTAATCCTGTATTGATTTCTTTACCCGCTAATTGGTATTGCAAAATATAATCTCGGTTCCCTGCATTTTCTTTAGCCGACTCTAAAACGATTTCAGCAGCAGAGATTTTATTATAATTCACCTCCACTCTATGACTTGGACTAATGATAGACTCAATCGGCAACCCTGCTTCGATATTTGTTTGAATATCAAAAGTATAGGTTGGCAATTCCTTTGCCTTTGTATATGGGTTCGCTGTAAAATTGGCATCTTTAGAAGCGGTCAAATTATTCCCTTCTGAATATCTTGGGCCGACTACCGTTGGATAGACAAACTCATAAACCCCTTCTTCTGGCACTAATAATTCGGTATATTTTAGTTCTACTTTTATCTCATCTCCTGCAACGATATTGGCTACATTCATCTGAAAAACATTTGGTCGATGTTGTTCTAATAAGGAGGTTCTTTTGCCTGCTGCTTTCGCTGCATTATATGCCGCTCTAGCTTTCTTTTTTTCTTGAATTTCTGCTTTAATGGTTCGATTTCCAATGGTCATCGTCATTCCATATATTGCGGCTTTGGTGGAGGCTGGAAAGACATAGATTGCTTCTAAGGTATTTTCGCCCTCATTCTTGTAGACTTGGGTGACGGTGACATCTGCTATTACGCCTGTGATGTTGACGTCTGCTTTTGTGGACTTTAATGGTAATTGGTCTGTAGCGGGATTGTCGCTTTTTACAAAGAAGTATGGGGATTCCGTTTTATCGGTAGTCGTGTTTTGAGCAGTTAGCTGAAAAATGCTCATGCCTAATAAAAATAATATTAAGACTAATTGAAAGATTGACTTTGGCTTTTTCATGATGACCGTTTTTTATTACATGTTTAGTAATAGGGCTAACATGTATTGATTTGTAAATAATTTTTAAATACAAGTCAAAGATAGGGGCGGTAATCGCTGAAAACTGAGCATTCTATTATTCGCAAGGAAAGAGCTATTATTTGCGACGAAGGAGTTGAAATCTGTTTTTGGAGGAAAAAGGAAGAGGGGAAATCAGGGTGATTAGTATAGGTGAATTTATTCGACCTTTATAGACATAAGTACCAAAACAAAATTAGTAGTAACAAATACTGATTTTTTAAACTAGAAGGATAGGTTGTATGGATATGGCGGATTATGTGCCTAAACCGTACAACCTACCCTATAAAATTCACTAATAAATCTTATTTCAATTCTAAAATATAAGCACCCATAGTAGGAAGCGTCAAAGCTTTTGTCATATCAAATGATTGACCACTTATCGCTTCTTTGCCTGTGGTTACTCCACCTAGCATTTCTGCAAATCGGTCTAATTTCAATGTATGTGCTTCTTTATTTTTATTCATAATGACCATTATCTTCTGATGGTCGTCATATCGAAAAAATACATACACCCCATCTTTTGGAATAAAATGTACTAATTTTCCATAATGAACCGCCGAAGCATTTTTTCGCCAGTTCAACAACTTTTTCATCCATTGTTGTGCTTCCTTTTGCTGGTCTGTTAAACCTTCCCCCGTGTAGGCGTTGACCGTATCTCCTTTCCAACCGCCAGGGAAATCAGAACGAATAATCCCATGGTCACCATCTCCGCCCATCAAAATTTCTGTGCCATAGTAATATTGCGGCACGCCTCTAGTTGTGGCAAAATAAGCATTGGCCAATTTATACTTTTCGTAATCGCCTCCTACTTGGCTAAATATACGCATCATATCGTGGTTATCTGGAAAGACCACCAATTCTGCTGGGTCTGCATACAAGAAGTCTTTTGCCAAGGCTTCATATAATTCTACCCAACCTGTTCCCCAACTTTCTTCTTTATTGACCGCATTAACGGTAGCGGTTTGCAATGGAAAATCCATTAGACTCCGCAATTCAGAAGTATATCCATTGGCATTTTGCTTTCCTCGCTGCCAATAGGAAACTATCGCAGGGTCATTAAACCACTCTTCTCCGACTACATTAAAATTTGGATATTCTGTCATTACTCTTTCCGTCCATTCCGTCATGTAATCCATATCGGGATAAGGGTAAGTATCCATCCGAATACCTGCTAATCCTAAATACTCTATCCACCAAATACTGTTTTGAATTAGGTAATTCCCCATTAAAGGATTCCGCTGATTCATATCTGGCATGGTTTCTACAAACCAACCATCTACAAAAATCTTCTTATCTAATTTTGAGGCATAAGGGTCTTGCAATAAGGTCTTTTTGTGATTAGTTCCCGTATACGATGGCCATTGATTAATCCAATCATCCATCGGCATATCGTCCATCCACCAGTGGAAAGACCCACAGTGATTGACAATCATATCCATAATCAACTTAATGCCTTTAGACTTTGCTTCTTTGCTCAATCGT
>CALJVJ010000057.1 GCA_937974625.1 uncultured Saprospiraceae bacterium
GTAAGACTAAGGGCAGTAAAAGTTAACAATCTTTTGGCTTCCGTTACCACTCTTATAACAATCAATTGTTTGGCAGTTTTACCAGTATAAATTTTAGTGCAATTGGTTAAATTTCTTGCACTTATGCCCAATTTTTTAGTATAAAATGAAAGGTTATGCTGTTCCGAAAAATTTAAATCTATTAATTGTAGGAACTCTTGATAGATTGGAAATTTATAATCTAAGGCAACTTTATCATCCTTCAAAGAGGCCGTTGTAGGTAATGCTCTTTGAATAATATTCAACAAGATTAATAAAAAACAATTAAGTATTTCAAGTTTTTTTAGGGTGCTTGCTGGTTTTGAATACTCCTGATGCATTTGTCGGACAATCATATCAAGTTCGGAAAGGTTTGGATTTTTTATCGACAAGGAGTTGACAGTCTTAAATTGGTCTAATAGTTTTGAAACGGTAGCATAGGGAAAAGGGGAGTAGGCTTTTAAAAAATTATGGTCAAATCCAATAACATAGGCTTCCATTTGTTTTCCTTCAATGAAATTATGAATTTGTCCATTTGAAATGATGTACAGCGTATTAGGCTGAATGGTCAATTTTTCATTATCAATTAATTGTGTTCCAATACCTGATTTTACCCAAATTAATTCTTCATAAGTATGCCTGTGATGGTCTTCATCCAAACAGAAATTAGCATCAAGCTGTCTTACTTTAATCCAAACCTTTTCTGCTTTATCTTTATCGAATACTGGAATTTGTTTTTTCATAACCCTATTTTATAAAATTAATAGACTTATTTTACTCCTCTTCCTCTTCTTCTACATTTGTTTGAATAGCACTTTCTGCCCATATGTTTTTGCCAGTCGTATTTCGTTTTAAATGATAGTCGATAGCATCTTGCACATACATAAATTGATTTTCTTTTCCGATTTCGTCGATTAAATCAGCTTTGTGTAAACTATCCCTAACCGGACCAATCACCCCTGAAAGGTAAAAATCTACATGCGCTCTTTCCAAATATTCCTTGGTGCTTTTTAAAGCTTTTAAACCACTTGAATCTATATCGTTGATATTGGAGGCGTCTAAAACTATTCCTGTTAATTCAGAGGGGTCATTGGAGGTAACTAACTCCTCAAAAAACTCCTTAAAGTAAAGTGCATTTCCAAAAAACAATTGACTGTCAAATCTGATAATCAAACAGTCAGGTATCTGAATAGCATTAGGAAATCGTTCCACATTTCTAAAATAATTGGTATTGGGTATTTGTCCCAATACCGCAATATGTGGCTGGGCACTTCTATACATGACCATTAAAACAGACAACAAAACTCCAGCCAAAACGCCTTCTTCAATACCAAAAATTAACGTAATCAAAAAAGTAGCTAGCATCATGAAAAAATCCCCTCTATGGGTTTTCCATAGGTGAATAGCTTCCTTATATTCAAAAAGACTTTTGACAGAAAGTAGGACAATCGCTGCCAAAATTGCCTTGGGTAAAAAATAGAAAACAGGCGTTAAAAAAAGTAAAGTCATAGCTATTAAAAGCGCGGTAAAAATAGAAGACAATTGGGTCTTTCCTCCAGATTCACTGTTTACAGCAGAACGAGTAAAACTGGCAGAAGTAGGCAATGCTTGAAAAAATGCCCCTCCAATTTTTGAGATACCGATTGCTAATAGTTCTTGATTGGCATCAATTTTATAATTTTTGTGCTTTGCTTCCCATACTTTTCCTATACTAATAGTTTCTACCATTCCCATTATAGAAACGGTCAGTACGGTAGGGAAAACTAATTTTATATTAGCCATCGACCATTCTGGTAACAAAAAAGTAGGTAAGCCTTCCGGTACTCCTTTTACAATATCAATTCCTTGTTGGTCTAACTTTAGAAACTTAATCATTAGAATTCCTATCACCACCACAATCAAGGGGCCAGGAATACTCCTATTGATTTTTTTTAAACCCAAGATTAAGCCAATTCCGGCTATGCAAAGCAAGAATGTAGGCCAATGAGTTTCTCCAATGTGCTGGAAAGCGTAACCAAAGGTGTCATATAAAGCCCCAAACCTTGGAATTTCAAACCCCAATAAATATTTTAATTGGCTAGCGGCAATGATAATAGCAGCAGCAGATGTAAATCCGGCAATGACAGGATAAGACAGAAAATTAGCCAAAAAACCAAGTCTGATAAAACTAGCTAGCGCCTGAATTACTCCAGCTAAAAGGCCCGTCAAAATGACTAAAGAAATATAAGTCGGTGTAAATGGTTCTGCTATTTGGCTGACACCTGCAAGTACTAATAAAGAAGAAACAGCTACGGTCCCCACTGAAAGGTGACGCGAGGTGCCAAAAAGCGCATATAAGAATAACGGTAATAAACCACCATATAACCCATAAATCGGTGGCATCCCAGCAAGTAAGGCATAAGCCATTCCTTGTGGGACAAACATTACACTTACAGTTAAACCAGCAACAAGGTCATTTTTTAAAAAACCTGTATTATAGTTAGGTAACCATTCTAAAATATATAGATATTTCTTTAAATTCATTTCGCCAAAATTAAAAAAGAAAGGGGATAGTTGTGGGCATTAGCTTTTCTTTTTTAAGAATCCTAATTAGAAGTTCTTTAAAAATTCTAAAAATAAGTATTCAAAAATTTTATTTATACTTAGATTTCTATATATTTGTTTAAAATTAGTAAGACCTTACTAATTTTAAACAAAAAAACTTTATCATGCAAGAATTACTAAATAATCCAAGCACAGGCAAATATGCGGTCCTCTTTACTTTATTATTTTTTGGAGGTATTGAGACATTTGCAGGCCACATTAAAAATTCCAACCGAACGAAAGATGATTGGCTTAGTGAATTTGGTGGTTTTATTTTAGTATCTACCGCAAGTGTGATAGGACTATTGGGCATCGGATATTTGGGGAAGTTGATATTCCCTGACGCTTATTTTTCCATGGCAGGGTTGTCTTTGTGGATAGCAGCCCCATTGTACATGTTCGTAGATGATATTGCTCAATATTGGTATCATCGGTCAGCACACGAGCATAATTTTTTATGGAAGCATCATCGAGTTCATCATGCAGCAGAGCAGATGGGTGTAATGGTTTCTTTTAGAAATTCTGCGATGTATTTTTTATTTTTACCTAATGTCTGGATTGCAGCTATTTTTACCTTTTTAGGAATGATTCCAGCGACGGTGATTGGATTAATTATTAAGCAATTGGTAGTGGCTAGTTCTCACAGCACATTTAAATGGGATGAATATATGTATAAGTACAAAGCTCTTAGCCCAATCATGTGGGTGATTGAACATATTTTTGTAACGCCATCCTTTCATTATGCACACCATGGTAAGTCTAAAGCAGATAATATAAGTGACCCTAATGGGAATTTCGGAAATGCTTTTACCATTTGGGACCAACTATTCGGTACAGCGACTTTTACAAGAAAATATCCTACTGAATTTGGCTTACAAACAGACCCTAAGGATGGCTGGTCAGCTCAACTTTTTTACCCATTTGTAACTTCGGATAAACCCGGAAGTGAATTGGCAAAAGGGCATAAAAAAGTGTCTTCTGCAACAAATGAAGCTATAGCGGTCGAGTTAGAAGCAGGTACCCATTTATGGTGTCAATGTGGTTTTAGCTCCAATGCTCCATTTTGTGATGGGTCACATCATGGAACAAAAATTAAACCTATTGCCTTTGAAATGAAGAAAAAACGTAAAGTAAAGTTATGTAATTGTAAACATACAAAGGCGAGTCCTTTCTGCGATGATACACACTTAAATTTGAAATAGATAGGTACTTTTATTATAACAAAAAAGGCTAGGGAAAATTCTCTAGCCCTTTTTGTTTAGCGCTAATATTTTTGAAAAATATACAGCTTTAAGCTTAGATCAATCACTGACTTTTTTTGAATTTGAGTTTGAGTATAAATTTATGAATCACAACATCCTTTCAATCACAATTCCTGCTCCCAAACCAGCACCTCCACTGATTCCAGCGACACCAAACTGCACCCCTCTTCGTTCCATCTCATCCAGAAGGGTAGTGGTAATCATTGCTCCACTTGCCCCTTGCGCATGCCCCATGGTCATGGTACAACCATTTACATTAAATTTATTAGGGTCAATATTTAGATCTCTTTGATATTTTAAACAGGTAGCTGCAAAGGCCTCCGCAAAGTTGTGCAAATCCATATCTTGCATGGTTAATCCAGCTTTTTTAACCGCCTTTTTCATCGCCATTTGGCCGCCTAAGAGCATAATAATCGGTTCACAAGCAGTGTTATCATAAGACAAAATTTTTGCCCTAGGTGTCAATCCCATTGCTTTGCCTTTTTCTAAATTTCCAATTAACATTAGGCAAGCACCATCAGCCATGGCAGGCGAGTTTCCAATATTGTGAAAATGCTTTAATTCGGTCAATTGAGGATAGCGGTCTTTCATCTTTTCTCGAATACTAGGACTCACATGCTGACCGAATATTGGCTGCATTGTTGTCATGGAGGCAACCGTTGTCGATGGTCGAATGCATTCATCATGGTCTAAGACAGTTATTCCTTCCTTATTTTTTATAGGAATTAAGGACCTTGAAAAATGGCCATTTTCGGTCGCAAATGCTGCTCGTTGATGAGATTGCGCAGCATAGGCATTTAGCTCGGTTTGATTGAAGCCTTCTAAACTGGCAATTAAATCCGCGGCAACGCCCATATGGGTAAAATGACTTTTTTCTACCACCTCTTTATCAGAAAACCAAGCTCCTTTATCTGCAAACATCGGTACTCTAGACAACATTTCTACTCCGCCAGCAATAACCATCTCTGACATCCCCGAACGAACTTTAGCCGTCGCCATCCCAATTGCTGTCAAAGCCGAAGTACAAAAGGTATTAACCGTAGCTCCGTCAATATGGTCGCCCCAACCATGGTAAACCGCAGCAATTTTGGCGATATCCGCCCCTTGGTCACCTACTTGTCCAACACAACCTAAAATAATGCCTTCCAGGTCTTTATCGTCAAGGTTGGTTCTATCTTCTAATGCTGAAAAAAGTTGAGATAATATCTCAACAGGTTTAATATCCTTTAAAGCACCACTTTTAGCAGAACCTTTTCCTCTTGGTGTTCTTACAGCATCAAATATATATGCTTCCTTCATAATCATTTTTTTGCACGATGAATTGTATAGTGTTTAAATTCATGCTTCCTCATTAAATAACCCCATATTTTAAATCTTTATTTAGCTTAAAAGGATGGAATTTAAAATCATCCGGTAATTGCTGTTCTTCCTGTGATGGTATGTCTTCTAAAAGTAAGAACGGTTTATCAAATAATTCTCGTTTTCCAAAGGGTATCCAACTACCCGAAATGGATAAAAATGGAACCCCTTCTTTTAATCCTCTCATTTCATGGTCATAATAAGGTGGATGCCAATAAAAATTACCGGGCACTGCATGAAATTTATTTTTGTTAATGATATATTCTACATCTCCTTCCAACATATAATAAAACTCACAAATAGCATGACTATGAGTGGTATATTTACTTTGTGGCCCCCAAGCCAAATAGGAATAATTTAAATCATAACCGGTATCTGGTCTTTTCACACGGAATACACTTTTTATCTTAGCCATTCTACTCAGCATTTTAGTAAGACTACCCAATTTTTTAAGGTCTTTGGCAAAGAAAAAAGCTTTTGGGTCTAAATTCATCATGTCTACCCAATCAATTTCCCCCGCACTTTTAAAGGTGGGTGTATTAGGATAAAAAGGCTTTTTTTCTAAGTGATTCCAAGCAGTGTTTTGCTCCTTTAAATATGGAGAAAGATTGGTTGAAGTAGTTTTTGTATCGGTTACTTCAAAAGGTTTGCCTACCTCCGCATCCCAAAATGTAAAATCATTAGGCAGAACTGCTTGGATAGGTTGTACATGTAAATTACTTCCCGTCAAATAATAGCCTGATTCCAAATAGGATTTATTGCCTTCTGGCGCCCAACTAAACCATAGTATCTTAAGTGGTTCTTCAGAAGTTACCCTTACACCTTTTTTAGCATAGCTATCAAAAGTTATGGAAGTACCAGGGGTAACCTTAGCTATCTCTTCATTGGAAGAAACTTCAGCTGTGCCGCCTAATATATGATACACAGAAGGTGTTGCTTGGGCATGTAATGGCAAAGTCGCCCCTTTTGCAATAGCTAATTCTACTACTTTTAAATCGAGATTATCAAAAATTAATCGAGTCTTAACAACCTTAGATAAATCTGTTATTGCTTTTTCACCCAATTGTGCCCAGTCAAATTTAAAAACTTCATTCAAAGGGGTCCAAGGCTGTTTATACGAGATATTTTCCAATTGATTAATGTCTTTTTCGTCGAAGGGTCTAGGCTTATCTGGATTAGCCATATCTGCTACTTTCTTCTTGCGAAACATATCTGTTAACGCATTATTGGGGTCAATGGCAGTATTTTCTGGGGTAGCAAAATAAATTTGCGGGTCTATTCTATCAATAGAAGTGAAATCCTTTACACTTAAAGGAGTATCTTCTGACACCTGTTCTTTACAGGAAAGAAAAACTATAAGGAGACATAAGTATGCAATTGATTTAGTATTAAGCATGTTATTTTGTTTGTTAATGTTGAAAATAAACCCAATAAGATTATCCAAAATTAGACATAATTTATTGTTCCCCATCAATGACTATTCGTTGCATTAACCTATGAGCAGGAAAAAAATCATTAACTGGTTTATGTTGAGTAGCTCGATTGTCCCAGATGGCAATAGAGTTGGGTTCCCAACTAAATCGACAAGTATACTCATCTGTTACGATATGGTCATATAAAAAATTGAGGATTGCCTCACTTTCTTTTTTACCCACTCCTACAATATGCGTAGTAAATAATCGATTAACATACAATAGCTTTTTACCTGTTTCAGGGTGAATTCTTACAACAGGATGTTCCAAAGGTGGATTATCAGCTACTGCTTGGGCTAATCGTTCTCTGCCGCCAGGTTCCGCTAAACTTTCTTTAAAACCATAAGAAAAATCATGGACAGCATTTAAGCCTGCCACATACTTTTTCATATTTTCAGATAAGGCATCATAAGCAGCAGAAAGACTTGCAAATAAAGTATCCCCACCTTTTTCAGGAATAATCCGACCATGCAATACACTACCCAAAGGTGGATGTTTACGAAAAGTCATATCCGTATGCCAAGTATCAATTTTATAGGGTTTATCAGCGGTAGCTTCTAGGATGGTAATTTCAGGAAATCCTTCTACCGTTCGATAAGCTGGGTGAGTTTGAAATGGACCAAAAATGGAGGCCAATTCCCTATGATTAATCGGTTTAAGATTTTGATTTCTAAAAAAAATAACTTGATGTGCTAACCAAAGGCGTCGAATTTCTTTAGCGGCAGTTTTGGAAATAGGTTTTGTTAAATCAATACCATGAATTTCAGCACCTAAGGCACCTGCCATTAACTTTATGTCAAACATGATGAAAAATTTATTTTAAAAAAATATTTTATGTTATTAATTAAAACGTAGCTCGCTTTTCCTTCCATGATCGGGCGGCCTCTAATTCAAAAACCAATGCTAATAATCGATTTTCTTGTCCTTTGGCTGCTGCAAATTGGATACCAATGGGGAGATTATCAGCTGTCCAATGTAATGGAACAGACATGGCTGGTGAACTAGTCAAATTTTGAAGGATAGTATATTCCATATATTCTGTATTTTTTTCATAAAGGAAATCATAAGGTTTATTGGAATGCTTTTCTATTCATAGTTCTGTTAAGTTTTTCGATAATCTCGCTTTACTATTTACAGCCTAAAAATGTTAAAATTGAATTAGTTTTGCAACTATATACACCAAAACAGTACTATTAAATTATTACTCACAAAATCAACAAAAAATTGGAAAAGTTATTAAAAATAGGCGGTTCAATTTTTCTTTTAATTATCCTATTTTTCTCTTGTATAGACCGTATTGAGTTTAATGAGCCTGATGCCTTAAAAAATGCTATCAGTATTCAAGGAAAATTGACAAAAGGAAATCCAAATCATATAAGGGTTCAAATTAGTAATACATTTGATTTTGAAAATCAACAACGATTTATTACTGCAAAATCTGTTGAATTAATCAATCAAGAAGGTGCAATTATAGATTTACCAACCAAAATTCAAGGTATCTATGAACTAGAAATACCTGAAAATCATCCTACTTTTAAGATTGATTATGGTAAAGGTTATAAAATAAAAGTTCAATTAATTACAGGAGAGATAATAGAATCTGCTTTTGATACGCTACACCCAGTTCCTGAAATTGCTGGTTTAAATGTAGAAAAATATACCCAAGAAACATATAATTTTGAAGGAGTACTTGAAAATATAGATTTACTTAGGTTCTCCATTAACAGTTCCTTGCTTCCGACAGGAAGTTCAAGAAAAACTTCCTTTCTATGGGAGTTAGAAAGTGTTTATAAGCAGTCGGATACAGCTGGAGGCACCTGTAGGGATGGTAGTTGTATCAATTCAAGTGGAGCAAACCAAACTTGTTTTTTACACATCAACCCTGTTAGAAATTATAAAACCTTAAATGCTAAAAAATTAACAGGAGATTTTATTGAAAACTTTCAACTTTTAGAAGAAACTAAAAGGAATGCTCTTTTCGCTGAGGGTTATTATTTAACCGTTTATCAACAGTCGCTGAGTGATTTGGCCTTTGATTATTGGTCAAAAGTTGGCTCTGTCGTTAACCGAACAGGAAACCAATTTCAATCTCCAGCAGGGAGAGTTCCAACCAACTTCACCTTTGATTCAAATGATGATTTAGAGGTATTGGGTTTTTTCTTTGCAACAGAAAGTTCCTTCAAGCGAATCTATATATCTCCAGCTTACGCTGATAATCCAAGAACTATCTGTCCACCACCAATGGGAAGTAACCCGCTTTGCTGTAGTTGTTTATGTCAACCAAATTCAACTCTAAAAAAACCTGATTGGTGGATAGAGTAGTGTTATGTTTATGACCTAAACATTTTCAGAACCTATGTTATCGTAAAACTCAGCGTAAAATTTTGCCAATCCGTATTACTTGAACAACCTATCCCCATTGACCCAACAGGCATGAAAGCCTAATGGCACTCTTTGGGGCATTTTTATTCTTGCCAAAGGTGCTTTTTCGATATTCTGCGCATCTAAAATAATGGCTTCAGAAGTACCATCTCTTTCATCCGTTACAAAAGATATGATGTAACCTTCATCTTCTCCGACACTATTTTCAGCAGGAATAAAAGGAGATTCACTACCAAATTTACCGTCACCATACCAATGCGTTTTACTACTATCTTTTTCGGTATCGTATTTTACCACTCCGTCAAATCGCATGATGGTGGAATTGTCAAAATGTTGGATATAAGAATAGCGAGATTTTCGACCATTAAACCGACTATTAATTAATGGAAATTCAGTGAAGGCATCATCAATCCAATGTTCTTTGGTTTCCCCTGTTTTTAAATTAAACCGATATCGTTTGACGTTTGCTTCTAGTCTTAAATAAGCATTGAGTTTTTCCATGGCGTTGGAATAATCCTTCTGTGGCGTTGGATTAATTGTGACACAAGTATCCATAATGATTTCATCGCCTTCTTCCCAAGCATTCACGACATGGTAAATAAAACAAGGGTCAGCTTCAAACCATCGGACATCTTCGTTCTTGCCATAGCGAGGTAAAATAGCAAACCGACTGGGCATTTCTCGATTAAAAGTAATGCTACTTTTTCCTGCTCGCAAAGCCGCTTGACTATGATATAAAGGCAAATCCATGAGGATGGAATAGTTCTCTGTAATGCCCATATCATGGGGTAGGCGAGGGGCGGGTAATTCAATTTCTGCAAAGTGTTTGACTACGCCGTCACTTCCAACCACGCCGTAAGTCATAAAAGGCGGTTGTGGGCCATAATCAAAGAAAATCATTTCATTGGTCACTTCATCTACTTTGACATGTGCCATCGCTTTAGATTTCATTGTACCTTTGAAATCTTCTACACCCTTTGTCTCTAAAGTGATTGGGTCAATTTTGTATAAATCCCCACACATATACCAACCTGCCAAGAGTTTATCATTAAAAAAGGATACAGCGGTATTTGCGGAATCTTTTAAAGGCAAACGACCTTCCATTTTATTGGCGCGCATATTGCCCATCACGCCGTGCCAAACTGTTTTTCCTTCTTTAGCTTCTTCTTTAAAATGTTTGGTATTAATCCAGCGATTTCTATAGGTGGCTTTACCATCTTTTATTTGCAAAGCATGCAACATCCCATCTCCATCAAACCAATGGTAATGACCAATTGGTGGGAATTTTGGATTTGGTCCATTTCGAACATAGACGCCGTTGATATCTTTGGGAATCTCGCCAATTACTTCTAAATCTTCTGCTATTATTTCCTTGAAAGTTGGGGCGTATGCTCCTAATAAATAGGGGTTTCCCGCTTCTAAGGCATAATTCATTACGTCATTTTTCATCATAAGTAAGTAACGCGGATTGTTAATCCGCTTTTTAAAAATTTAAAATTTTCTCCAATTCAAGTATTGCCTATAGTACATAAAAGGAATAACTATTATGGTAAATATAAATTGACTTTTTTTAATACTTTTCTTTTAGGGCGGATTAACAATCCGCGTTACACTCCTACAATAAAACTAGCCATAGTCGTCAAACTTCCCCCAACATTCAAAGTCGCTACATTGGTAGCGCCTTCCACTTGATAATCTCCAGCCGTTCCAGTCACTTGTTTATAAGAATCTAAAAGCATTCTAACACCCGTTGCTCCTACAGGATGTCCATTGGCTATCAAACCACCACTAGGATTCACAGGTAAGCTACTGCCCATTTGTATACGTCCTTCTTCAATGGCTTTCCAAGCTTCTCCTGGAGCGGTAATTCCAAAATGCTCTAAAGCCACATATTCTGTAATCGTAAAACAATCATGCGTTTCGATAGCGTCTAAATCTGCTACACCCGAAATGTTAGCCCTACGATAAGCATCTTCAATCGTACCTCTTAAGTGCGGAAAAGGGTAGGGCGTCTGCCTGCCTTCATCCAACTTTTCTTTTAATAACATTGGGGCCGTTCGATGTCCCCAACCTTTAATATAGGGAATGTTTTCAAAAGGAATATTCCTTTTTTTAGCGTATTCTTTTGCATATTTTTCGGAGGCTAAGAAAATAGTTGAACCACCATCTGTAATTCTACCACAATCTGATTTTCGCAAATTGCCTTCTATTTTTGGGTTAATATTTTCATCTTCCGTGAAAAAGCGCTCGTCTAGACCCCAAGTTCTCGATTGAGCTTTAGGATTTCTTTTGGCATTAGCATAATTTATTTTGGCAATTTCAGCTAGATGTTCCTGTTTTAACCCAAATCGTTCCTCATACATCTCACCAATTTCATTAAATAAATAAGGCCAAGGAAATTGCGCATCTTGGGCTTCTTTGCCAATCCATGCAGCTGCACCTAAATGTTCTGCTGCTTCTTTGCCACTCACATTTCGCATCATTTCAATACCTGACACACAAATCAAATCGTAACGACCTGCCTCAATTTCCGCCATGGCATTAAAAGCTGCCATACTCCCTGAAGCACATGCCGCTTCATGTCGAGCGGTAGGTATCCCTGCTAAATCTGGATGTATGCTGACAAACATGCCGCCAAGTTGACCCTGTCCACAAAATAATTCACCAACAAAATTACCGATATGCGCACTTTCTACCTCATTAGGAGCTATATCTGTTTTTTCAAATGCACCGATAACGGTATCTTGTAATAAGTCGTATAGGTCTTTGCCTGCTCTTTTATAATTGACCGCAAAATCGGTTTGATAACCACCTAGAATGAATACTTTTTTCATATTGATTGATCGTTAATTTTTCTTGTAACTTAGACCATTGTTCTGAGTAGCATTGCATAATTAAACACTATTCAGACCAGAGGTCTAAGCTACGTTTTATATAGTTTAAAGAGTCCAAGCATCACCTGCTTTTTCCCTTTGTAAAACTGTTTCATATTCTTTGCGAAGTTGATTTACCAATTCTCCTACAGAACTAGTCTTGTTAATCATATCCACTCCTTGTCCTGCAGACCAGACATCTCTCCAAGCTTTATTTTCACCGACTCCTTCCGTGAAATCTATCTTTTTAGTTACTAAATTTTTAACATCAAAGCCCGCTTTTTCTAAACTTTGACGCATAAACCATGCTTTCACACCAGTCACTGCATCCGTTAAAATCAAATCATTAACAGTGGCTTCCAAAACCATTTCTTGATAATCCGTAACTGCTAAACTTTCGTGAGTTGGGATAAATCGAGTCCCCATATAGGCTAAATCCGCACCTAATGCTTGGGTAGCTCGAATCGCATTGCCTGTAGAAATGCCGCCACCTAAAACAAGGTAGCCATCCCAAAATTCTCTAACCGCATCAACAAAAGCAAAACCCGCCATTTGGCCTGTATGCCCACCTGCACCTGCTGCTACTAAAATTAGCCCATCGACCCCCATTCTAGCTGCTTTGTGCGCAAAGCCTAATGAATTGACATCGGCAAAAACTAAACCACCATAAGCATGAACAATCGGAATAATACGCTCAGGACTACCTAAAGCGGTAATCACAATTTTAGGTTGGTACTTTTTTAATAAAGCAACTTCTTCGTCAAATCGGGCATAACTCTTATGCATAATCATATTGACCGCATAAGGAGCAATTTTAGTGGTTGGATTTGCGGCTTTGGCTTTGGCTAGTTCTGTAGTAATTTGCTCCATCCATACTCCTAATTGTTCAATTGGACGAGCATTAGGAAAGGGAAAAGAACCAATAACGCCAGCCTTACAACATGCTATCACTAAAGCAGGTCCAGAAACCAAAAACATGGGAGCGGCAATAAGAGGTAGGGTAGTGTGCTCGGTAATGAAATTAGGTAAAGGAGTCGTAGACAATAGGCTTAATTTATAAAATGAACTTTATCTACAAATTTAATTAAATATTTGATGGTTTTCCAAATTAAAAATTTAGTAGACTGAGGTTTTAAATATTCCTAAAAAAAAACAGTCACTTTTTACAAAAGCGACTGTTTTTTTTAGGAATTCTAAACTGTTAATTAAGCATTTTCAGTATACCGACTAGCTTTCGATGCATTGGTCATTGGCATTCGAGGCTTCCAAGAATCGGGGATTACTTTCATTTGAGGTCTAAGTTTAGAAATAGCTTTCAACACGTCACTTCTACTCAATTGTCCAACTAATTTATTATTTTCTAAAACAGGAAATCTTTTATATTTGGAATGCGCAAAATTAAAAGCTGCTTCTAATAAGGTTGTGTTAATATCAATTGTCGTTACGTTCACTGCCATATAATCCTTCACTAGGCCCATTCCACCAGGCTGGTTATTATAGGTTCCTTCTAACATTACTCGCATACAATCCACCTCGGACAACATTCCTACTAAGGCTCCTTTATTATCTACTACAGGTGTACCAGAAATCTTATTTTTCACGATAATATTAATGGCATGCCAAATATCGTCCGTCGGTTTGAAGGTAATTAATTGGGTCGCCATATATTTTGAAATGGGTGCATTACGATTCATAAAAAATATTTAGGAGTTGAGAAAATAAACTTGAACGTAATGAAATTAGGAAAAATAATTGAAAAACAAAATTTATAGCCTTATTATTTTTTAAAAACTTGCCATTAATTTTAATTAAAATTTATTATTCAAAATAATATTTCAAAATAATATTAGATAATTTCTTAAAATTAGCTGAACGCTAAAATCATTCTTTCCACCAATCTGGTTTATCTCTGGAGCTATTTTGCCAGCAAAGACAATTATCGCATAATACACTATGACCACCAACTGGAGGGCAATGACTTCGAGGATTACCAGCAGCCTCAGGAGAAATATAGATTCTTCGGAAGTTACTTTCTGTTGCAAAGAAATAACCAAACACTTCATCTTTTTCATTGTCTACATTTGAGAAATTGGTAACTATTTTACCTGAAGGAGCTTCAAAAATAGACCCATTTCTATTGGTTAATTGATTCGCTTGTGACCAATATTCAAAAGCTGCATCACTAATTGATTGTTGGTAGAGGGTAATATAATGACCTTCAGAAAAGACAAAAGTATTCGTATTATCTGCTTCATAAACGGTAAAATCAACTAAATTATCTCCAGAAAATAGTTTAGTATTTAAGGAAATATAGTTGTCTATGGGGTCAATAGACAAATAACAGGTTTTGGGTTCAACCTCAATCAATCCACAAGGACCTCTTCTTATAAAATCTCCCTCAGGTGAATCAGATTGCTTAAATACACTTTCTAATTCCCATAAAAGGTGAGGTCTGGATTTATTAGGAGTAGTTAATGGAGCACTAACAAGAAGGGAGAGAATTTCTTGTGTTTGCTTCATACCATCTGAGAGTGTAATGTTCTTTGACAATTTACCCAACTTTAAATCTACTATTTCAGGTACTTGATACAGGGTATCATAGGCAGATTCATAGGTTTCTTGATTTTTAAGTTGAAGTCTTATTTTATAGGCATGTCCATAATCAATTTTGAAACTAGGGTGGTCGCTAGGGATAGTCAGTTTAAAGATGCCTTGTTCTTGGCTAGATAAGGCTAAAGCTTGCCCAGATTCATCTATGACTTGTACAAATTCAGCTGAAAACCGACTAGGATTAGCCGAAAAATTGAAGACTTGGCCAATTTTAACAAACACGGTACTAGGGGTTCCTTTGGTTAATTTACCTTCAATAAAGATAGCATCTTTTATAGTATCCGGAATTTCAAAGTTGATGGTATCTCTACAAGTCGTAAAAAACAGTACCATCAAAATTAAGGTAATGCTTTTTTGTAATTTAAGTCCCATTGCAATTTTGTTTTTAACCTACATGTTAGAAATAGAATTATAAGTAGTAGTGCAAAAAAACAGAAAGGAGTTGCAATAGAAATGATTAAAAAGAACTAACATATATTTGGGGCAGTATAAGAGTCTATCTTAAAAAGGCTTCCTTTCTTAGAATATAACTAATCCCTACCTCGATACATCTAGATACTGCAATAGCATCCACCGCCTCTATGGTATCTCTTGGCGTATGATAGGCTGGCTTTCCTTCTTTATTGACCCAGTTCATGGCGGCCAATGTGGTTGCTTCTATCCCAACTTTAGCAAATTCTGCAGCGTCAGTACCTCCAGCTAAGAATGGAAATGGAACTTTCTTTATAGGATGTCCTAAAGATTTACAAACGGCTAAACAATCCTCAACCATAGATTCAGAAAGTGAAACAAAAGAATTCAAATCGGAAGTAAGGAAACCTAATTCTTTATGGTCATACATGCATTCTAAGTTAAAATTATAAGTTTTAACTGCTTTCAATTCAGAAAGATATTTTTTAATATAAGCTCTTGCACCTCTTAATCCAGCTTCCTCCGCGTCCCAACTCGCAACTACTATTCTGGTGTTTTTTAAGCCATTTCCCGCTATTTTTTGTTGAGAAAAATATTTGCCAACTTCCATAGCTAGGGCAGTACAAATCATATTATCTCCAGCACCTGGGGTCCCTTTTTTATCATAAAAAAACCAGAGTTGTCCCACATTATAACTTAATAAAGTAAAAATGCCAGCGGCTAGGTAACTGGGTATGGTCATTGAAAACCCTATTAATTGTCCAATCCATAATAGCCAAGCTATAATCGCAATTCCAAAAGAAGAAATGTTGGCGATTTGCATTTTACGTGGAAAGTTTTCTGGGTCTTTGTCCAAAAAATTAAAAATATGAGCACTGTCATGGTGCGCACTAACAATAATTTGTTGTTTAACTTCGTCTACTGGTTCGATAGTTCCAACTACATTTTGTCCTTCTTTTTCAGGATATAAAAAACTGATAAAATCTTTGTAATAAAAAAATTGAAAAACTGTTACAAAAATAGGAATGGTTCCTAAAATGACCGCCAATCCTAGAAATTTTACCCATAAAGCTATTAAAGCTAAAAAATAGAATACTACAGCAATCTTCATAAACCCTAAAAATGCTCCAGGTCGAACTGAAAATTTATGCATTCTGGTGGTATCACAAAATTGGTCAAAACATTCCAATAGATAATCGCCACATTCCAAGCACGCTTTACTTCCTACTAATCGGTCATCCCATCTAGTCGTTACTTTTTCTGTAAAGGACATCGCATTTCCGGTCATTTCTTTTAAGTTAGGAATCATAATTATCACAAATTTTTGCTTAATAATTTT
>CALJVJ010000058.1 GCA_937974625.1 uncultured Saprospiraceae bacterium
ACTTTATAATTGTTCTTTTTCGCCTACTCATCGTTAGAAAATCAGGCTTAATAGCTACGGCTATTATCCTGATTTTCTGCCTCGATTAGACAAAAAATAACTGCTTCTAAACCATCAACTACTTTTGTCTTGAGCCACTAGCTTTACAATTCCAATACCCATTCTCCATTCTCTTGCTTTGTCAACTGACCGTATCTAGATTTTTTATTGCGTTTATCTGCTACTTCTAAAAGCGTAAATTGTAAAGTATTTTCATCTACCCATTTAGGCGTGACTGGTCTGAACTCCTCCAATGCTTCTTCAAAAACAACCGTTAATTCATTATTGACAAAACCAAATAATTGAATCCCTCTAAAATTACCTTTATCGCCCCAATCTGGATTCAAACAAGCAATATGTTCGTGGTCATTAGAGGCTTTTGGAAATCCTTTGGTATGAGTAACCTTACCCGTTTTATCATCAATTAAAACGTATCCTTCCTGTGCCCCATAAGTGCCATGCGCCACAAAAGCTGCTGCCTCTTTTAAGTAATATCTAAATTGATACACTGAATCTCTTCCAACATTACTAAGAATGTATTGACCTCCACTTAATAATCGAAAAGTAACACCTGTAGTGGATTCGTAAACTAAAGAACTTTCTTTTTTTAATTCTCTAAAATGGGTGCGGTCGATACATTTTCTTGCCTGCGTCATCTTGCGGCTCTTCTTTAACTTGAAACAATCATCATATGCCGTGGGTGATTCATCTATACCAATTTTGTAAAATTTCACTCCTCCGCCATAAACCCATCCTTCTTCACCCTCTGCTGTCGAGACCTTTAACCAAGGCTCATCAAATAATGTCCCTCTAAGATTAATTTTTTCTGTAAAATCAGACCGTTCATTCTGGAACGTTAAAGCCTGTCCTTCTTTCAAGGTAGCAACTGTTTCGCTACTCGTATTAGATTCTGACCGAAGGCGTAATTTATCTACCCAAACGTAAATTTCAATGGCTACAGGTGCTTTTTCCTCTATTTTTTCTTCTACTAGCTCGGTCGCATTTTCTGGTATCTCTGTTGTTGATTCTTTGAAGGGGTTTTTACAAGCAAAAAATAAGATTAGAAATATTAATAAGGTATTAACACTTAATTTATACATTTTTAAGAGTGTTTTTGCGTTTTTATTAGGTACTAGGTGACGGTCCCCAATATTGAGAGATTTCGCAAAATTAGGGAAACGAAGATAGAAATTGTTTATTTTGGCATTCTAAAATTAGATTAAATGGATACGATGAGAAATATTATCCTTTTGCTGCTTTTTTCAGTGACTAGTTTAATAGCAAAAGATAAAAATATAGAAAGATATATTGACGAGTTTCAATATATCGCTATCAGCGAAATGGAACGAACAGGAGTACCTGCAAGTATTAAACTAGCACAAGGCATCTTAGAATCCAATGCAGGCAGAAGTACTTTGGCAAGAAAAGCCAATAATCATTTTGGTATCAAATGTGGTAGCCGATGGAATGGTAAAAAATATTATCACAAAGATGATGATTATAAAAGAGGCAAATTGGTTAAATCCTGTTTTCGTGGTTATCGAGATGCCGAATATTCCTACCTAGCACATTCTGATTTTTTATTAGAAAATAGACGCTATAATGATTTATTTAAATTAGACCCAACTAATTATAAAAAGTGGGCAAAGGGTTTAAAAAAAGCTGGGTATGCAACTAGTAAAACCTATGACAAAAAATTGATTCGAATTATAGAAGAATATGACCTCGATAAATTCGATAATATGGCTTCAGCTGATGTAGTCGCCAAAGCAAAAACAAAAACAAAAATCGAAACGGATATTTTTTTCATCAACGATGCGAAAATGACCTATGTGAAAGCAGGAGAAACCCCTGCAACCATTGCACAAAGAACAAAAACGTCTGTTGGTCGTATTTTGAAGTATAACGAATTAATAACCGCTACTAATCAACCTTTGGTAGCGGATACTAAAATTTTCATACAAGAAAAAAGAAGAAACTTTAGAGGAAAACAAAAATTTCATATAGTAAAAGTAGGAGAAACAATGTATGAAATTTCTCAATCCTATGGACTCTGCTTAGATAGATTGTATAAAAAGAATAAGATGTCTAATGGTACTCAACCAGCGATAGGGGAATCAATCAGAGTGAGAGGGAAAAATAGAAAAAAACCTAAGTTACGTACAAGCGAGTCTGTTCCCCCTCCAGTTATCATAGAGGACAAAGAACCAACTAAAGTAAAAACCGAAGAAGATAAGGAAATCAGTGAAGAAACTGAGGGGTATCAACCAATTTTAACTCCAAAAGAAAAAACTCAATCTACAGAACCTGTTGAAGAAATTCCAGAAGTCATTGTACCAGACGAAGATATACCTGAAGTTATTACGCCACCTAATATTGAGACAAGAAGGTATCATAAGGTAATTAAAGGGGAAACATTATGGAGAATATCCCAAACTTATGGCACAACTGTAAAAGAAATTCAGCGATTGAATAATTTAAATACTAAAATTATTCAAGTTGGCATGAGATTACGAATAGAATAAAGGAGATAAAGGTTACATAATGCAGTGCCTTCATGGTGTTAAGTTAAATTAAAAGATAACTTTGTGAACAAAAGAATAGTTCAATAATAAATTTACATTCTTATACTTGTTATTTTTTCTTCAGCAGCCCGCCCGCAAGCGGTTCACGAATTTACATTCGTTCATGTTTTTTGCCTTGTATAAGACAAAAGTAACTGCGCATAAAAACGTAATTTATTAATGTACCATTCCTAAAATACCCGTTATGATAAAAAAAATACTTTTTTTAGTGAGCTTTACGCTTTCTGTTTTTGTACTGAATGCACAAACATTTGCATGGGGCGTTAAAGGTGGATTGTTAGTTGGTCTTCAAAAATGGGAAGGCATACAACGAGACCCCTTGATTAAATATCAGGGTGCTATGTTTATAGAGTCCGTTCCAGAAGGCAATGAATTTTCTTTGTACGCGCAAGGCGGATTGCATTTAAAAGGTAGTGCCTTGAGAAATCAGCGCTATTTTTTTCCAAATGGTGATTTATATACTCCACCAACAACACAGTTTATTTTTCGAAATGCCTCCGTTGTTTTAGGCGCCAAACAAAAATTTGATTTTGGTGCGGTGGGTAAAAAATTCTATTCTTTTGGTATTCGTGCTGATTATACCATCAGTACCAACTTAGATGACTTTAGAAATGGAACCACACCTGCACCTTTTACTTTTCCTGATAATTTCTTTGTCAGAAAATTTAATTATGGGGTTTCTCTAGGTGGTGGATTAGAATTTCCATTTAATGAATTAGTCGGCGCTATAGTAGATTTAACCATAAATCCAGACTTCTCTTTTCAATATAAACAACCACCTCTTGGAAATGTAGCTAGTCCATCTGTTCCTGGACAAATTATTTCTATTCCTGAAAGAAAAATAGTGAATGTAACAATGGAATTGAGTGTAGGATTTCGTTTCTTGCGAAAAGTAGAATATATTGATTAAAATAGGGTAATAAGGTTTATATGGTAAGGTAACAAGCAACCTTAACAACCTCATAACCTCATAACCTCATCAACCTTACAAAAATGTCCACGATTTCCGTAAAAGGATTATCCGTTTCTTTTGACCGTAAAAGGGTTTTGACTAATATATATCTAGAAATTGAAAAAGGTAAGATATATGGTGTAATTGGCCCCAATGGTGCTGGAAAGTCTACGCTTTTTAAAGCCATCCTTGACCTATTGGAGGTGGATAATGGAATAGTGAAGATTGAAGGTCAATCAATTGACAAGGTCCGAAAGAAAGTTGTTTATGTACCTCAAAAAAACGATGTTGATTGGCAATTCCCCGCTACGGTTTTTGACATTGTAATGATGGGAAGATACCCTCATAAAAAAGTTTTTCAGCGACTTAATCAAGAGGATGAAGATATAGCGATGCAAGCACTAGCGGAAGTAGGCATGACCGCTTTTAAAGACCGACAAATTGGTGAATTATCAGGAGGACAGCAGCAGCGGGTGTTTATCGCTAGAGCATTATGTCAAGAATCTGATATTTTCTTTTTGGATGAGCCTTTTGTTGGTGTAGATATTACAACAGAAGAAAAAATTATTCAAATTCTAAAAAGGTTAGCTAAAGAAGGTAAAACTTTATTAGTCGTACATCATGATTTAGCTACCGTTAGAAAATACTTCGATAAAGTCATTTTATTGAATCAAAGAATGATTGCCTACGGTGATACGGAAACCGTTTTCAACGAAGAAAATATAGCAAGGGCTTACGGCGGCCAATTACCTGTCTTACATAAGATGGGGAATATAGACAATTAAACTGTAAATAAATGAAATTAGAAGATTACCCTTTTCAAATGAATTGTACGGTACGATGGGGAGACATGGACGCCAATAGTCATGTAAACAATACCGTTTACTATCGTTATTTTGAGAATGCTAGAATAGATATTTTTAAGGAGTTAATCACCTCAAGAAATGAAACTCAAATTGGGCCTGTTTTGGCTTACATGAATTGCCATTTTGTTAAGCCTATTAGTTATCCTGACCAGGTTATTGTAGGTACTCGAGTTAAATCATTAGGTAGAACCAGTATTGTTTTAGAGCATCTAATTCAAAGCGATAAAGTAGGCGTTGCAGCTCATGGAGAATCAGTAATTGTCATTTTTGATTTTGCTGCTAAACGAAAAATTACTTTGCCTTTTGATTTGAAGGAAAAGTTATTATCAGGTAATATATAGCATCTCATTGGTATTTAACGTAAATGACATCTATTGTTCTGGCTAAAAGCCAATCTTTTTCCGTCACTATATTTCCAGCATCATGTGTATTTAAGCAAATTTCCACCCGATTATAGACATTACTCCAATTCGGATGATGTCCTTGTTTTTCTGCATGAAAGGCTACTTCAGTCATAAAAGCAAAAGCTTGAATGAAATCTTTAAATTGAAAATTTCTTTTAAGTTGATGGTCTACTTCTTCCCACATACTTGTTTGATTTTCGCGCCAACGGTTAAGTCTCGCCTACTTTATTTAAAACTCCAATCGTACTTATCCAAATTCACCAAACTCGCTTCTAAAAGTTCGATACAATGTTTAATATCTTCTTTGTGTGCCGTCTCTATGGATTGGTGAATATGTCTAGTAGGAATGGAAACAGCACCAGCAATAGAACCATTTTTACCGTATCGCTGAACAGCTGCGGTATCTGTTCCTCCAGCAGGTAAAATTTCAGGTTGCCACTTTATTTTATTTTTACTGGCTACTTCCTTCATATATTTCACCATCCGATAATCACATACAACCGACCCGTCCATTATTTTTATTGCCGCCCCTTTACCTAATTTAGTCACCATTTCATGTGGATTCGCTCCAGGAACATCAAAGGCGATAGTTGTATCTAAACCAAAACCGAAATCTGGATTAATATGATGTGCGGCACTCATTGCCCCACGTAAACCGATTTCTTCTTGTACTGTAAAGACACCGTATACATCATAGGGCACTTTCTTCTTTTGTAAAGAACGTAATACCTCGATAAGGATAAATACAGAAACTCGATTATCAATTGATTTGCCATTCACACAATCTCCCATTTCTATCAAGGCTCGTTCTCGAGTAATTGGGCTCCCTACTTCAATTACTTTCTCCACTGCTTTTTTACTCATGCCTGTATCAATAAAAAAGTCTTGAATATGGATAGGTTTGCCTCGTTCTTCTGCTTTCATCAAATGAATAGGTTTGGACCCCATCACACCAATAATATCTTTTTTTCCATGAATAATGACTCGTTGTGCAGTCAATGTTTTAGGGTCAAAACCACCTAAAGTGTGAAACCGTACAAAGCCTTCATCATCAATATGTGTGACAATAAAACCAATTTCATCCATATGCGCTGCCACCATTGCTTTTTTAGGCGTTTTACCTTTTTTTATAGCAATCACATTCCCCATCGCATCTACTTCTAAACTATCAACAAGTGGTCTAACTTCTTTAATGATAAGTTCTCTTATTTTTTGCTCAAAACCAGAAGTACCAGGAACTTCGCAAATCTTTTTCAACAGTTTTACATCAATCATTAATTGGCTTATTTTAGTAAGGAAACAGTCCTATTTGGATGATTTTATTTTCAGCCTGCGAAATTACAATATATTCGAGATATTCTAAAGCAGGATATTTAGTTCTTCTTATTATTCTACGAAGTAAACACTTATAGGTTAATTTATTGATAAAGAATCTTTTATCTTGTAGAATGAAGATTGTAATGGATTACTAATATGGCTTAGTTTTTTCATCATAAAAATGTTAGGAAATAAATAAGTAAGTCTTACACTATCTTGTTTGGTCCGGTTCCTAAATATATAGTTCACCTCAATAGTTTAATTATGACTACAGAAGAAAGAAAATTATTCAAAAAGAAAATTATTCAAAAAATAGCAGAAACAGAGAAAAAGGTAAGAGGGATGGAGGAGTCAAGTAAACCAATCTCGCCAGAAAATTCTATAGGCAGAGTTAGTCGGATGGACGCTATCAATAATAAAGGCGTTTCAGATGCCGCCTTAAGAAATGCCAAACGACAACTAAATAGTCTACAGCTAGCTTTGACCAAAGTTGAGTCTCCTAATTTTGGCAATTGCTCTAATTGCAAAAAGACCATTCAGCCAGCAAGATTAATGTTTATGCCACAAAGTACTTTATGTGTCAGATGTGCTCGATGATAGGATGTACGAGCCACCACGAAGGCAAATGCCCTTTGGATATTTTAGTGTGTGAACCACAACGGCTGGGTAGGAGAAAGACTAGGCCGGGCCCCTATACGATGAGCAGCATACTATTTTTGAAGTAGACCAAATAGGACGGTAGTTTTTTTTAAATTGCTTTATTGAAAGGATACGAGATTATTGGAAGAGAGATAGGGATTAGAAAGAAAACAGGGCACAAGCGTATGAGACGCTGCACCCTGTATAACCCCAAAAAACCAAATGAAAACAATTCTTATATATCTTAATAAAGCCGAAGCTTTTTTTATCGCTTATTAGTCGTTAATTTTAACTTTTTATTAGTCATTGTAAATTAACTGTTGTGTCCAATTTCTATAAAAAATCAACAGTAGTCAACTATTATTTGCTAAAAAGTACAAATTCATACTTATATAACGAATTTTATGTTGTTTTGTTGAATTTTCTCAATGGAAATAATGATAACTTATCGGAGGTTTGTCCTTTAAAAGACAGGACAAATATGCTTGATGTGTCGGTGATTTATAGTTGCGGGTGCAAAATAAAGAAATTATTTTTAAATATTGTTTAAAATCGAATAAAAAGTTTTGGCAAAAGTAAAAAAAACATTTTCCTGTAGTGATTGTGGGGCTATGTCACCCAAATGGATTGGCAAATGCCCTGCTTGTGGTAATTGGAATACTTACCAAGAAGAGATTGTCAGTAAGCTCACCAAACAAGAGAAAAAGAACAAGGCGTGGAAACAACCTGACAGGAATTCACCTAAGCCTATTCCTTTAAAAGAAATCATTCCTACGAGCAAAGATAGGTTAGTTACGCCAGACGGTGAATTAAATCGGGTTTTGGGAGGTGGAATAGTTGGTGGCTCTATTGTATTAATTGGCGGTCAACCAGGTATTGGTAAATCAACTTTATTATTACAAGTAGCGACCTCTATTGAAGCCAAAGTATTATATGTTTCTGGAGAAGAAAGCGAGGAACAAATAAAAATGAGAGCGAACAGAATTGGCAAAAATCATGATAACTGTTATATTTTAACAGAAACCAATTCGAGTAAAATATTAAACCACGCACAGCAATTAAAACCTGACCTTTTAGTAATAGATTCTATCCAGACCCTTTCTTCTCCACATGTAGAATCTACGCCAGGCAGTATTTCTCAAGTTCGAGAATGTGCGGGTGAATTACAACGATTTGCCAAAGACACGAATATTCCTGTCTTTTTAATTGGACATATTACTAAGGACGGCTCCATTGCTGGCCCTAAATTATTAGAACATATCGTAGATGCCGTCTTACAATTCGAGGGCGACCAGCATTATACCTATAGAATTTTAAGAACTACTAAAAATCGGTTTGGTTCGACGGACGAAATGGGTATTTATGAAATGTT
>CALJVJ010000059.1 GCA_937974625.1 uncultured Saprospiraceae bacterium
AATCGGAAATAAAAGCACATAAAGCAATCCCCAATTTCGTTGTTTCCAAATAGAAAATTGAAAGCTATCATCATCAAAATTTAGGATAGCTAAAACCCTAGCTCTAGTTTGCGACATCTTTGCCATTGGCAAGGCATTCTCGCTTATCATAGATGGTTTACCAGACAATTGTCGAGCAATATTGACCAATTGTTCCGCATAGTTCTGTTGGCGGATTCCAGCAAGCAAAACAGCTTCATCACAAGCTTTTTCTCTTTCCAACAATTGTTGACGTTTCATCAACCAAATCAGGGGATTACACCAATAAAAACAGACTGCTAACAAGCCCAAAGTATGTACCCAATAGTCGTTTCGTTTGATATGATTTAATTCATGAATTAAAACGGTTTTTAATTCGGAAGTTGACCATACTGAGGCAACTTCTGGCAAAAGAATAACGGGACGAAAACCGCCCCAAGTCATAGGTGTTTTAATGCTTGAATTTTGTAAAAAACGAACGGGTCGTTTCGTGTAGGAAGCTTGATAATTTTGCAGTTCATTGGGCAAAGTAAATGGCTCGCTATTTATTGTTATCTTCCTCAAACCAAGTAATCCAAAACAAAATTTAAGCAAGAAAAATCCACAACCAAACAACCAAATTAAAGGCAAAAGTTGGATGAAAGAAATTGGTGCTGGTTCAACACGACTATCTACATTTTCCAAAAACATCTCTTCTTGATTATCAACTATTTTTGTTGATGCTATAGGAGTATATTCAGTTGATTCTTCCATCAAAGGAACAGTGGTCACCACCTCGGCAACTGGTTTATTTATCTGCAATGGCACAGCTAAAGGCGCTTCCACTTTCTCTGCTACTACTATTTCATTGGGAGGTAAATAAGGAACTGTAACCTCCATATCAGGAACTAAAGCAACTAATAAGGGTAACAGCAATAAACCTATCATCGTCAGGCTAATTATCCAATGCCGCAAGGTCGCAGAGGCATTTTTTAAGCCTAATAAAATCAATCCTGAAAACAGTAAAATCAAGGTAGATTTTAGGGTAATGTCAATTAAGAATTCCATTGGTTGTGATTTTTGAAATTAAGGTGTTGGGTGATTTCTTAATGGGTTTTGAATGATGAGTGATAAATGATGAGTGATAAGTTCTAACACCGTGACAGTTGGAACTTTTTATATCCAAGTTAAATACGGATTAACCACTAACCACTTACAACTCATCACTTTTTCTTAGCCTGCTTGACCAAGTCTTCCAATTCATCCAGTTCCTCCTCCGTCATGTCTGTATCTGGGTCATTGATAAAAGTGGCTACTGCATCAGTTAGAGAACCCTTAAAAAAAGTCTTGAGTAAATCTTTAAAAGCACTTTGTTTTGCCTCTCCTTGACGAACTAAAGTAAAGTAGACAAACTGCCGCCCTTTTTTATCATGCGATAATTGTCCTTTATCTTCTAAAATGCGTAATAAAGTTCTAACAGTTGCATTACTTGGGTTATCAGGCAACAGTTCCGTAATTTGGTTAGCAGTCAAAGCACCCTTTTCAAAAAATAAATCCATTATTTGGCGCTCTCTTCTGCTCAAAGAGCTCAGGTCAAAAATGCTCATAAATGTAGGCTTTTATTTTTATTGTTAATTTTTTAACACTTCAAAGGTGGACCTTTTTTCTAATAATGTCAAGTTATCTGTTAAATTTTTAACATTAAAATTTAATTACCTCTCTTGTCCTATAAAAGAATTGGCTCAAAGACTAAGCAACTAAAAACAATTAGTAATGATAAAGAAGATTGCCCTACTCTATTTCCTTTTTTTAGGACCAATTGCAATCCTAGTTGCACAAAATGGCAGTATTTCTGGTCTGATAAAAGATGAAAAAGAACAGGTCATTGAATTTGCGAATATTCTAGTTCAAAGTCCTGATAATCAGCTCTATAAAAAAGGGGATATCTCCAAAAGAGATGGAAATTTTAATCTTGAAGTACCTGCAAATGCTGACTACAAAATCACTATTAGTTTTATAGGCTACGAAACATGGGAAACCTCTATTTCTATAAAAGAAAAAATAGACCTAGGCATCATCCAATTAAATCCTACGGTCAATGAATTGGGCAAAGTAGTGGTTACAGCAGAAAGAAACATTATCACGCAAAAAGAAGATAAATTAGTTTTTAATGTAGCAGTCAGTCCATTAAATTCAGGGTATGACGGGTTGGAAGTTTTAGAACGTTCTCCTAATATTTTGGTAGATACGGAGGGGAATATTTTAATGAGGAATGAATCACCTACGGTAATGATAAATGGTCGAATTAGCAATTTGTCAGGAACGGATTTAGCCAATTATATCAGCAATTTACGGTCAGAAAATATTCAAAGTATAGAAATACAAACACATTTATCTGCCAACACAGATGGAGAAAATTCAGGTGGCTTAATCAACATTATTTTAAAGAAAAAACAAGTTGGTTTTGACGGTAGTCTGCGTACGGATTATACTTTTAAAGGGGCTGGATATAATAGCCAGTTTGCAGGTGGCACCTTCAATTATGGAGCGGAAAAATGGAATATTTATGGAAATTATAATTATACAGCTCAGACTAACGAGTCTCGTATCAAACAGACCTTTACCTATTTTGACCGCCAAGAAGCAATTAGGAATGAGGAAGCTTACAAGACGACAAGAGGACGTCATAATTATCGTTTAGGTTTTGTGGGTAATCTTGCCAAAAATCATGTAATCGGTTTGGAAGGCTACACCTCAAATTATGATTATACATTTGAAAATGATGGCAATATTTCATTTTATAATCAAGAAAATTTAGTAGGCAACGCCAATGCACTAGCCATAGGCGGGCTTAATAATCAACTGTATACAAGTACTTTCAATTATGCTTGGACAATGGATACGTTAAAAAGTAATTTAAAAATATTTGTAGATTATGCCAACCAAGCGGTAGACCGATATAACACAACTGCTTCAACTTACTCCAACGCAGTTTATCCTGATAATACCGAACGAAATAATGGCATTGCAGATACAAAAATATTTTCGACACAAGCAGATGTAGAAAAATACTTTCAAAATGGTTTAAAATTAGAAACTGGATTGAAATTAACCAACACTGCAAGAAAAAATGGTCTATTATCTGATGTATTGGCCAACGAAATATGGACACCTACAGGTCGTACCACTTCCTTTGATTATACCGAACAAGTGACCGCTGCTTATTTAGCTTTTAATAAAAAATTAGGAGAAAAGGATTTTTTAGAAATAGGCATACGAGTAGAAAACACTGATTTAGAACGAGTAGATTTGGGGGATAACTCTATCATTCAGCAAAATTATACCAATTGGTTTCCAACCTTGTTTTATTCTAGAACATTAGCAAAAAATAGAAGTATTTCGTTGAGTTATTCCAAGCGGCTACGTCGCCCACCTTTCTATTTTTTAAACAATACAGTGGTTAAAGTAAATGATTTTCGCTACGAATTAGGCAATCCAGATTTGATACCAGAAAATGTGCATAATCTGGAATTAAGCTGGAAAGACAAAAAACAAAACATCAACCTTTATATTAGAAATATTACAGAAGCCATTAATGGTATATATTATTTAGAAGAACAAATCGCTTATTATCAAAAATTTAATGAAGGCATCCAACGGCAAATTGGGCTATCCTATAATCGGTTTGGTAATATCACCAGCTGGTGGTCTATTCGTGGACTAGCGAATGTTTATCACCGAAAATTCATCAATCAAGCAGGGCAAGACAGTTTTGAAAGAACAACGCTTCGATTAAATTTAACGAATAATTTTCAACTAAATAAAACAACTACCCTAGATTTAATTGGGAGCTATATTTCACCTTCCGAAGATGCATATTATATCGCCTATGAACGTTTTCGGGTCAATTTAATGCTTCAAAAGACCTTTATAAATAAACGATTAAAAGCCAGGGTTTATCTAAATGATGTTTTTAATACCTTAGAAAATAATTCAGAACGACCTTTTAAGACTTTCAAATCTACTCGTTCTGAAAAATGGCGTAGTCAGCAACTAAGGCTTTGGATAAGCTATAATTTCAACGGAAAAACTAAGATAAATAAACGACAGAATAAGTCAAAAAATGATGCACGCAGAAGATTGTAAAAAATAATTCTTTGTTAACAGAAGTTAAAACTATCCTCTATCATTGGAAGAGAGGCTAGCTTTATCGATATTTAAGTTTCATTTCTAATAATAGTCATGGGACGATAATGGATTACAGCAGAGATTTACTTTTTTTCTTTAGTGCTTTAGGAGCGTTTAATGGCGTCCTCTTAAGCTTCTATTTTTTATTTTTCTCCAAGCCCAAACATATTGCTAATTTCTTTTTAGGTGCATTTTTATTAGCCTTGAGTATACGGGTAGGTAAATCTGTTTTTTTCTATTTCAATCCTGATTTAGCTTTTGATTTCCTTCAATTTGGATTGACGGCTTGTTTTTTTATCGGTCC
>CALJVJ010000060.1 GCA_937974625.1 uncultured Saprospiraceae bacterium
CTTGGCTATGATACACCCCTTTATCTGTATGAAAAGCATCTTGCAAAGTCCATTCTCCTCCAATTCCATCAAAGTATACATTCCCAGGAATATTCTGACCTGCAGAAGTAATCGTATTACTTAGTCCATTGCTTCTAAAATGTACTTGGCCATCAAATGTGATATTCATATTAGCAGAGAAATTACAGTTTCCAAAAACTAATAATTGGTTACTGGCAGAGCCTGCTAAAGTAGAAGCAGAAGGAGCATTGGTCCAATCTATATTATTACAAAAAGCAACCGAGGTATTAAGATTAACTATGTCATTAGCATTAAAATTAGCATTTTGACTAAAGTTGACATTGTCAAATGGAGTTGGGATACATTCTCCTCCTTGACCGCCATTGGATAGGGACCAGTTGTTAGGATTATTCCAATCTCCAGATGCTCCAACCCAATAAAGTATTCTTGGGGATGCAGCAGGAAAAGACCAGCCACTATTATTAGAGATATTGGCGCTATTATTTGCAATAAAGGTTGCACCACCAGTCGTTTGAATATCTTGGACTGCCAAATAATCAGTATTAATAGTACCAGCATCATGTGAAATAAGCGCTTGCTGTCCGCTAGTTGTAGATTTGAGATTCAGAAAATTATCACAACCGCCACTAGCGTTTAATTGTCCCCCAGTATTTATAGTTTGAGTGGAGCCTGCTTCTAATGCATAAATTTTACCTTTGGTGAAGGTTAAGATATCAAAGTTGTTATTACCGTGAATTTCAGCGTTTTGTTGGCACTCTAACTCGTGGATTGAATTATTGAAATTGAAGCTTATATTACTATAATTTGTGTTAAAGTTTAAGTTGTTTACAGTAGATAATTTCCCTAAGACATTAGTATTAATAACATGATTACTATTTGCAGCGGGATTGTTAAAAGTAATATTAAAGAAATACATACCTCCACCAAGAAATCGTTCATTATCATTAATGATAATAGTAGAGGTCCCTGCATTCAGGGTTAAGTTATTGGCAACCCATTGAAAGTTAAAAAGATTGCTAGTGCTTTGAGCAGTATACCAACCACTAGTAGTTAAAGTACTGCTGCCTAAATTGAGTTCTCTTATGCCTTCGTTGAGCGTGAAGAAATTATGATTGATAAAAACACTTTGGTTGTTAGTATTTAAGGTTCCTTGGCTATGATACACCCCTTTATCTGTATGAAAAGCATCTTGCAAAGTCCATTCTCCTCCAATTCCATCAAAGTATACATTCCCAGGAATATTCTGACCAGCAGAGGTAATATTATTATTAAAACCATTACTCTTAAAATGTACCTCCCCATCGAAAGTAATATCCATCCCCGAAACTAGATTCATTGCTCCGTATATCAATAACATTTTATCTGAAGTACCTGCTAAAATAGGATTATTGGTGGCTGCACTCCAATCTATATCTGCTACATAGGCTATCGTTTCATCAATAGTAACGACCTGATTTGCTGCACTAAAAGAATTCCCATCAAAATAAACATTATCCATCGAAGTAGGCACTTGATTATGGAAAGTCGTACCTCCAGAAGTTGTAGCCCAATGTGCCCCATAATCAGACCACATACCTGTTCCGCCTACCCAATAATAATCTAAGCCTGTGACCTGCTCCACTTTTTCGGGAATCGGGTCAACGGTGTTAGTTGTGGTATATGCATTAAAGAGGAAAAAAAGTATAGGTAAATTTCCTAAAAGAATATAGAAAGCTGTTTTATTAAATATATTTTTCATTGCGGCTATTTTTATAGTCAAAATTTGTTGTTGTCAAAGATTTGTTGGTCAAAAATTTAATTGGAACAGGGTTTCACAAACCGTGTCGTTGAGGCTGAACAGCCATTGGCATCAGTTACCGTCAGGGTGTAGGTCGTTCCTCCTGTTGCTGGTAGATGTTCAATCGTACAACCGTTTGTCGTTATTAGGGTTCCACTGTCATAAGTCCATTGATAACTTAGCCCTGCATTGCCGCAAGACGATTGAGAATCACATCCACTAAGCGTTACACTTTGCCCCAAATAGGCACACTCATTAGGCATTAATGGACAACTAATAATCGGTTCTATTTCGCAGACATCTAAACAAAATTGATAGGAGGGCGTAATCTGACAACCATCCGAAGCTTCTACCCAATAGCAGCCATCTTGACTGGCTAAATAACTAGTTCCTGTACCGACCGCTACGCCATTGTGTAACCAAGTGTAGGTAATTGGCGGAATGGCACCTGTTTGTGGATTGCTTACTGTTAGAGTGGTATTGTTACCTAAACAAACAGGACTATTTCCTGCAATCATAACCGTATCCGGAGCAGACCTTAGTTTTATTTTCAAAGTGTCGCTATTGCAAGGTTCGCACGCAGATGAATTGGATAAAGGTTGACAAGATATTCGGTAAAAAATAGAATCTGTATTTGGTGGCCATAAATAAGAAGGCAAAACATTGGTGTTTTGAACGGAATTTGAATAGCCTAAATCAGTCCAAATGACTAAGTCATGCGAATATTGCCATTGTGGCGTACAATTGAAAAATGGAAGGTCAATGCCAATTGATGCGTCATTATTTGGACAAATAGTGTACTCTTTGGGATTGGCATTTGTTTGGATTAAGGTAGCGGGAGTCGGTAAGCCTATAATAGTTCCACAAATTGGCATTGGGTCTATTTGGATGCACTCCGTGACTACTACTTGTTTGCCTCCACAGTTAGTAATCGCCGCTTCAAAACAATAATCTGTGATACCAGCGGTAATAAAATGATTGAAAGTGGCAGCATTATTTAAACTTGGTTCAGCATTTCCATTTACCGTCCAATCAATATTAATATAAGAGCCAGCAGCAATAGTTTCTACAAAATCATTACTATTTAATGTGACTTGTACTGTTTGAGTATCTCCTTCACACATTTGAGTATTGGTCAAAATAGAAATGGAAGAGGCAGGGTCAATTGGACAACATATTAATAAAGTATCTTCATCGGAAGTATAGTCGCAATTGTCCAATGATATCGGGTCGATTACATTTATCTTAGCTCGATAAATTCTTTCGGTAAACCCAGTTTGACTACTGGCGCAATCTATAGCTACCTTTCCTGGTTGAGCAACAAAACAAAATTTATCAAAGGCTGCATCTAGTTCATCTTGCCAACCTGTGTTATTATCGTTATACTCCCAGATGATGTTGTCAACACCATTATAAGGAGGAATAGCACCGCCATAACTTAAACAGAAATGCACGGCGTCTTCATTACATATTTGGTCTAATATATTGGTTTGTGTAGGGTCTTTTATATCCAATTCTAGTAAGTCAAAACTTGGATACAATAGATTAATGTATTGAGCGCCAATTAATTGGAAAATGGGTGTTGGATTACACCAATCTATATACCAAAATGTCCTTTTTATTTGTTGTGCGGAGATAATCTCATCTGCATATTGGATAATTATGCCAATGTGATAGTTGTCATCTTCCAATGGGATGCCATAAATAGTAGCAGTGCCAAGGCTATCTATATCGGCTAGTTCTTCAGGGCTCATACAGCGTTGTAGGGTGGTGTCTTTAGGCAGGATAATCTTGGTGAAATCTCTAACTATATTTAAGTGTTGTACACAAGTACAAATATCACCATTTGTATCGATTAGGTACCAAGTTCGGTCTATACCAATACTTGAACAAGAGGAAAAAACTTCTGTATCCACATAATATAAAGTATCCAATAAGTTTGGATTTAAAATAATGGGTTTGCCAGTAGAATCTGGATGTATACTATTGACAACTAAAGTGTCATTGGGACAAGTAAAATTAAGCCCGCATACATAATTATTGTCCGCTGCTTTTACTTGAAAAATTGTAGCAAAAAGCAAAAAAGGGACTAGGAAATGGTAATTGTTTCGAAATTTGAAGCTAATCATAAGTTCACATTGACTTTTTGAAAAATGAATTATTGAACAATAGAAAGACCTTTATAAGACTTGACAGTAAGTCTTATAATCAGCTGTTTTTTGAGAATTAATCCGTTTTTTTGTAACTAAATAGATGAGTATTTGGGAAAAGGAAATGAATGTATTAATAGATGATTTCCTGTTCCATAAAATAGATATGTATTTTCATCAATGGTAATAATATAATTCTTTCTTAAAATGGGCTTGTACTCATGTTCCAATTTTGTAATTGGTAGTAATTTCTTTATAGTTGGTAACCATTACATGTTATTTATTTTAATTCCTTAGCTGATTTTTCTAACAATTTTGAAGGTGTTATTCCATAATGAGCTTTGAAGCATTTGGAAAAATAGGCTAAGTCTGAAAAACCTACGTCATAAGCAACGTTACTCACTGTATTAGAATGATTTTGCAATTTTTCGAAAGCTTTCTGCAAACGAAATTCTCTAATATAGATAGATATAGATTTATTGGTGACCTGAGTGACTTTTCGATGCAAACTAGTCCTACTGGTGGCTAGTACTCTACATAACTCCGTGATGGTAAACTCCTTTTCGAACGCCATATTTTCTAAGACGTGGTCTAACTCCGCTAAAAAAAGCTCCTCTGACATAAGTGTTACCTAATTTATTTGGTTGCTCAATTTGTTGAAGCAAAACAATAAATCATCGATAGTTAGTGTGAAAGCCTCTTACTAAACAATGATGATTGCTTACCAAATTTCAACTATTGAAAATTGTTTGTCAGAAACTATAGAGAGATTAACCAGTCTTTGTATTGTAGTTTATTTGTTGGAAGTTACGCTTACAAATATCTGTTTTATTTTCTTTTATAACAAAGACGTTTCTTGCTGTTTGTAACCAGTAAAATTGACTTTTTTTTAAATTTTATCAATTTAATTAATTGATAGCCAATGTTTTAGTGGTTTTTTGTTGTAAGCGGTTTTTGTAACGAAAAAAATAATTTTTTGATTTGAAGCCTAAAAATTTTTTATTGCTCTTTGGAGGACTTTTAATATTAATTGATTATTAAAATTATTAAATGCGTTGAAGATAAATTGATATTTTCTTTTTTGATAAGTCCTTATTAATTACAGAGGGTTCATGTTGTTAATTTTGGCAAGTGCTTTAGTGGACTTTATCTAATTTTTTACTTTTTCATTTTGTAATATGTTTAATAGATTCTATTTTTTCTTAAAAAATTTCTATTAATAGATGCATTTTTTAGAAATATATTATTAGATTCGTTACAAAAGGATTTATTTATTCTAAAGATAGTAAATCTTTTAAAGCTTGATAAACCACAAAATTTATTAGCGTGAAACCTACAAACATTAACGACTCTATCATAGGCAGGTTTTCTTTCTTTAAGAATTGTCCGCAACTTGAATTAATTATATGAATTTGTAAGAACACATCAAGAAGCAACCACTGCCATAGATTTTGCACTAGCACAATAAGAGATTAGGGTTGATTAGGAAGCTGATAAATCAACGGGCGTTTATTTACAAGTTGTTTTGAAAATTTTCTTGAATAAATTATTGCCAAATTAGGATTCTACCAATCGTTTTTCTGCGGTGATGCGCTTGTAAAAAGCCAAAGTAGAAGGAGATATTTTGACTGGATTGTTATGCATGAACCTAAAAAGAAGGCTTGTACGAGTTGATAAAAACTTCAAAGCGACCTTTAAATAGCCTGAAATAGGCGGATTTATGTCCAGGTTCAGATATTTTAGAATATAATAATGCAAGGTTTAGGTAGTAGTGACCTTTTTTGTGGCTGCTCTTAGCCTCGTTAAATACTAAAGATAATCATTACCATATTTTAAATTGATACGTTTATGAAAGCTATTCATTTCTTTTTACTGCTAATTGTTACATTTTCTGTTTCTTGTGTAAAATCACTTCCACCATTAGAGGAGACTAAAATTGAAGATGGAGAAATTTTTATAGTTTTTAATGATACAGGTAATACCCTTTCCAAAAATTGTGATGAAGGAACTGATTTGACTTTCGAATTAACTTCTGGGAATGAATATAAAACATTTGATTTAACAGCAGGTAGTACTTATTTTGCTGTTTTTAAAATTAAAGCAGAGGAACAACTCAGAGTTACAGTAAAAGATGCTAAAACACAGACAAAATACGCCAGTCAAACGAAGGTGATTAACACGGATGTGAATATACAAAATAATATGCCCAATTTGCCGCTGCAATCTATTCGGGTTTGTCCAAGAGATAAAATAGAATTCATTAATTTTTAAAATTAGAATCCTACAGTTATTAAAATATCCCAAAAGCGCCTACCAAATTTCAAGTTTTGTAAGCGCTTTTTCATTTCTATTTCATAAATATTTATTTCGTCGACTTATTCAGTGCACTCACCTATAAAAGTAAGACATAGACCTGTAATTATTTAATTTGCCAACCATAAGCAACCATTCCTAAAAAATGGTGTCTTTAAAACTAAATGGACCACCCGTCCATCCTATATTTAGCTTTCAGTCAAAACAAACCTTTCAGTCAGGATTTATTGGATTAGTAGATTTTTTTTTAGTGAACTGTTACTAAAGGGCAACTTGCTCATTATATAAAATAGAAATCACCACATTTAATCACCTTTAACACTGTTATTTATGAAAGCATCCGACTGCAAAAATCTGTTATTTACCTTTTTTTTATTGACTGTTTTACCGTTTGCGAATTATGCCCAACAAAGTGATGTCTTGCTGACCAACAGCCAAGCTTTTGAAGTTGAAGCTTATAAAGACATCGATGGAACACCTTATTATTTTGAAAAATGGCAACAAGGCAAAGTTTTTAGTAAAGCGGCTAAAGACAACGAAGAACAACTGTATTTATTGAATTTTAATGGGTTCACCAAGAGTTTTGAGGTGAGAAAAGATGGCCGTTTTATTACCCTAGATGAAAAATTCTATGACAAAATTACTATCGAAACGGAAGAGGAAGGGCAACCTAAAACACTTCTTTTTAAGACTAATGCACATCCTATTTACAAAAGCCGTTTTATGAAGGTGGTTTTTGAAGGTACTGATTTTGTAGTGCTACAGGATTTTCAAAAACGTTTAGTGGAACGAGAAAAAAAGTCATATGATAGTGGGACCGTGAAAATTCAAGAATTTGGTGATAATACTTCTTATTATCTAGTGAAAGGCAAAAAAGCAAAGGCTTTCAAACTAAAGAAGAAAGCAATATTAGGCGTATTAAAAAGCCAAGGAACTGCTTTAAAAGATTATGTGAAAAAACATAAATTGAAATTAAATAAAGAATCAGAGTTAGTTCAAATAATGAGTTATTTCGAGCAATTAAATCATCCAAATTCGACCGTCGCGTCGAATGATAATTAGATTTATTTGTTTCCCCCTACCAGCGGTGATGCTTTCACCGCTGGTATTTTCTACCTTCTTCTTATTATGCTTCTTACTTTTTTTGCCTTGATTCTACCATTTTGTTCATCTATTTCGGTGATGGTTAGTGTCTTATAGAATCCTCTCATAAATGCATCCTCTTTTGAAATAATCTTAATCTCATCTTCATAATCCTTGAAATAGCTTTGACAATCTATTTTTTCACAATACTCATTATTTAAAATATATAATTTGTCCAGTTGACCCTTCATTTCTATAGCCAATTCTGATTGTAAAAAATTACGCACTAAGTTTTCTTTGACCACATTTTGTTGGCTGCCTTGATTTTGACATCCAAGGACTATAAAGAGAAGGCATAAATAGATGGATTTCATGATTTCTTTTTTGGTTGTTGTTATATGAAATATTGATTCTATAACTTAGATGCAAAAAATGGAAGGATAGTTGTTATTGGTCTTCAACTAATAAAAGGTGGGTTACTAATGCTTAATATTCGCCTCTTTAAAAAAGTCTGCTGAACCCTTTATTTCCATGGGTGCCCAAATTTTAATATCGTCAAAATGTCCCGTATCATCAAAAGAACCAAACCCGATATGCCCTTTGATAAAATGGGTATCTGTTGCTTCCATAATAGGTTGGTTCATATTGTCAAAATACACTTTTATCGTCCCGGCTTTCGTATTTCGTTCGATACGAACAGTATGCCAAGAATTGGTTGCGCCCCAATTGGTTCCTGCCGTGGTTTTAGTAGCTATTTTTATACGTGGGGCATCATTGACTAAAAAGATATTGTTGGCGTGGTCATCCGCAACAGATGCGATATGGGTGTAATAATAATTGGTCGGGTCTTGCACATTAAAAAACAAGCAGAGGTCTCTGTGTCCATATTCTTTACCAGATTGTGCTAGTTTCACTTCTAATATAAAATCACCCAAAGTGATAGGCTTAAGCAAAGCAATATTAAAAGGAGAACGAACCCTTGCCAGGTAATTGCTCTTTCCGTATAATTCTAAACTACCTATTTCTTTATTAACTCGCCAAGCACTATTGTCGGTCATATCAAAATCTAATAGTGCTTGAGGTGTTGTAAAGTCTTGATTATAAATGAGTTGATAATCAAACGGAATATTGCTTTTTTGTGCGACTAGGGAATTTATTATTAGCATAAAAATTAAGAAATAGCCATTTTTCATAACTGAAATATCTTTTGTTATTAAAAACTATCACACCATTTCTCTAGCTATATGCTGTCCTGCTTTCCAATAAAAATAGATGCATACTAAATAAATGGTGGATACGATAAATAAGGAATACCGCAAAGATTCCACCCCATAAATTGGTGTTAGATAGTCACTCATCATACCTATGAAAAGGGGGCCTAATCCCATGCCTATTAGGTTAATGACAAAATAATATACGGCACTTGACATGGCCCTCATTTTGACATTAACGACTCCTTGCGTCACGGTTAAAAGCGCGCCCATATTGAGAGAAAACAATACATTAGGTACGAAATAGCAAATAATCGCCCCCATTTTATTACTTGAAAAAAGGGTGTATATAGAAAATGGTATGGTCAAAATGATAGAAACGATACCTATCCACATATACCATCGGATGTCCTTCTTAACTAATTTTTTGACAATAAATCCACCTGAAAAAGCACCGATACCACCTCCGATTCCTATAGAAATGGCTAAGAATATGCCTACCTGCATGACACTCATTTCATGTATGCGGATAAAAAAAGAAGGTATCCAATTGGCAAAGGCATAACCGACAAAGGAATGTAATCCACTTGCGCATAGAATGTAAACATAGGTCTTTCGTTGTAGCAGATATTTTATGGCATCTTTTAAATTCAATTGGTCTTCTTGCACATAGGTCGGGTCAGAGTATCCTTTTGGTGGTTCCTTTACATATTTGAGTAAATAGGCCGCTAAAAGAATACCAGGAAACCCTAAATAGATAAATGCTTTCCGCCAACCAATTTGACTTTCCAATAAGCCACCCAATGAAAAACCTAAAAATAAACCGATATAAACACTCGTTGCATAAATCGCAAAAGCAACCGCTCGGTCTTCTTTCTTAAAATAATCTGAAATCATTGCTTGGGATGCGGGTGTCCCACCTGCTTCTCCCACGCCTACACCAATCCGTACTAATAATATTTGGGAAAAACTTTGCACAAAACCAGTGATGGCTGTCATGAAACTCCATATAGCTAAAGAAAGGCTGACTACATTTCGGCGATTATTCCTATCTGCATAACGGGCTATTGGAATGCCGACTAAACAATAAAAAATGGCAAACGCCAAGCCTGTCATTAGGCCTAATTGTGTGTCTGATAGCCCTAGCTCCGCTTTGATTGGCTCTTGTAGAATGACGATGAGTTGGCGGTCAAAAAAACTAAGGGTTCCTACCAAAGTCAACATGCCTAAGACATACCATTTATACTTTTCAGAAAATAATGGGGTGGTTTCGGAATTTTTCGATATTTCGTTTTGTTTTGACATCGGCTTAAAGGTAATTAATTCCTTCTATTTTTTAGAAATCCCTATCACTTTTCGAAAGTTATTTCAGTAATTGCTTTTCAATCTTTTTGTAAGAAATATTTGCCATGGAAAAAAATGCGACTAAAGGCTTTCTTTTTATCATCACGGCTACTGTTTTATGGGCTTTTGCTGGCCCTTTAGCCAAGTATTTATTTAGTCTTGGGATTTCCCCTACTGACTTAGTCCAAGCTCGGGTGACTTACTCTTGTATGATTTTAATAGCTGTTTTTGGACTGTTTCATCGAGAAGGTTTGAAAATTGATACTGCTGATATTGGGTATTTTGCTTTGTTGGGGATTGGAGGTTTTGCCTTGGTGCAATACACTTATTTTTATGCGATTAGTAAGTTAGATATTGGGATAGCGATTTGTTTACAATATACTGCGCCAGCGATGATTGTGATTTACAGTGCACTTTTTCTAAAAGAAAAGATTGCACTCAGAACGATTTTAGCTATTCTTTTGGCATTAATTGGATGTTTCTTAGTTATCGGTGCGTATGATGCGGATTGGACTAATTTGAATTGGGCGGGAATTGTTGTTGCTTTACTTTCTGCGGTAGTCTTTGCTTTTTATACAATTTATGGAGAAAAAGGATTGAAAAAATATCCCGCATGGACCGTATTTTTTTATGTTGTTTTGTTTGCTACTTTATTTTGGAATATTATCCATCCGCCTTTTGTTTTGGTAGGGCAGGGATGGAGTTGGGAGGTTTGGACAGGTATTTTAGGGGTAGCTATCTTTGGCACCTTGATTCCTTTTGCCCTATTCTTTTTGGCACTAAAACATTTAGACCCAATTCGATTGACGGTTACTTCGACCTTAGAGCCTATTTTTGCTACTATCGTTGCTTTTGTAGCATTAGGAGAAGCTTTGAGTTTTTGGCAAATTTGTGGCGGTAGCTTTATTATAACTTCTGTTATTTTGATGGCTACTAAAAAGCAGGAATAAGGATTATAATCTGCTTACCAATCTGCTTAAAACCTATTACTTGTAATAATCCGTGGGGGAGATAAAATCCGTGGGGAAATAATTTTTTTCTTCACGGATTTTATTTACCACGAATTTTGACGTTGAAGATATTTTTTAGTTTTGAACTGGATGCCCTTTATTCATGTCCCTTAATCAGTTTATACACAAGACCTTAATAGGATAAATAGCTTAATTGTAGGAAAGAAGCAACTATTTTCTGTTTTGCTTTTTCTAAATTTCCAAAACTTGTTGCTTAACTATCGCCTGATACATCTTGGTAGTTCCCTCCAACTTTTTAGTATCCATTACTTTTTGAGCAAAATCTTTAGCAATTGTTGTCTCTCCGTTGGATATGGCTATTGCTGCTTCAAAGGTATGTAGGGCTACTTTACTCATAGATGGTTTTTGTCCATCTAGTAATGCTAAAAAGCGGTCTTTTTCTAATGGATTAGGTTGAATCAAACTATAAAAGATAACCCATTCTGCTACTACTTCAGCCTGAAAATTGGCAGGATATATATCTAAATGTTGCGCTAATAATTGAATCTTATCAGTAGCAATCGCTAATTGGTCTTCATTGATAGCTTTGTAATATAAAAATTGTTGGATTGCATAATCATATATATCTTCAATTGGTTTATCTTTTTGACTGTCGAAGAGCGCCATGGGGAAGTCTTTCGGTTCAATCCCTTTATTATTTAAAGCAAAAAGGTGCATGAAATTAGCATATTTTTCCGCTTTTTCGTCATTTCTAAAGGTCATTAGCAATTGCATTCCATCACTCATAAACCCGCCTGCTTTCATCGGAATAATAGTGGTAATAAAAATGAAAGCAGATAATATCCCAAGTGCAGCTATAAAGACGCTCCAAGTCTCTGTCATTATCGCTCCTCCTTTTAAATATATCAGGTAAGCAGTTATGGCTAAAAGTAAACTAGCAAAAGGTCCTCCTCCGATAGTCACTGCTCTGCGTGTCTTAAATCCTTCTACTTTCGTTGGCAAGGTAAGGGCTAAACCGCCTGCCATAGCTATACTTTTATTAAAAGTTAAGCTATAGTTTCCATCATCTTTTTGAAGTTTAAATGGACCGACGACCATCATACTAAATTCATTGCCCATAATAAGCCCACCTAGTACGTGACCAATTTCATGAATTAGTATCACTAAAAAAAAGCAAACTACTACAAGGAGCATTACTAAAAAAATATTTGGACCCGTACTTGCCACTTTTTCCATAGAACCTTTATTAAAGAATAAGGAAGCTCCAAAATACCCAGCACCTGCTCCAACTGCCATCATTAGGAATCCTACCCACCAAGGTTTTTGTTTTTTTGCTTTACTCATTTTATTGTTTATTACAAATGTACAGTATACACCTGAGTTTGTGGAAAATGTGGTGATTGAAGGAGGTGTGATTGTGATTAACTTTTATTGAAAAACACACCAATATACCGTTGATATTGTTCGGCAGTCATTAACTCTTTCCATTCATCAATAGACGTCGCTTCAATTTTTACCAACCAACCTGCTATATAAGGCGTTTTATTCAGTATTTCAGGATGGGTTATTAGTTGTTCATTGATGGCTATTATTGTGCCACTCAATGGCATAGAAATATCTGTTGCTGTTTTTGTAGATTCTATTACTGCATAGGGCTGACCTTGTGCAAATGTTTCTCCTATTTTTGGTAATGCAACATAATTGATATCACCAAATACGGTCTGGGCAAAATCTGTAATACCTAGCAAAAAATGTGTTTCTTTTTGGACCGCCCATTCGTTGGTTTCATAATATTTAGCAAGAGGATGTACCTTTTTCATGTCTTAAAATTAAGAATTTTACAAAAAATCTATTTTTTTGCGCTAATTTAATTAATTGGTAAAGCCTATTTTGATAATTGTCTAGCAATTTTATTAATAAAGTTATAGTATCGAAGACCATTGACCAATAACCAACCTATTGTTCATCAGAACTTTCCTAACCCTTTTGATAATCAAACTACCATTCCCTTTATTTTACCTAAGTCTATGGAGGTGGAATTAGTTATCCAAGACCATTTCGGTAGAGTGGTGATGTCTAAAAGAGAATGACGTGGTGAAGGACTACAACAATTTGAAATTAACAGTAGGGACTTAGGCTCAGGAATGTTTTTCTATACGATTATTACGGATGGATTTAAAATGACTAAACGTATGGTTGTACGTTAAACACCTGCTAAAGTCAACCAATGAAAATTAAAAAAACTGTTATCCCAGTAGGGATAGCAGTTTTTTTATAAGCTTTAAAACGGTTTATATTTTTTTGCTGAAAAGATACCTTTTCTTCTATTCCATTGGGCAATAGAAATTTATAATATATGGCATTCTAAATGCCATTTTCTTTTAAGATAGTAGATTGTCAGATAAAAAATTGATAATTATCCGTTTTATAAAATAATTCGTGTTACGCTACTTCTTAACACGGACAATAAGCCTTCTTTTTTCAAATCCTACTTTCTTTGAATAGCGTTAATTTTTTAAAGCAAAATAATTTTCTAAGTAGGCTTAAAAATGGGTAAATAATACTGCTACCTCACTGATTCGTATTCCATTATTTTGCCGTTTTATAGTAAAAGAATGCGGATTTCATATTTAATAGACCTTCATTTCTCCTAATCTATCAAAAAAATGAATCAAAATTTGGCTACTTTCCGTATCATTACTATCTTACATGCCTTTTCCAAATAATTCGTAAGTGACTAGTAATCAAATTTTTACAAAAGATTATATGGTCATATTTTCATGTATTTAATTTTTATTATCAATAAAAAGTCGATTGTGACAAATGCATTTCACTGTGCACAGTATCCTTATATCGACGCAACTAACTTTTAATAATATGTCTAATTTAAGGTACGAAACCCTGCAATTGCACGCAGGTCAGGAAGAAGTAGAAGGAACAACCAATTCGAGAGCGGTTCCTATTTATCAAACAACTTCTTATACGTTTAATAACTCTGAGCATGGGGCTAATTTGTTCGCCTTAAAGGAGTTTGGTAACATTTATACTCGAATTATGAATCCGACTACGGATGTATTCGAGAAAAGAGTGGCTGCTTTGGAAGGTGGTGTGGCTGCTTTAGGTGTGGCTTCTGGCCAATCTGCGGAATTTATTGCATTAAATAATATCCTACAAGCAGGTGATAATTTTGTGTCCTCTTCAAATTTATATGGTGGTACGTATAACTTATTCAAAGTAGCGTTCAAAAGATTAGGGGTTGAATGTCGGTTTACTGCAGGAGAAGCTGGAAGTGATTATGAGCGATTAATCGATAAAAATACAAAAGCTATTTATTTAGAGACTATTAGTAATCCTAGATTTAGTGTAGCTGATTTTGATGCGATTGCTGCCGTGGCAAAAGCACATGATATTCCTTTAATTGTAGATAATACTTTTGGCGCTTGTGGTTACTTATTCAAGCCTTTAGAACATGGGGCTAATATCGTAGTTGAATCTGCTACTAAATGGATTGGTGGACATGGTACTTCTATCGGTGGAGTAATCGTTGATGGTGGAAATTATAACTGGGAAAATGGAAAATACCCTCAATTCTCTGAGCCTTCTGAAGGTTACCACGGTCTAAATTTTGGAGAAGTATTTGGAATGAATGGACCTTTTGGAAACATTGCATTCATCATTAGATGTAGAGTAGAGGGATTAAGAGACTTTGGCCCTGCCTTGAGTCCATTTAATTCATTTATGTTATTACAAGGTTTGGAAACCCTATCTCTTAGAGTTCAAAGAACTTGTGATAATGCTTTAGCTATGGCTGAATGGTTAAATGAACACCCACAGGTTGCTAGTGTTAGCTATGCAGGCTTACCAAATGACCCTTCTTATGCAAATGCCAAGAAGTATTTGTCACATGGATTTGGTGGGGTATTGTCTTTTGAACTAAAAGCAGATGGTGTAGCAGCAACTAAGTTCGTGGAAAGCTTAAAATTGGTTTCTCACTTAGCGAATGTAGGGGATGCTAAAACTTTGATTATTCAACCTTCTGCGACGACGCACCAGCAATTATCAGCAGAGGAACAATTATCAGCAGGGGTGAAGCCTAATGCTTTAAGAGTTTCTGTTGGTATAGAACACATCGAAGATATCAAAGATGATTTTAAGCAGGCTTTTGCTGTTATTGCGGAGGCTGTTCCGGCTTAAT
>CALJVJ010000061.1 GCA_937974625.1 uncultured Saprospiraceae bacterium
TTTCAAAAAAAACACTAAAAAACAACTAAATATGTTGTTTTTTTCATGTATAAATCCAATCATAACCATCTGACAATCAACTGATTGAAATCGAAATAGATTTCCCAATATTCCACCTTAAAAAATCGTAGTTTTGTAAAAGAAATTGAATTGAACTTTTAAGAAAAAGGAGCTGTTCTGTAAGTCCTTTTCCTTCATAAAATAGAACAAATACATGCTAGAGACAGAGCTTAAAAAGCGGGTTTTATCACCAGAAAAAATTAAGGAACTAAATAAAAAGTATAAACCATTAAGCGTACAAGAACGCATTACGGAATTGTACAAAGATTTCGATGTGGCAGAGGTCATGCTGACTAGTTCTTTTGCTGCAACTTCTGCCTTTTTATTACACGCCTTTTCCCAAGTAAACAAAGCACAAAAAATATACTTTATTGATACAGGGTATCATTTTACGGAAACCTTGAATTATAAAGAAATGTTGACGGAACTATATGGTTTGGAAGTAGCATCAGTAAGAGGAGATGCTTACGAGCACAATTTCACTCAAAAGGATAAAACTTGGTCAAAGAATCCTGATTTCTGCTGTTCCATTAATAAAGTTAAGCCGCTTGATTTAATTAAAGAACGTTTTACGGTGTGGGTCTCAGGACTCATGGAATGGCAAAGTGACCATCGAGCAACATTAAATATTTTTGAACAAAGAAATAGTATTTTAAAGTTCTATCCATTACTAGATGTAACGGAAGAAGAGCGAAAAGCATATATCAAAAAAAATCACCTACCGTTTCATCCTTTAGTAGCTAAAGGATATTCCTCAATTGGATGTAAACATTGTACCGTTCCTGGAAAAGGGCGAGCAGGTCGTTGGAATAATAGTCCAAAGACAGAATGTGGATTACATCTATAAAAGGAAAGGCAATACTTAAATTATTCCCTTTTGCTAAAAAAGCTTATTTTTGCGCCTTTTTAAAGACCAATTTTGTAGGAATGATTTAAGATAATTCCACAAAATTCAAAATTATAACTATGACCGCAGAAATGCACACAGAAAAAGGAGTAATGACTATCGAGTTTTATACAGACGATGCTCCTAATACCGTAGCAAACTTTGTCAAGCTAGCCAAAGAAGGCTTTTATGATGGTTTAAATTTTCATAGAGTTTTACCTGATTTTGTGGTACAAGGTGGCTGTCCTAACACTAGAGAAGGCGTGGGTGGACATCCAGGTACAGGTGGACCGGGATATAAAATCGATTGCGAGCTAGATGGAGGAAATCAACACCATGACAAAGGCGTATTGTCAATGGCACACGCTGGAAGAAATACAGGTGGTTCTCAATTTTTCATTTGCCATAGCAGAAATAATACCGCTCACTTAGATAGAAATCATACTTGTTTTGGAAAAGTAGTAGATGGATTAGATGTGATTGATGATATCCGACAAGGTGATGGTATCTTGAAAGTAGTCATATTAGATAGTGAAACAGCATAATTGATGCTTACCAAAAATACTAATCATGGCGATTCTAAAAATCGCCATGATTTACATTTTCAACAAACTTTCCAACAGACAAATCTGATTTTTAGCTCTCACCAAATTCTGTTCTTTCTTCGCTACTTTATAATAAATATTTCCATTTAGAAAATCTGTTAGAAAACGGAGTGCTTGTTCAAAAATAGTCAGTTGCGCTCCATACATTAGGGAAGTTTCTTCCAATTTGGTCAAAGCCCCACCCCAGCCTGCTAAATAACCTTTGGTCAGAGCATCTAAAATAGCTGGTCTTACCTGAATATTATCATAATCCTCACTATTCTCGTCAAGTGCAGGAGTAAAAGTTCTTACCATATCGCCAAAATCATAGAGTAAATTTCCTGGCATCAGCGTATCTAAGTCGATAACACAAACAGCCTTTCCTGTAGTTTTATCAAAGAGGACATTATTGATCTTGGTATCATTATGCGTTACACGAATAGGAAAGGTTAATTGTGAAATATCTTTTAATAAATATTGGTAAGTCAATAATTTATCAATAGCCCTTTGAGCTTTCTTTTTTCGAGACACTTTAGTATGAGATATGGCAGTTAAAAATTGGTCAAATCGAAGAGCAGTATTATGAAAATTAGGAATGGTCTCAAATAGTCCTTCCATTGGAAAATCTTGCAAATAATTGGCATACTCTCCAAAGGTAAAAGCAGCTACAAAAGCCATTTCTTCATTAATTACCTCATTAAAAGTTTGGGTATTTGAAATAAAAGGAAAGAGTCTCCAATAGCTGTCCTCAACAACAACAAAATTCTGATTATCAACACTTTGAGTAGGCAACAAAATTTCTTTAGGGTAATTTTTTGTTTTTAAAAATTCGCCAACCATTACAATATTAGACATCACTTCTACAGGCTGTTTGAATATTTGAGTATTAATTTTTTGTAAAACAAAACTAGACCTATCCATATTCACCTTATAGGTTTGGTTAATATGCCCAATTTCAATTGGCTCAATAAGGTCAATTTTGCTTTCAAATTGGAACTGTTGAAGAATTGGATATAAATGGATAAATTGGCTCATCTATAAAATTTATGCAAATATGCCGCTTCTTTTAGAATTTTTTGAACTTTATTAGGTACAATAAAGGTTATTAGAGTTATTTTGCAGCTTTTTAATATAATCGCCAATTTATCTTTTTTCATGTCAAGACTCATTATTATCTCTAACCGATTACCAATAACCATTGATAAAAAGAAAGGAGAATTAATGTATCATCCGAGTGCAGGAGGTTTGGCAACAGGCTTAAGTTCTTTGGATGAATCTATCGAAAAGCTTTGGATTGGTTGGCCAGGAAAAGCGATTGAAGACGATTGGGAGCAAGCAGCCATCAAAAATGACTTACGAAAAGAAGGCTTAGTCCCCGTTTTTTTAAATCAAGAAGATATAGAATGTTTTTATGAGGGATTTAGCAATAAAGTAATCTGGCCTCATTTTCATTATTTTACACAGTACACGACTTATAATAATAATACTTACTGGGAAGCTTACCAAAAAGTCAATCAACTATTTGAAAAAGCAGTTGCAGAAAATTATCAAGAAGGAGATATTATTTGGGTACAGGATTATCAATTAATGTTGCTCCCAGCTATGATTCGGAAAACTTTTGCCAAAGCAAGTATTGGTTTTTTCTTACATATTCCTTTTCCTTCTTACGAAATTTTTCGGGTATTGCCTTGGCGTAAGCAGTTATTAGAAGGCGTATTAGGTGCCGACCAAATAGGTTTTCATACGTATAATTATATGCGTCATTTTTTGAGCGCATCCTATCGGATATCTGGAATAGAACATAACTTTGGAAAAATGGTCGTCAAAGGTAGGATGGTCAATGTAGATGTATTTCCAATGGGCATAGATTATTGGAAATATGCCAAACACGAAGTCGCCTTAGACCCTAGAGATGAAGCTTTTAAGATAGAGCGAATGGCACGCAAAAAGACCATCGTGCTATCTATTGACCGATTAGATTATACCAAAGGGATTCCACAAAGAATCAAAGCCTTTGAAAATTTTCTAGAAACCTATCCAGAATATATAGAAAAAGTCACCTTATTATTAGTAGTTGTACCTTCAAGGTCAAATGTGGACCAATATCAGGAATTAAAAGCAGAAGTAGACTCTTTAGTAGGTCGCATCAATGGCTTATATGGGTCTTATGATTGGTCACCTATCCAATATTTTTACCGTTCCCTTCCCTTTAAAGTTTTGTCTACGCTTTATAAAGTATCGCAAATTGCAATGATTACACCATTGAGAGATGGTATGAATTTAGTAGCAAAAGAATACATTGCTAGTAAAGAGGAAAGCGAACAGGGTGTATTAATACTAAGTGAAATGGCAGGTGCTGCCAACGAATTGACCGAAGCACTGATAGTCAATCCACATGATAGCGATGATATTGTGGAGACCCTTAAAAAGGCGATTGAAATGAATGCTTCCGAACAAAGATGGCGATTGAAAAAGATGCAGGATGGATTAAAAAAATATAATGTAAAAAATTGGGCAGAAAATTTTATCAACAACCTTATGGATTTAACTAAACAACAAAAAAATAGCGAAGTACATTTACTCAATAAAAATACTTCCTTAGCCATTATTCAGGCTTATAAAAAAACGAAGCAGCGACTGTTAATCTTAGATTATGATGGCACTTTGATGGGGTTTCAAAATGACCCGCAAGCAGTCCTACCCGATGAAGAGTTATTAGGAATCTTGGAGGAATTATGTGCAGACCCAAAAAATAAAGTAGTCATAAACACAGGTAGAGATAAAGAAACCATCGGAAAATGGTTGGGGCATTTGCCGATAGAATTTGCTGCAGAACATGGTGTTTGGACTAAAAAAGGCAAAAAATGGGTCAAAAATCCAGGGCTGCGAAATAGCTGGAAACCCGATGTAGAATCTGTTTTAGAAAGTATGGTAGAACGGACGCCAGGTTCGTTTATAGAGCATAAAGATTATTCCTTAGCTTGGCATTATCGCCGAATTGATAAAGAATTAGGAGCTAAAAGAATCAGAGAATTCAGAGATGTTTTAGCTTATTTGACCGGTAATCTAGACCTCCAAGTTTTAGAAGGTAATAAAGTGATTGAAATCAAAAATGCAGGAGTGAGTAAAGGACAAGCAACCTTAGGCTGGAGCAATGCCAAGGAATGGGATTTTATCTTCGCTATTGGAGATGACCATACAGATGAAGATACTTTTAAAGCCTTACCAGAAACGGCGTTTACGGTAAAAGTGGGCGATGCTACCTCTGCCGCTCGGTTTAATATTGGTTCAGTAGAGCATGTAAGAAGTTTATTAAAGTTATTTTTAGCTAAATCGTAATAATGAACTATTTACTTAAACAATATAATAAGGTTAAAGATTATCCTTTTGGTAAAAGTCTCTTTTCTTATATGGTCTCCAGAAGAGCGCCATATTTTAAAGGAATTCGTCCTCAAATAGAAGAACTAAAGCCTAATTTCATCAAGGTCAATATGCGCAAAAGAAGCGCCATCCACAATCATTTACAAACGGTTCACGCAATAGCCATGTGTAATTTATGTGAATATGCAATGGGCATCTGCGCAGAAGCTTCAATTCCAAAACACCGAAGATGGATTCCTATGGGTATGGAAGTCGCTTATCTCAAAAAAGCAACCACTAATTTGACAGCAACTTGTGATTTGTCCACAGCAGACTGGGAACAAAGCGATGTACCTTGTTTTGTATCAGTGAAAGATACAAAAGGAGTAGAGGTGATGACCGCTACGATTAAATTGAGGGTGACGGATAAACCAGTTAAATAATGTCTTTGTAATTATAATAGACCGCCAAGCCAAAACGTAATTTATATCCGTTGGCATTTCTTATTTTTTCCAACAAATGGCTAACAGCTAATAGGGTTCAAAAAGTCGCATTATTTTATAAATAAGTTAAGAACCATGCAAGAAAAGCTCATCGAAGTAGGTCAACAAGCAGAAGCAAGAAAAATCGAAATAGAACAAGGTCGAGTCTTACCAAAAGATTTAGCAGCAGCCTTAAAGGCGACAGGTGTATTGCGTATATGGGTTGCGGAAGCCTATGGTGGCTTAGAAGGCAATGTACTTGACTTAGTGAATGCTATTCAAACCTTAGCTTATTATAATGGGTCTTTGGCATGGGTCGCTTCCGTTACAGGAACTGGGTCACTTACATCTGGCTATTTACCAGCAGCAAATGCACAGGAAGCATTTGGGCAAGCTGATTCGATGTTAGGAGGTTTTGCGGCACCTGTAGGTCGAGCAAAAAAAGTAGAAGGCGGTTTAATAGTGAATGGCAGATGGGGTTGGGGTTCAGGAACCTCGCATTGTAGTACAGTCATTGGTGGAGTTATGATTCTAGGAGAAGGCGAGCAGCGACCAGCTCCAGCAGTTGCCTTGTTCTATCCAAAGGATGTAACTTGGTATGACACTTGGCAAGTTAATGGGCTAAAAGGAACAGCAAGTGGCGATTATGAACTAAAAGAAGTCTTTGTGCCAGATGGTCGCTGGATGCACTTTCCCGTAAAGGAATCAGTAGTAGATAGTCCGCTATATCGAGTTTCATTTTATGGAGCTTTAGCGGCAGGAGTATCTGCGGTAGGATTAGGCCTAGCCAAAAGAGCATTAGATGAAATCAAAAAATTAGGAGTAACCAAAAAGCCAGTAATGGCACAAAAGACCCTAGCCGAAAAGGCAGTAATCCAATTTCAACTAGCCGAAATGGAAGCTAAATATCAAGCTGCCAAAGCCTTTTTGGAAAAAGCATGTACCGATAATTATGAAGCCGCCAAAATAAGCATTCCAGATATTCATACCAAAAATGGTTTGCGAATGGCTGCCACGCACGTCGTAACCACTTCTTCAGCAGTCGTCAATTGGGCTTATCAAACAGGTGGTGGTTCTACGATTTGGGATAGTGTCAAATTACAAGAATTACAAAGAGATATGGCGGTCATTACCCAACATGGATTAGTTGCTACTAGTAATAATGAAATGATTGGCAAGGTGGCGTTTGGGCAACGATTTAATCCTTGGATGTTGTAAATAGCCTATTAAAAGTTATTGTCGATGACCAATAAATTTGTGCAAAATTTCAATTAGTACTAAAATACCAAAAATATCCGACGACAGACTGATAACTTCCAATAACCTCGAATTGCTTTCCAATTTCCCTGATTTTTCACCTGCGCAACTAATTCCATTTAATTTCTTTTTTCTTTCCGCACTTTTATGTAACTAATTTGTTTAAATTACATATAATCACTAATTCTAATACAACAAACATACATATCTATGAAACTTACAAACCAAGGGAAGGTAACACCTCCAATTAAAATAGACTTTGATAATGTCAAAACGTGCATCTATCGTCTAAACTCACTGAATCATCCAACACGCCGAAGAATATTGGTTGCCATCGACAAACTCGATGAAAACGCTACTGCTTCTAACATTACCGAAGCCATATCATTAGACCAAAAAGTGGTCACCAAGCATTTAAATATATTGGTAAGAGGAACAATGATTGATAGAAGAAAAACAACCAATCAAAAAATAATATTCAGCATCAATCAAGAAAATATCCAAAAAGCGAATCGGTTTATTAGGGAAATAAACAGTACAGCTTAGTCGTGTAACAAGATTGTTTTCTTTAATTCAGTACCAATAAAAGGATTTTAATAGAATACAGTAATTAGTTGGAAACCTAATTACTGTATTCTATTGAAATCCTTTTTTATTTTACCAGCTTATTTTTTTATTACTCTGTAAGTTAAGTTTGTTGAATTTTCGTAATCGCCATTTATTTGTCTGATTCAAATTTCCTCTTGAAAAAGAGCTTACCAAATAAATTTGGTGGCTACAAATAACTGCAACTTATTTAATTCAAAATAAGTGCTTGGACACAAATAACCTTAATACACAGTAGACTTTATTCTAAAAGGTTTAGAGCTTCCAGAACTTGAAGTTCTGGAAGCTCTTTCATACGACTTATTTTAGAATAAACACTAGTGTATTAAGGTTGTTTGCATTTTGAATAGGTTATTTTTTGTGAGTACGAGTTAATTTTTTTGAAAATAGCCCTGCTTATTAGAAAATAAAATTATGGAAGTAATCGCATAAAAGAAGTATTCTAAAATGTGAAATAATTTATTACACATTGTCTTTAGTATTCCTATACTAATTTTCAGTAAATTTGTTATTTTCCTAGCTGTTTTAAAAAGCCGTATTTATAAAAATATGAGTTCAACTACTATTCATCATCAAATTTTAAAATTCCAAACAGAGGAAGACATCACCATTGTAGGAGATGCCTATGGCAATCCTAGCGATGCGCCCATTATGTTACTACATGGCGGCGGGCAAACTAGAAATTCGTGGAAAAAAACGGGCGAAACTTTAGCGGCCAAAGGTTGGTATGTTATAGCCACAGATGCCAGAGGTCATGGAGATAGTAGCTGGTCTAAAAAAGGAGAATATTCGTTTGATTATCTTCGACAAGATTTAGTAAAGATTGTCAAAAGTTTAGCCCGAAAACCTATTTTAATTGGGGCTTCTATGGGAGGTATTTGTAGCTTAGCTGCCTTACATTATAATCCAGACTTGGCAAAGGGATTAATTTTAGTAGATGTTTCTCCAAAGATAGAAAAGAAAGGAACGGATAGAATATTTGCTTTTATGTCAGCCAAACCAGAGGGTTATAGTAGTCTAGAAGAAGTAGCGCAAGCTGTACGAGGTTATTTACCCCATAGAAAAAATATAGGCAATTTAAATGGCTTAAAGAAGAATCTTCGCAAATTACCGAACGGCAATTATAGTTGGCATTGGGACCCAGCCATGTTAAAAGTCTGGCAAAGTAAATCCAGTGATGTCACCCAAAAAGAAACGGAAGTTTTTTTAACCGATGCGTTGGTCAATTTAGCAATTCCAGCCCTTCTGGTCAGAGGTGGTATTAGTGACGTGGTCAGTCTCGAAATTGTGGAAGAATTAAAGCAAGTTGCCCCGAATCTAGAATATATCGATGTAGCAGAGGCAGGACATATGGTTGCCGGAGATTCTAACCATGTTTTCACAGAGGCATTGATTGATTTTATTGAAAAGGTGAGGTAGGTTTTGAAAGGTAAAAGTGTAAAGTAAATTGGTGCGAGTATTAAAAACAACCTATAGCGTATTAAAAACAAAACAATGAAAAACCTACTTCCCTTCCTATTCTTTTCTTTCCTATTTCTTACTTGTCAATCCACAGAAAAAATTGAAGAAATAGTTGTCATTGGTGGTGGTTTAATGGGTAGCACAACCGCTTGGCAATTAAGTAATTATGGGGAACAAGTCTTATTAATTGAGCAACAAGATTCCGTTTACAGCTATGGTTCGAGTTATGGGGAAGCACGGATTGCGAGAAGTAGCAATAGAGGCAATGACATTTGGTCTTATCTACACAATCGTTCGGTCAAAGAAGCACAAAAATTGGTGAGCTATTTAGACAGTAATCCACGAGGGAATCAGACTTATGACCTTACCGATATTTACACCACTTCACCTGTGACTTATATTGGTCGAACAAGAATTTATGACAAGTTGTACAATTCACTAATTCGTCAGCAAGTGGATTATAAAATGGCGGTCAATCAAGCAGAAGGAAAAGCGCTATTTGATGTTAACTTACCCGATAGCGTACTGATGCAAGTAGAATATAATGAGCATTCAGGCAATATAAATCCCAAAAAAATCATCAATTATTGTCAACAAGCAGTACTGCAAAAAGGCAATTCCATTTGGTACAATCATAAAGTCACAGACTTGAAACAGGATGGTGACCTATTTATTATCCAATTAGTAAATTCTAAAACAGGCGAAAAAAAGACCATCAAAAGTAAAAAGGTAGTTTCCGCAGCAGGACCTTTTACTGGAAAATTATTAAAAAACACCGCTCCTTATTTTGACCAACTAATTAATCCGCAAAGGGTCTTTTTAGCATTTTTTAAAATCAAAAAGTCACATTTCGAAAACTATACACCTGAACAAAAAGAGAAAGTATTTACCGCTTACCCTGTAATAAATTCTTCTAAAGGAACAAGAGATGGTAGCTTCTTTTCGATGATAGAAAAAGTGGATGAATATGGTTTTCCCTTGATAAAAATTGGTGGACATTTCCAACGGTCACCAATAAAAGATATAGCAACTGTTTGGCAACAAAAATTGACCCCAAAAGAAATAGAATGGAGTCAAAATAGTACCTTAGGATATTTTGATTTATTGAATGTCCCCTTGACTTTGAATGAATTAGAATTAGTAGATAGTTATTCTTGCGTTTATTCGTTGACCAAAACAGAAGTACCATATGTCACCCATATTCCAATGCCAAATAGCGAAGTGAGTAATCCAAATTTTGTGGTGCTTGGAGGGATGTCAGGCGTAGGTGCAAAGGGTGCATTGACCTATGGATTGCTTGGCGCAAATTTATTATTAGGCAAAGAAGATGAAGAAGCTGGTTATCAAGCAATTAAAACGGCCTTAGGTTTTGAGCGATTAATGAAAGATTTAAAGGAACTTTGAAAAAATATAGAGAAATTATCAATACCACATGAATAAAAAGCAACAGATACAATTTCTCAATCAATTTTGCGAGGAAGGTTCAGAAGGCGCATTAGAAAAAGGATACACTTGGTTCCAGGATGTACTGAGTCCAACACTGAAATTAGTTTCAGAAAAACAACCAACTGAAAAGCAACTCTTAGGAGAAGCATGGCTCATTGCAGGCGAAGTTCACGAATTACTCTACGCACCCAATCAAGCAATTACCTGCTATCATATTTCTCTATTTTTCAATCCTACCTCGATAGATACTCACCGTTGGAAAGCCATCGTTCACGAGCAATTAGGCGAATATCTAGAAGCGACCAAACATATTGAATTGGCCTTAAAACATAGCCAAGAAGGAGAAGCATTGATGATTGATAGACAAAGAATTCAAGATTGTATCGTCTATGATAAAGCCCCTGATTTTGAGGCAGGTGACATACGCTGGAAATTTAATGAATTGTTGGCAGAAGGGAAATTTGGTAAAGTGATAAAAGGAATAAAAAAATTAAAAACTAAAGATATTGAGTTATTACATTGTCTTTACCGAGCTTATGGTGGTAAACAAGAGGTAGAAAAAGGGGAAAAAACTTGGCAGAAAATATTGAAGATAGAACCAGATGCGGTTTTAGAGGACTTGGATTTGTTTTATTGGGGGTAATCTGTAATATAGTGTAAGGAATGTTTTACTACATAGGCACCTAGTATTTTTCATCTAGTAAACATAGTTTGAATTAAAACTATGTTCACTAGGTGTTTTTAACTCTGTGCCTATATGGTAAAAACTCTGCTAATCACTCCTCCGTAGAAAAACTAGAAGCAGGCAAACCAGCACCATTAAATAAAGAAGCTGTACTACTATTCTTAAAAGCATATCGAACATGAATGGGGTTGGCTATCTGTGCGTTGGTAACAATTACCTCATTTCCTTCGATAACTGCATTAGCATTTAAAAATAGACCATTGGCTCCTGCTATTTCAAATCCAGTAAGCGCTTTACCTTTACTATTCAACCCATCTGCAAATTGAAAAGATAGGCGGATATTATAGCGTTCGATTTTCATACCGTTGTATAAAGGTCCAGAATACATCATATCCGTTTGCTTATAATCTTTTGCCATAGCCCATAAAGCAAGTCGCTCCCCAACATCTTTCTTATTGGCAGGATGAATATTATTCGTATTGCCGATATCTAAGGTCACTGCCATTCCCGTGTTGGCAACAGACAATGTTTTACGCTGGGCATCCCTTAATTGTGCCGATGCTATCGCATTACTATCTCCATAATTATAAGGAGCAATTTGGACAAAATAAAACGGGAAATCGCCTTGATTCCATACTGAGCGCCAACTTTCTATCATTTTTGGGAAAAGCTTTTCATATTGTTTATCTCGTTTAACGTTTGACTCGCCTTGATACCAAATAGCTCCTTTAATAGCATAGGGGACTAATGGAGCAATCATAGCATTATATAAGACCGTTGGAGTATGAGCATTTAACTCCATATCGACTTGGGGTCGGTTTTGAAAATCAGCTACAGTTCCTCCGTATAGATAGAATTTATCTTTCGCATATTCTGCTGTAGGTAAATAATTCCATCCTTGACCACCCAAATTGAGGGATTCATTTTGACCTTTTACATATAAGCTCATACTTCCTTTAGTGCCCCCAAATCCACCGCCACCGCCATTATCCACTACCCTAATAGCTAATAAATTTTTATTCTTACTCGTCAATTCTTTTGGAATCGTGTAGACTCTTTTGGTATTCCAATGACCTATGCCCATCATTCCACCTACTTTTACACCATTAAAATAAGTTTCGTCCATATCATCAATAGCGCCTAATTCTAAGGTAAGTTCTTGGTTCAAAAAGGCATTAGGTATGGTCACCTCTTTTCTAAAAAGGACGGCACCATCAAAAGCATCCATTCCAACTTTCGCCTGTTCCCACATCACAGGTAAAGTCATGTTTGTCAAGGTATTTTCTACAATCCGACCTGAAACCAATCCTTCATCTTTAAAATCCAAGTTGTCCCATTGATTTTCTTCTGGTAGTTTTGAGAGGTCAATCACTTCCCGTTTGGACAGCCAATCATTCAAAGCTTCCCGTTGAGGTTGTGCCTGTTCCAGTTTTTGCATAACGTTCATATAATCCTTTAAGCTGGTCAAATGATTGCCCTCCGTCCATGCCTCTGCTGGAGTTCCTCCCCAACTCGTATGAATCAATCCAATAGGAACATTCAATTTTTGGTGTAAGGATTTACCAAAGAAATAAGCCGTAGCACTGAAGTCACCTGCATTGTCTGTGTTACAAACTTTCCAACTTCCAGTATATTCAGTTATCGGTACAATATCAAGCGCTCTTTTCACGGTAAACATTCTTATCCTAGGATAATTCGCATCGGCAATTTCCGTAGCAGAGTTGGTGATGGAGTCTTTTGGCAACCATCCTTCTAAAGGCATTTCCATATTTGATTGACCAGAACACAACCAGACTTCACCAGCCATCACATCTTTGATAGTAATCGTGGTATCGTTAGTATTAATGTTTAGTTCAAAAGGACCACCTGCAGACGGCATAAGCATTTCTGTATCCCATTGACCTTCACTGTTTGCTTTTGCTCCCACAAGACTCCCCCAGCTTCCCTCAATCGAAATCTTAGTATAAGGCGCAGCAGTTCCCCAAATAGGCACATGTTCTTCTTGCTGTAAAACCATATGGTCAGAAAAAATAGGAGAAAGGGATAAATTGCTAGGACCTTGTTGGCAACTAAAATGAAAGCCAATGAAGAAAGAAAAGGAAAGAAATAGGAATAAAGAGTTAGATTGGCGCATGATAATTTTCGATAAATGAATAATTACACACAATTAAAGAAGAATCTATAGATAAAAGTAGCTTGTCAAGGCTATTTTCAAGTTTTTTCAAGTTTTTTTTGCAGTAAAAACGACAATAAAAAATACTTTATTTTCACAAAAATGCAATAAAATTTAAATTCAAATTGTTGATTGTCAATTATTTAAGATAAATTAAATACAATTTTTATTTTCACAATAACCCATTTTTGTATTTTAAATAGGCTTGCTTTGCCTGTATCTTTGTAGTGTGTTAAGTAATTAACGCAAAAAGCTAATTAAAAGAATTAGCTAATAATTTTAGGATATGTTCACTACCTACTTCGGTAGTTAAAATGGGATTTGAATTTAACAAGGCACTCTTTAGTGGGATTTAGAATGCCTTGTTAAAATTCATACTTTTTGAGAAAG
>CALJVJ010000062.1 GCA_937974625.1 uncultured Saprospiraceae bacterium
AAAACCCTAAAAAATATTTTTAGATAAATCCTTTACTTCAATTAAAGATTTGTCTAAAAACCAAAAATCATTAAATGGCCGAGTTAAAATATGTCTGTCTCTCCGACTTTCATTTAGGTGCTGTATACAGCATTCTAACCAATTTTGATGTTAAGCTTGGAAAAGTAGATACCACTAAATCTAGTCAAAGTCTATCCGCTTTTGCCGAAGCCTTACACCAATATTTACCACCAATTTGTGGCACTGAATTACCAACTTTAATACTAATGGGAGATGTATTAGATTTGAGTTTTTCAGACATGCATACAACAGTGGATGCTTTTCAGCAATTTGTAGAAATGGTTTTTCCAAAGGACAAGCCACCACTTTTTCAAAAGAAAATACTCTTTCTACCAGGTAATCATGATCATCACCTATGGGAATCCGAAAAAGACCGATTTTTTGTCCAACAACTAGAACGCTTCAGAGCTAGTAAAGCAGTACCTAATATAAAAGAGGTTACACGATTGGTCAATCCGCCCCAAATAAATTCTTATCTACTGACAACCGTCATCCAATCCTATGACCACCTTAAAGATTTTGAAATAAGTATTGCCTATCCCAATCTTGGTTTTGTCAATAAAGACCGCATGGTCTTATTACACCATGGACACTTTATAGAATCTGCCTATCGACTAATGACGACTATCGGGGATTGGATTTTTGATAATAAATTTCAAAAACAAACAGTAGAAAACATAGAAAAAGTCAATGGCAGTTGGATTGATTTTGCATGGTCTACTTTAGGTACTTCCGGAGAAATTGGGACGGACACCATAAAGTTTTATGACTTGATGCAGGACGGGGCAGCCTTACATCAATTTCTGGGAAATTTAGCGCAAAAAATTGCAGATGAATTACTCCCCTATTTACCTAGCAATGGCTTACCCAAAGTACATGAATATAGTGTTGAAGCAATCAGAGGTTTATTAGATGTAATAATAGAAAGAGGAGCAGAATTAGAGCGCAATTCTTATTTGGAAGTACTTTCTCAAGGTTCCTTTGAGGGCTTAAAATGGTATTTAAACAATCCTATATACGAGCAATTATTGGATGATGTAGGAGACAGTTGGCCAGATGATATTAGTTTTATTTTTGGTCATACCCACAAACCATTTGAGGATGAATTGCCCCTCGAAAAATACAAACTTCCAGTCAAAATATACAATACAGGAGGATGGGTATTGGATGTACCAAAAATGGTTAGACCGCAAGGTTCAGCTATGGTGTTGATAGATGAAAATCTCCAGATTGCTTCCTTACGACTTTTTAATGACCCTGTTAATGGCGTAATGCCCCCTGTCGAAATAAAAGGAACGGGTGGATATCCGGATGAAAACAATTCCTTTTTAAAAGAAATGGAAAGATACCAAGCAGAAAATGAATCCATCTGGGATGCTTTTTCTAATGCAGCCCTTCAGGAAATAGCCGAAAGAGCGTTCTTCCTACAGAAAAAATTTTTTAACCCCAAAGGAGAAGGAATTCCAAAATAATTGAAGATGAAAAAAATATCAAAAACCCTTGAGCACCTAAAAAATCATTATGAAGTAGTAGTAATTGGTTCTGGCTATGGAGGCGGAGTAGCTGCTTCAAGAATGGCACGAGCTGGTAAAAAAGTATGTTTATTAGAAAGAGGAAAGGAAATACAGCCCGGGGAATATCCAAACAGTTTGTATAGTTTAAAAGATGCCATGCAAATTGATACATCAGTTGCACGGCTTGGTTCCAAAACGGGTTTATATAATTTCCATACCAATAAGGATATGAATGTTTTGGTAGGTTGCGGATTAGGAGGCACTTCATTAATTAATGCAAATGTAGGATTAGAAGTGGACAAACGAATATTTGAAGTCGAAAATTGGCCAAAGGTATTTAAAGAAAACCCTGAGGAATTAGCCCCTTTTTATGACCTTGGAAGGTTGATGCTAGACGCTAAAAGTTACCCAGAAACATATCCAAAAATCAATAAGTTAGCAGCCTTAGAAAAATCGGCAAAACAGATGAAAGCGCCTTTTTATCGCCCACCTATTTACGTGAACTTTAAAGACCGAACCAATCCATTTGGTGTAGAGCAAAAAGCTTGTAATAATTGTGGAGATTGCTGCACAGGATGTAATGTATCAGCCAAAAATACCCTGTTAATGAATTATTTGCCTGATGCACATAATCATGGCACCGAAATATTCACCCAAGCAAGCGTCAAATACATCGAAAAAAGTGAGCATGGTTGGACGACTTATATCACTAATTTGGCGGACCCCAAAGAACCAGTTCTGAAAGTAACAAGTGACCTCCTGATTTTGGGAGCTGGATCTTTAGGAACTACCGAAATATTATTAAGGTCTAAGGCCAAAGGACTTTCTTGTTCCAATCATTTAGGAAAACGTTTTTCAGGAAATGGAGATGTCTTAGCATTTGGCTATAATTCCTATTGGGATGAAAAAGTCAAAGATGGGAAAGCTACCTCACCACCACTTAATGGAATGGCGGTTGGAGATAATGTGGTTTCAAAAGATAAATATCCAGGGCCCTGCATTACAGGGATTATCGATATGCGAGATAAATCAAATACGGTAAAAGACAGCTTGGTCATTGAAGAAGGCACCATACCTGGACCGTTTGCATCTGTGGTAGCAGCAGCTTATTTTTTTATGGATACACAGTTTGGCAAGTTTTTTCAATATGGTAAAGCAGATGCAACTGCGCGGCTAAATGATGCCAAAGATTTGTCCAATGCAATGTTAAGTTCAAATGCGAGCCTTTCCGATTATGCTTATAAGGGAGCGATGAGTAAAACGCAAACTTACTTGGTCATGAGTCACGATGATGCAGGAGGTGAAATGAAGTTAAAAGGAGACCGCTTAGTAGTGGATTGGCCAGATGCAGGGAAAAGTGAAACGATTGAAATAGATAATAAAAAAATTAAGGAGGCCAATGAAGCCATTAAGGGTCAATTTTTGCCCAATCCAATCTGGACGGAACCTTTAGGCTACCAATTGATAACTGTACACCCTGTTGGCGGTTGTGGCATGGCAGATGATGCCCTTGAAGGAGTCGTAAATGACCGATGTCAAGTTTACAAAGATGCAACTGGTACCGCTGTTCACGAAGGGCTTTATGTCATGGATGGTGCAGTCTTTCCTGGTTCGGCGGGAGTTAATCCTTCCTTAACCATTACAGCGCTTGCAGAACGCGCCTGTCATTTTATTGCCGTTGAAAATAATTGGACTATAAATTATCAATTAGGAAAAAATACTCCAACGATTCCCAAAGCACCTAAACTCGAAGCAAAAGAAGCCCCTTCAATACCAGCCAATCTAACGGACTTATTAGCAGACAAAAATGCCTATGACGAAGCAAGTCAATTTCCTGGTTTCTTTACTAAGTTGAAAGAAAAGCTAATTGCTTATTGGAAACGATTTGTACAGATTATTAAAAATTGGTTGTATAATTTGGCGATATGGATTGGGCAAAAACTAATCAAATGGTTTCCAAAAGAATTGAGTCCTGCTTTATCCTTTGCGGAACAGATGCAAGGCTATTTTACCGTAAACTTCAGAAAAAACACCACCCCATCAAGGTTAAGAATTGCCAATGATTTTGATATTGCCTACCAACAAGGAAAAGCAGAAGCAAGTACGATGCAAGCGATATTGGAAATTGAAATATCTAGTATTTATGACCTAATAGAAGATTCCCAACACCAAGCTAAAGTTTCTGGTTCGGTGATATGCAAAGAATTAGACCCAATGCCCATGCCAGCCAATGGACATTTTCAACTATTCTCTATTGCAGAAAGTACCGTAGAAACATGGGAAATGAATTACAAAATGGATATAGAAGCACAAGGCGGGAAAACCTATTATTTTGAAGGTCAAAAAATATTGCATAAAAAAACTGGTTCCCAATGGTGGAATGATGTAACGACGCTCTTTGTGACAGTATATGAAAAAGGAATTATTCCTGAAAAAATAATAGGAAAAGGAATCATTAAATTGGGGGTACAGGATTTGATGCGGCAAGGTTCAACTATAAAAACCACCACCACAAATGCAATTGTAAAGAAACTACCTTCCTTTGTAGCAACACTATTTAATACGCTATATTTAGAAAAATTTGCAGCCTTTTTTGGATTGGTATTATTTAAAGCCTACGGTGGTTTGTTAACAGATTTAGCCGATTTTCCAAAACAAGAAAATGCTAAACGCAAGCGAAGAAAATTAAATGCACCAAGCCCCAAGGTCTACCCTACCACCACCGAAGATGGCTTTAAAATCAAGTTAACACGATATCAAGGAGGGAAAAAAGGGCCAATCATATTAGCCCCTGGTTTTGCTACGACCGCCGCCTCATTTGCAGCAGATACCGTAGAGCAGAGTTTAGTAGAATTCCTGTGTCAAGCCAACTATGACGTATGGTTATTTGATTATCGGTCTAGCCCAGATTCGGGGAGTTCGACAAAACCATTCACCATTGATGACATTGCCAATTACGATTGGCCAAAAGGGGTAGAAGTTGTGTTAAATGCCACTAAAGCCAAAGATGTCCAAGTATTAGGTCATTGTGTCGGCTCCATGAGTTTTCTAATGGCAAAATTAAATGGATTGCAAGGAGTTCGTTCTGCAATTAGTTCACAATTAACCTTACATCCCGCGACAACCTGGTTAAATTATGTCAAAGCAGATACCCCTACGGTACAGATTTTGGAAAAACATTTTCATATTACCGAAGTGGATATGCGATCGGGAGATACCGACAAGGACAAAGCCATTGATGCTGTTCTTTGGAAAGTCCCCGTTCCTCCAGGAGAAGAATGCACCAATCCTGTTTGTCACCGAATATTTTCCGTTTTTGGCCCTCCCTATACACATGCCCAGTTAAATCACAATACCCATATAGCCATGCGAGATTGGTTTGGAAAAATATCCGCCAAGCCCTTTGAACAAATGAGTCTTATTACTAAATTGGGGTATGTTGTAGACAAGGATGGAAAAAACACTTATCTACCCAAAGTAAACAACTTAGCAATGCCCATTACTTTCTTAGCAGGGCAATTGAATAATATTTTTTATCCAGAAACATCATTAAGAACATATGAGTGGCTACAAGCGCATCTCGAACCAGAATTATTCCATCGAGAAATTTTCGAAGATTATGCGCACATGGACCTTTTTATAGGAAAAAATGCCTATATAGAGGTTTTTCCAAAAATTTTGGAGCTATTAGAAAATTTGGAACAGCCTAAAGAAAGTTTAAACAGGGTCGTCTAAATACTTACCCTGTCAATATTAGCTATTTTTGCTAATACACTTTGAGAAAACGTTTTAACACATGAATTGTAGTCAGTGTCAAACACAAAATCAACCTAAGGCAAAATTTTGCATGGAATGTGGCCATAAATTAGAATGGAAATGTGCTAATTGTAAAACTTCCAATGTATCCGAGGCAAAATTTTGTATAGAATGTGGGCAAAGACCCACTATGAAATCTCCTGAATTGGCCCCTGCAATTCAAAGTGCTCAACGCAGACAATTAACCGTATTATTTTGTGATTTAGTCGGGTCTACCGCATTATCCAATCAATTAGATGTAGAAGAATATAGACAATTAATTTTAGGCTACCATCAAGTAGCTGAGAAAGTGGTAAAACGGTATGGTGGTCATGTTGCTCAGTATCTTGGCGATGGTTTAATGGTTTATTTTGGCTACCCACAAGGGTTGGAAAACGCCTCAAAAGCTGCTATAATGGGTGGATTGGGGATTTTAGATGCGATGGGACATGCCAATCAAGAATGGCAAAAAAAAGGACGGCCTGAATTGGCAATTCGAATTGGCATTCATACAGGAGAGGTCGTAGTAGATAATCACCTTGCGCTGGGAGAAACGACCAATATTGCTGCAAGATTAGAAGGTTTAGCCGCGAAAAACACATTGGTGATTAGTCCTCAAACCTACAAACTAGCTGCAGGTTGGTTTGAAGTAACATTTATAGGCGCACATACCATTAAAGGCATTCCTGAGCCTTTAAAGGTTTTTAGAGTCCTCCATCAAACCGATACAAAGACTAGATTGGACTTTGCAAAATCAAGAGGGTATTCTCCATTGATAGGTCGAAAAAAAGAGCTTAATACCTTAAAAGAAGCTTGGAAGAAGGTGAAATCAGAAACCGGACAATTCGTCCTAATTAGCGGCCCAGGAGGAACAGGAAAATCTAGATTATTAGAAGCAGCAAAAGAAATAGTGCTTAAAGATTCCAGTCTCTGGATGCGAGAATTTATCTGTTCCGCCTATCACCAAAATTCTACCTTTTATCCACTTATCAAATTTCTAGAAAACCAGATATTTGATTTTTCTCCAGCTAAAAGTATTAATCAAAAATTAGATGAAATTGAAGGGCTGTTACAAATAGGAGGAATAGATATCAATCAAAATGCACCGCTAATTGCAGAGTTATTATCCATTGATTATGGGGCACGTTATATACCAATAAAACTTCCTGCGAATGTAAAAAAGTTGCAACTATTAGAGTCCCTTATTAAAGCCCAATTATACCGAGCTTCTCAACAGCCTGTCGTGTTGATAATGGAAGATTTACATTGGGCAGACCCCTCCACGCTTGATTTTGTAAAATTGTTTATAGAATCTATCCAAAATTCCAACATATTAGTAATTGCCACAACAAGAACGCCAAAAGCTATTCTCCAATTAAGTCCACATATAACACATATTCCATTAAGCGAATTAAGGGAAGTGGATATTGAAGCCATTATTTTACATAAATCCAATGGAAAAAAACTACCTGAGGAAGTAGTTGAATTAATAAAAGATAGAACAGATGGCGTACCATTTTATATAGAGGAAATGACAGAAATGTTCTTGGAGAGTGGTCTTTTAGAAGAAGCCGAATTTCAGTACGAATTAATCGGTCCCTTAGACACCGCGATGATTCCTACCTCTTTGCAAGATTCCTTAACCACTAAATTGGACCGATTGAGTACTGAGCGTGAGCTGGTACAAATGGCGGCAGTTGTTGGTAAAGAATTCTCAATAGAAACTTTAACAAAACTATGTGGACAAAGCCCTGAAACAGTCATCCATGATTTGAAGCGATTAGAGTCTGCTGAAATTATTGTGTGGCATCAATTGAGGGATACTTATACCTTCCGACATGCGCTCATTCAAGAAGCGGCCTATAATTCCCTTTTGAAAAATCAAAAAGTATTATGGCATAGGAAATTAGCCTTAGTCTTAGAGCAAAATTTTCCACATATTGGAATTGCTCAACCTGAAATTTTAGCACATCATTTAACCGAATCTAAAGATTATGAAAAAGGAATATTAAAATGGCAAGAAGCAAGCAATAAAGCCATCAATCAATATGCTCATCCAGAAGCACATGCACTGGCAAAGAAAGGATTGAATATCTTACACCATGTAAAAGACCTTGCACAAAGGAATAAGATTGAATATAATTTAAGAATGACCTATCAAAGTGCATTAATTTTTTTGAAAGGTTATGGTGCAAAAGAATTAGAGGAATCCTATAAACCATTTTTAGAATTAGCCAAGAAAATGGATTCTCCTAGGCATCTTTATCTAGCTAATAAATGGCACATTACCTATTTAATCGCTACGGCTCAATTTGAAAAAGCATCAAGGTTATTAGAAGAATTTAAGCAAATTCCGATGAATACATTTTCACTAGCTGATAAAGCTGGTATTGACCAGGCTCGAGGGATGTTTCATATTTTTATCGGAAAATACAAGATTGCCAAATCCAATTTTGAGCAATCTATTAGCTTGTACTCCAAAGTAAAAGGCTCCGTTCAGGAAGAATTTAATCATGGCAGATTAGTGGTTTACGACCCTGCATATAAAGCATTCTGTGGATTTTTGCTGGGAGAGATAGGCCAAAGTTTTAAAACAGTTGAAAAAGTAACTAAAATTGCTTTGAAAAATCAACACCCTATTGAAGTCTACAAAACACATGCTTATTTCTTTTTCCTTTTATTTTTAACTAGACAATACAAAAGGCTAGCTAAAGAACTATTACAGCCTTTGCAATTTGCCCATAGAAATAGGGATAAATATTGGCTTGGCATTTTTTCGATGTTTGATGCGTTGACCAAATTTGCGCAAGGTCAAGAGCCCGCTGGTAAAATGGCTTATATAATTATACAGAAAATCGTCACAGTCATGAAATGTCACTATGGCTTTTTTATGTGTTTGTTCATCCAACTACTTCTAGAAAAAAAACAATATGAATTAGCAGAAACCTATTTAAATCAAGTCTGGCAACATTTAGAAAACCATAAAGAAGGGCTTTGCTTAGCAGATACCCATCGTTTTGCAGGTATCATTGCCTTAAAAAAAGACAAAGATGAAGTAAAGGCAGCTGCCTATTTCGAAAAAGCCATTACTATTGCACAAACTCAAGAAAGTAAGTGGTTTGAATTAGTAGCCACAAAAGACTTAGCCGTTTTGTGGCAAAAACAAGGCAAAGTGGAGGATGCTCATAATTTACTAAGTAATGTTTACAATCAGTTTACCGAAGGATTTGAAGTAAAGGATATGCAGGAAGCAAAGAAAATTATTGCGGCACTAAATTCGGAAACCCCTTAAAAGCAACATGGAATGGTACTTTGATATAGACAAATTAAAAATCCAAAATTTCAACCAGCTCCCCTATCGGCAAAATGCTTTCGAAAAATAAAGTGACCTTTCAAGAAAATAAGTGTCTCAATATTGCAAGAGTATACGATTTAAGTTTATTCTTACATTGAATTTCACAAGTTCTTAGGTTTTTTTCTTCCTCTTTTGGTTTTATTTCTCCTTTCCTTATGTTTTTCATTTAACATTTTTTTTTATTTACTATCCGTTTTCAACGGCTAGTTAACTTTTATTTTTATGAATATTTTCGTTGCAAAATTAAATTTCGACACACAAGAAGACGATTTGAGAGCCGAATTCGCTACACATGGTGCAGTTGATTCAGTTAAAATCATTATGGACAAATTTACAGGCAAATCTAAAGGGTTTGGTTTTGTAGAAATGGCAAATGATGATGAAGCTCAGGCTGCTATTGACGCTTTAAATGACCAAGATTTTGACGGTCGTACAATTGTTGTCAAGAAAGCAGAACCTCGGGAAAATCGCGGTGGCGGTGGTGGCGGAGGCTACAACCGTGGTGGTGGTGGAAGATATTAATATATGCATCTTCGGATGCAATCTTTAATATAAATAATAAACAAGAGCTCCGAGAAATCGGGGCTCTTTGTGTTAGTGGACTATTGGATAGGTGGGCAAAATAGGAAATTCAAAATTTATGGAATTTAGCCTATCAGGCTAAATAAATTTTGTATTTTGTGAAAAGTTAAGAAATTTTTTAAGTTTCTGAGAATAAAAGACCTCATAACAAACAATGACCATTAAACCTATCATAGGGCTGTTATTTCTATTTTTAGGCTTCTCTATAAGCGCACAATCATTAACTGGAGAAGAACAAGCTTATCAAAGTCAATTTGAAAAAGTATTGGGTAGTGACCGTGCAGACAGCTTAAAGTTTCAATTCATTTTAGACAATCTAAATAATCTCAGTGCCCGTGGTTCAGCGCTACCAATCTATTATGCCAAAAAAGGAATTGATTTAGCCCAACAGCAAAAAGCAGCTAAATGGAATGGCTTATTAAATGTAGAATTGGGATGGATTTATCAAGGAATCAATAAAATTGAAGCTGCAGAAGCAGCATATTTAGCCGCTATAGCTATTTTTGAGCAACCCACATTAGCAATAGAAAAGGCGAAAGCACACGGTAAACTAAGTCTGCTATATGGGCAAACAAATCGCCCAGACAAAGCCCTTCAAGAAGCAAAAATTTCCGCCAAAATAGCCCAATCTATTGGCGACGAAAAAAGCCTCGCTTATGCCTATTATGCGATGGTCTATAACTTTAACAATTCAGGAAAAGACCGCCAAGCGCTCGAATACATTGAAAAAAGTATTGAACTCTATCGAAAAAATGGAGAAATATATCGGATGGCGGTCGTGATGCAAAACAAGGTAACCAGCTATTTACATTTAGGGGAACATGAAAAAGCGTTAGCCGCCGCCAACGAATTAATTCAAACAATAGAAAATAATACTGGTCAAAAAAATGAAGCAACGGATACGTACTATATTGGTCAGGCTTTATTCAGTCGTGCAAAAGTATATATGCAATTGGGACAATATCCCAAAGCACTTGCAGACAACGATTCTTTACAAGTGCTATTAGGAAATAATGGAACGGCGTTAGTAGATGCAGTCTATGTTTTTCAAAAAGCAAAAATTTTACATTATACAAAACAATACAAGGAGTCTAAAGACCTTTGTTTAAAATTATTAAACCATCCATCCATAAAAGAAGAACGTTTTTTGGGCTACACCTATGATTTGTTATCCAAAAACTTTGTAGAATTAAATCAATTTAAAGCTGCTTATAAGTATCATTTGGAAGCTGAAAATTTTGAAAATAGAGCGATAGCACAAACAGCTAAACTTAATCGAGAACGGCTAGAAGCCAAACATCAAGCAGAAAAAAATGAAGTAACCATTCAAGTTCAGAAACAAGCTTTGATGCAACAACGGATTATTCAATGGTCAGCTATCGGATTTGCAGGAGTACTTGGTTTATTATTATTTCAAACATTTAGAAATGCTAAAACAAGAACACAAAATAATGCTGCGCTAAGATTATCAAATAATCAATTGGGAAAATCAAATGCACTATTAGCAGAAAAAAATAAAGAAAATGAACTCTTATTAAAAGAAATTCACCACAGAGTTAAAAATAACCTAGAAATAGTAAGTAGTTTACTTGAATTGCAAGCTGACAGATTGACGGACGAAACAACCCAAGGAATTTTAAAGGATAGCCAAAATAGAGTGCAAAGTATGGGAATCATTCACCAAAAACTCTATTTGGCGGGTAATCTAAATAGTGTAGAAATGTTAGATTATTTCAAAAACTTGAGTGAAAGTATATTAGAAACTTTTAATGCTTGGGATAAGATAGACATTGACCTCGACATGAAAAAAACCATATTGGATGTCGAAATTGCGATTCCAATAGGCTTAATTGTCAACGAATTAGTAACGAATGCTTGGAAATATGCTTTTCCAGATACTATCTTTAGAGATAAAAAAGGAAAAATTAATATTAGCTTAATTCAAAAGGATGTCCAAAACTTACAACTGATAGTAAAAGATAATGGTGTTGGTAAATATCCAAGTAAACCCATCCAAGGTACTGGTTTTGGGTCGCAATTAATTCGGCTTTTAACTCAACAGTTAAATGGAACACTTACGGAAAAAATTGAAAAAGGGACAACTTTTATTTTTGATTTTAAATTAAATCCATAGAAGTTAAATACTCCTGACTATAGAAGCTTTTATAAATAAAGAATATAAATACATTAGCCCCCAACAAACAATTACAAAATGGCAGAGCTCAAAATATTGATAGTTGAAGATGAAATGATAATTGCTGCAAAAATATCTTTACACCTAACCCAATTAGGCTATGAAGTTGCCGGAATTATTCCGAGAGGTGAAGAGGTAAATCTACATTGCCAACAGTCTCCACCAGATTTACTACTACTTGACATTAATCTCAAAGGCAGTATGGATGGTATTGAAACTGCTACTCAACTACAAACTGCGGGAATAAATATTCCTATCATCTACCTAACAGCCAATGCAGATGAACATACCTTTGAACGTGCCAAACATACGCGCCCACATGCCTTTATTTCCAAGCCCTATAAAAAGTTAGATTTACAAAGAGCCATTGAATTAGCCATTGGTCGAATGTCCCTTGACCAACAAACTACTACTGAAGTAGTTGAAAAAACAACTCAAGCAGGAACAGAACCTGCCCCTTTTATTTTAACCGACCGCATTTTTGTCCGCCATAAAAATCGAATGGTCAAACTATTCTTAAAAGATATATTATACATTGAAGCAGAGCGTAGCTATTGCAGAATCCAAACAACGGAGACAGAATACTTGCTGTCTATGCCACTAAGAGTCTTTGCTGAGAAATTAGATGGTGGGCAATTCTTTCGCATTCATCGGTCTTATATCGTTAGTCTTCCACAAATTGATGAAGTCGGAGAAACCCATATAATGGTGTCTAAAAAACTGATTCCTATTGGCAAATCTTACAAAGAGGCCTTCTCCCAACGAATCAAATTGATTTAAGCTATGGTCATAACCTAAGAAACCACTAATAATCAAACTGCGTCAACTACTGAAATTCAACGAATTAACCATAGGTACCTAGTCCTAGCTTTTACCTAAACTCCAAAATTACCTAATCCAAAATTTTCTCGGAAGTCATATACCTACTTTCGGAAAGTCTACCCTACTCTTCGGAGAAAACCGCATTGAACCTTCCTTTCTTCCTCCTATCTTGCAATCAAGAACGACAAAAGATATTTCGAAAACGACTGTTATACTTTTTTACTATCACCATTTATAATTACAAGGAATCACTGATTAACCGACAAAACTTATTCAAAAGTGAAAGAATTGTAGGTTACTCAAATCGAAATCCATCAGATTGTTTTTCTTAAATATAAAAACCAAAAACCTGTATACCCCAAAGTATATCCAAAAGAGAGAAGTGTTGTAAAAATCAACCTTCTCTCCTGATTAAAACCAATAGCTATTTAGCAGAGAGCTGGGCGTCAAAAACCATAAACTTTAGCGTAAGCTAGTTAAAAAAGGCTTCATTAAACCTATACACCAAAACCCCATGACTCCTTCGCTCTCTGCTAATTGGCTATTAAACAACTTCCAAATTTAGTGACCCTAAACATAACTGAGAAAACATAGATACTTGTGCACCCCAACTAAAAGCTAAATAGTAGTAAACCAAATTCTAAGTTTTTAGTGCATGAGTTATCTTTTAGACTCGCTTGATATAAAAGCGAATAACCCCAAATCACTTAAGAAAGAGAGAGAAGGAAGTTCCTTCTCTCTACTCTTCTTAAAAAAAGTGCAACTATGAGAGAAACAAAAAAAAATAAACTCACCTATATAGGAATCCTATTATTTTGCCTTCCTATAATTGGAACTGCTAATCCTGTAGATTCTAATCTTACCATTTTTAAAAAATTTGTAAAGGATAGTATTAGTCATTTAACAATAGAAGCTGATTTTGATTCTTTGTTCAATAATAAAAAATTAACAGCTGAGCAGAAAGCAAAATTAACCATTACTAATCCTGATGGAACAACCAAAGAATTAGGTATCAAGATAAAAACTAGAGGAGTCTATCGAAGAAAATATTGCGAAGTACCACCATTGCGCTTAAATTTTAATGATAAAGATTTAGATTCCATGGGTCTAAATAATGCTTTTGATAAATTAAAACTAGTAACGCATTGTGTTGAAAATGAAAATGCGGAACAAGTTTTATTAAAGGAGTACTGGACTTATAAGCTATATAATCAGGTAACACCTAATAGTTTTAGGGTTCATTTAGTAAAAATAATCTACATAAATACTAGAAATAAAGCCATTCAAACAGAACGGTTTGGATTTTTAATAGAGAATAATAATGAAATGGCGCATCGTCTGGGCGGAAAGCTTGTAGATAAGTACGGATTAACGCCTACCCAACTAGAGGCAACTAGTCACCAAGACGCAATGCTATTCAACTATATGATTGGTAATTTAGATTGGCATATTGAGTTAAAGCGAAATATTAAATTAGTAGAGATACCAAATAAAAAAGAGATAACAGTAGTGCCTTATGATTTTGATATGTCCGCTATAGTATTTCCCTCTTATGCTCGATTAAATCCGGATTATGGCCAAAAAGATTTTACCGAGCGATTTAGTGTAGGTCGATTTTCTTCTAAAATTGCTTTAGAGGAAACAGCGCAAAAATTTCAAGGATTAAAACAGGATTGTCTATCAACTTTCAACGATTGTCCCTACTTAACGAGAAGAAGTAAAGTTAATATGAAAGTCTATATGAATAGTTTTTATCGGCAATTGAATAAGAAGAAGAAAATAAAAAAAGTGTTTTTGTAATTAAAAATAGGTTTAAAAACAAATGCTGGTAATCCGAGTTATTATCACTTTCAAGAAAAATAAGAAAAAAGTATTGAGAGAGTTTTCAAGCCGTAACCATATAGGAATTATATGGTTACGCTTTTTTCCCTTACTAAATTAGTAGTAAAAATTCGTATTATCAGAGATAAGTTTTTCAAAGAAAAATTAGAAATTGACCATTAGCTTCAATTCTGCAATACTAAAGGATGAGTTTGAAACTTAGGTTTATAATCAGCAAGGCGGGTTAGCGGTAAATCAATAATAAAAATAGTTTTTTTACCAACTTCACTTTCAACATAAATCTGACCACCAAGTTCTTCTACAATTTTTTTACAAGTAGCCAGCCCTAAGCCAGAACCTTCAAATTCAGCATGCCCATGAAGTCTTTTGAATAAACCAAAGATTTGGCTTTGAAATTCCTCTTTTATCCCAATCCCATTATCTTCAAAAGAGATGGAAAAGTGATTAGGGCTTTGTTTTGAGGATATTTTGATGATTGGATGAGCAGATTTATTATATTTTATTCCATTTTCAATAATATTTTTAAACAGAATAAAAATTTTGAACCTAATCCAGTTTATTTTTGGAAGATTTCCAACAAGTTCAATAACTGCGTTTCGATTAATTAAAGTAGATGAAATGGAGGATTCTATTTCTTTTACGATTGCATGAAGGTCTATTCTTTCTTTCTTAACCTCGGGCTGCTGTTCTTTTTGGGTAAATTCTGTGTATTCTAATAAATCCTCTATTAAATTTTTCATCCTATGCCCCCCATCCGAGATAAAGGAAATATACTTTTGAGCATCTTTGTCATTTGTTCCGTTAATTTTCTTTTTCAATAAGTCAGAAAAATTGATAATATTTAACAAAGGAGTTTTCAAATCATGAGAGGCAATAAAAGCAAACCTTTCTAATTCCTCATTCAACTGTGTTAGGGTGTTATTCTGTTGTTTTAAAGAAACCACCAAATTTCTTGATTTATTAAAATACTTTTCTAACTCTTTATTAAAGATGTAAATAATACAAAAGAAACAGATTGCCGCGGTAACGAAAACTGCTATCTCGTCGCTTTGCTCTTTGGGCCTAATTAGCAAAGGTTCGTTAAATGCGAGATAAATATTAGCAGCAATAAATAAAAGGATACAATAAAAAACTAGAAGAAATTTAGTAATGAACTTTTTTTGAAAAATTACGGAGGATGCCATAAATATAAAAAAGCTATACTCTATCCCATCTCCTTTCCCTACTGTAATCAGATAAAGCCCCATTATTGTGGAATATAATATATTAAAAATAGGTGCCGCAACATTTAATCCTTTAAAATGGTGTATCGCTAAAAGGACTAGTCCAAATGAAATAAAAGAGGAAGTTATGGCAATTCCTGTTAAATCCATTGTCACCAATTCTGCTATGAAGAGTAAAAGCTGAATGAATAATACAAGGCACATCATGTAAGTGAAGATTCTTGCCTTGGCATTATAGATTTCAGTTTTATTTTCCTCAAATCCAACCTTAGTTATCCAATTCTTAAAGTGTAATAAATAATGAGTCATCTTTTAGGTAATCCATATCTAGTTAAAAAATTAATTGAGGAAGGAGGGATACATCTTCAATAACTAATATTTTAATGAGTCGCTATCATTCAATTTATTACAAATACCTTTCCTAAAAAATACATTAGTTACATTACATATTTAAAATAAAGCAAGTAAACTGTTAGGAACATATTGAAAGAGCAGAAGCAAGTGGTAAAGAATTCTTATTGATTAGAAGTAATAAAAGTAATGATTAAAATTTAAATAAATCTTGGCAAGAAAAGATAATCGAGCGAACCAACAATTTACGAATCAACCAAAAATAAAATGGCGCATCCAAAAATTGAGTGCGCCATTATTTCGTCAAATACAGTTAGGCATTATTACAACCTCATCATTTTCAGTGCGATAGGGTTATCTCCTTGATAAAAAGTTATATAATAATTTCCAGGGGTTAAAGTATGAGGTAAGGTTAAAGAAAGTTGATGTTTTCCTTCTGTAAACTTCTGATTCTGGTAGAATTTATTAATAATCTGTCCATTCATGTTCGTTAAATAGATGTCTAAATTTTGAGCTTTTTTCAATGAAAAGACTAAATTAACTTGGTCTCTTACTGGATTAGGATAAATACTAATTGGCTCATCATCTAAAATGATAGGAGACAAACTACTAATAACACTATTACTTAAATACTTGACCATAACTATATCTTTACTTGTACCGTTATAGCAAGATCCCAATTGTCTGATATTTCCATCATCATCGGCAAAAATAGTAGTAAATCCAAATGAGGAAGAATCTCCTAATTCAGCATAGCCCATTCCATTATCGCCAAAATTTTCATCCAACGAGCCATCGGCATTAAATCGCATAACTGCTCCAGCCTGATTGCTTAAACCATCTCTTACAAAATCACCATTGACAATAATTTTATGATCACTTTCAGAATAGATAAAAGAGCGGGAATTTATCTGAGCAAGGAATCTAGAAGAATTTGTTTGCAGCCAAGAAACTACTCCATTTTCCCCAAAAGCCTCATTGAAGGAACCATCTGAGTTTAACTTTGCTATAAAAATTTCACGGGAAGAATTAAAAGTAGCCCTTCCAGCCATTAAAATTTGTCCGTTTTCAAATTCATGAAAACCAACACTTTGGTCTTGGATACCTATTTCCAAAATTCGAATGCCATTTATACCAAAAGTAGAATCTATAACACCATTTCCATCCATTTTAACTAGTACATTACTTGTATTGCCCCTAGAATTTTTAGTCCATCCTTGAAGCATAATACTTCCATCCGAGAGTTCTTGAATATCTCTTCCCCATTCTGTTTCCTCGGTTAAATCTAAGGTAAATATGCCATCCTCATTAAAAGTACTATCTAAAGTACCATCTACATTAAATCTTCCCATTGTAAATTGTGATTGAGACTCATCAGTACCCGTAGCCAAAATTTTTCCATCTGCTTGTAAACTTGTACTATAAATTCTACCTGGCATACTACTACTAAATTCACTACCATTACTACTAAAAGTTTCAAATTTTCCATTCGGACTCATCTTAGAGATTTCTCCATTCGAAGAAATATACATTTCATCATTCGGAGCAACTGTAAGGGAGCGAGCTCTTCCAGCAAACATACTTTTTTCAAAAGTAGTATCAATTGTTCCATCCATATTAAATCTAACTAGATGAACAAGGCCCCATTCATGAAAGCCAACAATTTTTCCATCACTTTGCTGGACTGCCCCCCAAGGTAGTCCTGAACTTAAAAAAAAACCAGCTTGTGCTAAACCAGTACCTCCATTAAAAGTGGTATCCAAATTATGACTAGCCGATACAATCACTCCACCCGAATGTTCCATACTGCTCTCTTGTTCGGAGTTTATAAACTGTCCAAAAATATTTGAGCAAGAAAAAAATGTTAAACAAATCAAGATAATAGGTCGTAGTATTTTCATTTTAAAATTTTATTTGATTAAATAAGCAGTTTAAGTTGTGGGTTTATAAAATATAGGAGTAAAGAAATTTGGGCGTAATATATTACAAGATGATAACTTAATAATGAAGCATATCCGAAGGCAATATGGTTTTTATAATGGCGAATTATTCTATATCTAAGAAAAGGTCTTAAAATTCATTTAGAGTACAAAGCCCTAAAGCTGATGGTAATTACGAAAATCATATAGGAATTTAAGGGAAGCTTTCAGTCATCTACCCCCTGAAAATAAGAACTTCAGTTCTCACAACCATTATAATTTAATTTTAGTGTTAAGCAAAAATCACTAACAAATATTCAGGTCAAAAGTACAAAAGGCAAGTATCTACACCTATAATTCACTTAAACACATAAAATACCTTTAAAAAGCAGAAATATTTTCTTTTTAATATTCCCTTTTTAAAAGAAAAGTTATACATTTGCACTCCAATTTCAAAAAATAGTAAAAAAGTTTAAAATCATAATATTTTATGGCACAGCATAAATCATCAAAAAAGCGAATCAGACAGGACGCTAAAAAGCGTGTAGCTAACCGTTTTTACAAAAAAACAACTAGAACAGCTATCAGAACATTGAGAGAACTTGAAGATAAAGCAGATGCTGAAAAGTTTTTGCCTAAAGTAATTTCTATGATTGATAGATTAGCAAAAAGAAACACTTGGCACAACAAGAAAGCTGCCAACTTAAAAGGAAGGTTGACTAAATTCGTTAACGGATTATAATAAACGAGTAAACTACTTTTCTTTTCGAAAGGGCTACTTCTTAGGAGGTAGCCCTTTTGTCGTTTACAAGATAATTGCGCTAGTTAAGATGACTAAGGAACGTGAAAAAAATAACTTATAACAGTTTGAGGTTTAGCATCCCATCCGCTTTGCGGTTCAGAAGCTTTGCTTCTTCATGCCTTGACTAAAGAAAAAATAGTTCCTCACCTTTGTTACAACTTATTCTTTACATGTTCCTAACTTAAATCTAGTAGCCAAATGATTCTAGTATCATTTACATCGCAACAAAGACAATTTTTACTGCTTTTGATTATTTTTACCCATCTATGCTTTAAAATAACAACCGAATCATTTCTTTTATAGTTATTTTGAAGTTAAGAATTATTGCTTGAGATAGAAAAGTCAGAAAAACGGTTCTCAAAATTAATTTTATGGCTTTTCTAGGAGATTAAATAGTTTTTCAACAACTTCATTACTATCTATTTACTTTGTTAGTCGTTTTTGGACTGATATTTTAAGTAACAAAGAAAAAACAATCATGAAATTTAATAAATTCCTACTGTTTTTAATCCTTTTAGTTTTGGTTTATTTAGGTAGACAATTCTACATGCAGCCTAAAGTTGTCAATGGTGAAAACTCGCCAAAAATCAGTGGTAAATTAATGAATGGAGAAGATTTTGATTTGAAAGACTTAAAGGGAAAATATGTTTTAGTTGATTTTTGGGGAAGTTGGTGTGGCCCATGTATGGTAGAAATGCCCGGCATCAAAATGCTTAATGAAAAATACAAGGATGCGCAATTTGAGAATGCAGATGGATTGACCTTATTAAGTGTGGCGATAGAAAGAGATGAAAACCGTTGGAAGAAAGCAATTAGTCGAATTGGTATGCCATGGAAATACCATATGGTTGATTTGACAACAAGTTTTAAATTCATCAATGCTCCAATTGCTAGTGAATTTGGCGTTAAGCAAGTACCCTCAAAATTTTTACTAGATGAAAATGGGGTAATTATAGGAGTCAATCAATCTATTGAAGCTTTAGATATTTTTCTTACCAAAAGATTAAAGCAATAAATAAGGTGTTTGCATCTCAACATAGCTTAAAAAATAGTAGGCTTGCTTGAGTTTGTATAGTCCCCAAATAACTTACTCCCAATAGATTAAGTACCATTCATACCTAAAAATCTACCTTGAATTTGCTTAAATACTGTTCTAAGAAATGAAAATTAAATAAGTTAGACCATGATATGCAGTTATTTTGTTTTCTAATGAGGCATGAATTCGTAAAACGAATGAACCGTTTACGGATGGGGTGCCTCCAGACATAGCACCGCTATGGCTAGCCTGCCTGCCGACAGAGGCAGGTATTTTTAACGAAATTAGAAGACTAAAGAACAAGTAGCTTGGCTAAAGTTATTTATTTTTCATTTCTAAGTAACACTTTCCAACCTTGCGCATTCCTGTCAAAATGGCTTATTTTTCTCAATGGCAAAGTAATTGACTAAGTTTTAGTGAAAGAAACGTATTTTTGCGGCTCAATTTATATAACTCATAATAGTGATTAAAAAAATTAAAGAGATAATGGCAAAGAAAAAGAAGCAAAAAGAAGAAACAATAGCAGAAAACGAAGCGAATACCGCTACTGCTGAGCCACAGCAGGACCAAAAAGCTACTGAAAATCAAGAAGAAAAAGCTGAATTGACAGCAGAAGAGGAGATAGTAGAGCTAAAACAGCAGGTTGGAGAGCTAAAAGACAAATATTTAAGGGTCTATGCCGAGTTTGAAAATTTCAGAAAAAGAAGTGTTCGAGAAAAGTTAGACATGATGAAAACGGCAGCACAAGACACTATGTCAGTTTTATTGCCAGTTTTGGACGATTTTGACAGGGCAAAGAAATCAGCTGATTCTCCTGATTCAGAAGAAAAATTTTCTGAAGGTATAGAATTATTATATCACAAAATTTACAATATTCTGAATAGTAAAGGTTTAGAATCCATGGAATCTACTGGAGAAGCTTTTGACCCAGAATTACACGAAGCTATTACAGAAATTCCAGCGCCCACGGAAGAAATGAAGGGCAAAGTCATTGACACCATCGAAAAGGGCTATAAATTAAAAGATAAAATCATTCGCCACGCAAAAGTGGTGGTAGGGAAGTAAAAGGTATATAGGTTTACAGGTGCATAGGTATACCACAAAGGTCAACCCTTTATACATTTAAACCTCTAAACCTCCAAATAAATAAAAATGGCAAAAAGAGATTATTACGAAGTATTAGGAGTAGGGAAATCGGCGGATGCTAAAGAATTAAAAAAGGCATATCGTAAACTAGCTATCAAATATCATCCTGATAAAAATCCTGACAATAAAGAGGCAGAGGAGAAGTTCAAAGAGGCGGCAGAAGCTTATGAGGTATTAAATGACCCAAACAAAAAAGCTCGATACGACCGATTTGGTCATGCGGGTATGGGACAAGGTGGTTTTGGTGGCGGAGGCCGTGGAGGTATGTCTATGGATGATATCTTCTCTCAATTTGGAAATATATTTGATGATAGTCCATTTGAATCCTTCTTTGGTGGAGGTCGTGGAGGTAGAGGCGGAGCTGGAGCAAGGCCAAGAGGTCAGAAAGGAACCAACTTGCGTATCAAAGTTGCCTTGACTTTAGAGGAGATTGCGAATGGCGTCACCAAAAAAATAAAGGTCAAAAAGCAAACGGTTTGTACCACTTGTAGTGGTAGTGGAGCAAAAGACAGCAGTTCCGTTAAAACTTGTGGAAGTTGTAAAGGGTCAGGATATGTACGTCAAGTAAGAAGTACCTTTTTAGGGCAAATGCAAACGACAACAACCTGTCCAACATGTAATGGTTCAGGACAAGAAGTCACTGCAAAATGTGGTAAATGTCAAGGAGATGGACGAGTATATGGTGACGAAATGATAGAAATTGAAATTCCTGCAGGCGTGGAAGAAGGCATGCAATTGTCTATGCGAGGAAAAGGAAACAAAGGATTAAAAGGAGGTCCTCCGGGAGATTTATTGATAAATATTGAAGAAAAAAATCACGAATTCTTATCTAGAGAAGGTATGAATGTGGTTTTTGAATTATACCTAAATTTTGCAGATGCAGCATTAGGGACTTCTTTTGAAGTGCCGACCCTAACAGGCAAAGTAAAGATAAAAGTACCACCTGGCACACAGGCAGGTAAGATGTTCCGTTTAAAAGGCAAAGGTTTACCCTCTGTACAAAGTTATGGAACAGGTGACCAACTGATTCATGTGAATATCTGGACACCTAAAAAGTTGACTGATGAAGACCGAGCCTTACTAGAAAAAATGAAAGGCATGACTAATTTTGACCCAACACCGGGCAAAAGTGAAAAGAGCTTTTTTGAACGAATGAAAGATTATTTTGCGTAGGCAAAGCTTAATAAAATAGAACTAAGAAGGAGATTCCATGCTGGAGTCTCCTTCTTTTATAAGATAACCAACCTATAAACTCAATCCATGTCAGCAGTAGATAAGACCTCAGAAATAAAATTAAAAATCGGCTTAGGGAAAGATAAAATTCCGATGAGAATCGATTGGCAAGCAGAAGGTGGTCCAAATGGTCCTACCTCCACTGAAGCAAAAGCCTTTCTCTTATCCATCTTCGATAAAGACTCCAGAGATACCTTAAAAATGGATTTGTGGACAAAAGATATGCAGGTGAATGAAATGGATAGATTTTTCTTTCAGACGCTAAGAGGCCTAGCGGATACGTACTTTAAAGCTACTCAAAATCAGCAATTAGCTACTGATATGCAAAAGTTCGTGCAATATTTTGGAGAACAAACGGAGGTTTTGCCGAAGAAGTAAATAGCAGGCAGTAAAGGATATTCAGCAGATAAAATCTGCCTATGGTTTACTGCTTACTTGCTATATTTTTTCATCATTCGCTCCACCTCTACTCTATTCTTGACACTTAAAACAATCTTTTTTTTTGTGCCTATGGTCAATTCCAAACCGTAGTCTCCTT
>CALJVJ010000063.1 GCA_937974625.1 uncultured Saprospiraceae bacterium
GCGACAAAGTATTCTGGTAGTTAGAAAACATTATTATGTTTGCAAGCGTATTATTAGGGTATTGTATTAACACTACTTATCAATTTTAGAAATTAATAAATATTTCGATTATGGCAGAAGAAAAGAAAAAAGGAAATCAACTGAATATAGAATTACCAGAAGAAGTGGCAGAAGGCATTTATTCTAATTTAGCTATCATCTCACATTCACAAACAGAGTTTGTGGTGGATTTTGTACGATTGGTGCCAAATGTGCCAAAAGCAAAAGTGAAGTCTCGTATCATTTTGACACCGACCCACGCTAAGCGATTATTAAGTGCATTAGCGGATAATGTTAGAAAATTTGAAAACCAACATGGTTCTATAAAAGATAAAGACAATCAGCAAATGCCACCGATGAGTTTTAATACACCGACGGCATTGGCATAATTACCAAAAAAATAGCTAAAAAAGCCTTCAGTTTTGTACAAAGCTGAAGGCTTTTTTTGTAAGAAATAACTTGATTTTGCTGATGAAAAGGGTACTTTTGCGGCTTCATTCAAAATCAATCACCTAATATGCTAACAGCAATTTCACCAATAGACGGAAGATATGCCGCAAAAACAAAAGATTTACAAGGATACTTTTCAGAATTTGCCTTGATAAAATATCGAGTTTTTGTAGAGGTAGAGTATTTTAAAGCCTTAGTTAATATTCCATTGCCACAGTTGAAGGCAGTGGACGAACGACATTTGGCAGCTTTAGATGCGATTGTACAAAATTTTAGTTTGGCAGATGCGGAGGAGATTAAAGCTACAGAGCGCGTAACCAATCATGATGTAAAGGCGGTTGAGTATTTTATTAAAGATAAATTTGATGAAATAGGTTTAGCCCCTGTTAAAGAGTTTATCCACTTTGGGTTGACCTCGCAAGATATTAATAATACAGCTAATCCATTGATGGCAAAATTAGCGATGGAAAACGTTTACAAACCAGCCCTTGAAGAGATTATTCAAATATTATCGGGTTTAGCAGCAGATTGGAAAGACATACCCATGTTGGCAAGAACGCACGGACAGCCAGCTTCCCCAACTAGATTAGGCAAAGAAATTTTAGTATTTGTAGAGCGATTAAAAACGCAATTAGCTTTATTAGGTCAAGTCCCTTTTGAAGCCAAATTTGGTGGAGCAACAGGAAATTATAATGCCCATCACGTAGCTTATCCTTCCATTGATTGGCCTGCTTTCGGCGATAATTTTGTAGAAAATCATTTGGGAATGCACCGTTCTCAATACACCACCCAGATAGCGCATTATGATAATGAAGCCGCTTTATATCAAGGAATGAAGCGAATAAATACCATTTTGGTAGATATGTGTAGAGACATTTGGACGTACATTTCCATGGAATATTTTAAGCAGAAGGTCATAAAAGGAGAAGTAGGGTCATCAGCGATGCCACATAAAGTAAACCCAATTGATTTTGAAAATGCAGAAGGAAATTTAGGTTTAGCCAACGCCATTTTTGGGCATTTAGCCGATAAGTTACCGATTTCAAGAATGCAAAGAGACTTGACAGATAGTACTGTTTTGAGAAATGTGGGTGTACCAATCGGACATACGATTATTGCCTTTCAATCTATCAAAAAAGGATTGGGTAAATTATTATTAAATGAAGCAAAATTTAGAGCAGATTTGGATAATAATTGGATGGTAGTCGCAGAAGCGATTCAAAACGTTTTGAGAAGAGAAGGTTATCCAAAACCCTACGAAGCATTAAAAGAATTGACGAGAGGAAAAGCATCTATCAATCAAGCAGAAATCCACGAATTTATTGATGGACTAGCGGTGAGTGATACTATAAAGGCAGAATTGAAGGTAATACGTCCAGATAATTATTTAGGCGTTTGATAAGTTGTAAGTGGTTAGTTGTAAGTAGTACAAAACTTACAACTTACCACTTACAACTTACCACTCACCACTTACCACTTTAAAGAGAGTTTACCGCATCGCCGTTACCGATACGTTTTTCAACTAAATAACTATTTCTATCAGTCGCTGTTCTAGACATTAATTCTGCTAAAAATCCGCCCATAAAGAGTAGGGTGCCAATGACCATACTTGTCAAAGCAATAAAAAACCAAGGGTTTTCTACTACTAAAGCTTGTGGTATATCTTGACTCAGTCTATATAATTTTACTGCACCAATATAAAAGGCAGAAAAGAAACCAACCAAAAACATAATAACTCCAATAGGACCGAAAAAGTGCATGGGGCGTTTGCCAAATTTACCGACAAACATAATAGAAGCTAAATCTAATAACCCTTTAACCCCTCGGTACCAGCCATTAAATTTACCAACTCCATATTTTCTTTCTTGGTGTTGGACGACTTTCTCTCCAACTTTATTAAAACCAGCCCATTTAGCAATTACAGGAATATAGCGATGCATTTCACCATAGACCTCAATACTATGCACCACTGCGTTTTTATAAGCCTTCAAACCACAGTTGAAATCATTTAATTTGATACCACTGACATAACGCGTAATGCCATTAAAAAACTTAGAAGGAATAGTTTTGGAAAGCGGATCATGTCTTTTCTTTTTCCAGCCAGACACTAAGTCAAAGCCATCTTCCATAATCATGCGATGCAGTTCAGGCACCTCTTCTGGGCTATCTTGGAGGTCTGCATCCATGGTGACGACGACATCTCCTTTAGTGACCCCAAAACCTGTATTAAGTGCAGCCGATTTACCGTAATTACGGCGAAATTTAATTCCTCTGACAGATGGATTGGACTCAACGAGCGATTCGATAACTTTCCAAGAACTATCATTACTACCATCATCAACTAGGATGATTTCGTAACGAAATTTATTGGCTACCATAACTTTTCTAATCCAAGATTCTAATTCAGGTAAGGATTCTTCTTCGTCATAGACGGGAACTACAATGGAAATATCAAGCATTTAATAGTGGTTCGTGATGGAAATGGAGGGTTTACTCCATTTATTATTATTAAAACGTTTTAACTCTCAAAAATATTCTTTTCTTTATTTTGCTTCAAAAGTCGGTTTTCTTCTTACCATTCTGGCAATAATAGCAGCAATTAAAAACCCCATGATTAAGGAAGAAGCGTAAGTAGAAATTACCGTAGATAAATCATAACTCAAAATTTCGATATTTTGGTTTATCTGTTCTAAATAGTCTTCACTAATTAATCCATCCATTTCTTTCATCTGGTCACTAACGTACGCTTTCTGTACATTTATCATGTCCTTATCAAGAAAATTGTAGAGCAAATAGCTATAGGCATGGTAGATAGCATTGGCAATTGCCCAAACTAGAAAAGCTGCTTTAAGTGCGGTTCTGAAGTCTATATAGCCCTCATTTTCCTTTCTTACCTCCACTGCTGCCATATACATACCAATCAGGTATAAAAAAATAGTACTCCAAATTACACTAGGGCTTAGCATAAGTGTTTTTTCAATCCAATAAAAAAGAAATAAAAAAACAACAGTTCCTAAACCTGCGAAGATGCCAAACTTTATGGCGTGATTATTTTCCATCAATAGATTATTTAAAATATTCCTCAAAATAACCTAAAAAAAATAACTCTTCCAAAGAACTTATCCTTGAAAGAGTTACGTATTTAAAATTTAAAGGTTTCTGTGAATGGTTTAAACCATTGGAGCTTCTTTTTTCATGATTGCCCCTGTAATACCAGAAATTATTGCACCAAAGACACCAGAGGAAATAATATTATTTAACATTAATTTTCCAAAAGTAAATCCATCTTCTACTCCTTTCATGGCTTCTTCCATTTGTTCTTCATTTAGGCCAAAGCCTTCCATCATTTCAGTTGTTGCTGCTATTATTTCGTCTACAGCCCCTGGGTCAATAAAATTCATATAGACATAATTGGCAATACCTCCTATTATTCCCATGATTAAACAAGTGACTAGACCTACAACAAATGCTCTACCCATGGAAATATATCCACCAAGTTGGCCATCTCTATGGTGTTTAATAGCAGCATATACTATACCGATATATATAACAAGTCCAGCAACCATATTTAAACTTGTACTGGCTATCAAGCCGAATATACCAGCAAGTAAGGTCCAAGCAGTTAATAATCCACCACCAATTAATCCATATTTAATTGCGGTACTAATAAAAGGAACATCAGCCTGTTCAATAATGTCTGTATTTTCATCGAAATTCGCCATAAAAAGTTGGTTTAAGTTTGTTAATGAATAAAGTAATACAATAAAGGTGAGACAAAAAAGGAAGAATTTGCAATTTCTTAGATGAAATGCTAGAAATTGTAGAAAAACAGCAAGAAGAAAAGGGAATAATGGAGTTGAGGAGAAAAGAATTATTGATTAGAGGTTCGCATAATTACCATTAATAATACCTAAGACTTGTCCTTTAAAATTAGTGCCAATATGAGGAGAGTTAAAGGATTTTGATTGTACCTCTTTTCTAGTAAAAGTCCATTCAGTTGTATTGTCAAAAATAGTAAGATTAGCTGTTGCTCCTTCAGCTATAGAAGGAATAGGTAGGTTTAATATTTTTCTTGGCTGAATAGCTAATAAATTAACCAGCTTTTCAGCAGTAAGTGTGTCACCAAAATGCGTATTCAATAAGGGGAAAACAGTTTGTAAACCAGTAACACCAAAATCCGCATAGACAAACTCTAATTTTTTAGCCTCTGTTTCTAATGGCGTATGATTGGAATTTACGATATCAATAGTTCCATCTTGAACGCCTTTCCAAAGTGCTTTGACATCTTTTTTCTCTCTAAGTGGAGGGTTGACTTTAAAATTTGGGTCAAAACTTTCTAAAGCTTCATGGGTGTATATGAGCTGCATAATAGACACCGATGCAGTTACTTTTAATCCTTTAGCCTTTGCAGTTTTAACTAATTTTACCGATTCCGCAGTTGAAATATTATGAACATGCAATTTAGAGTCCGTGTATTCCAATAAATCCAAATCTCTTTTTAACATTAAGGTTTCCGATAGGGCAGGGATGCCTTTCATACCTAATTTAGTACTAATCTCTCCTTCGTGCAATTGCCCACCTTTGCCAAGCGACACATCATGCGGATGATTGATTAATAAACCATCAATACCTTTTACATAATGCAAGCCTCGTTTCATCAGTCCTGCTGAAGCAATAGACTTAGCGCCGTCAGAAAAAGCGACTGCACCTGCTTTTGCCATATCGTAAATTTCTGCTAAATCTCCACCAGCACAATCGCGAGACACTGCCCCAATTGGATAGAAATCAACTAATTGCGTATTATTTTTTAAGAAACTAACCTCGGATTTAGAATGAATAGGTGGAGCAGTATTGGGAAAACAAGCTAAAGCAGTAAAACCACCCGCCGCCGCTACTGCTGATACGGAGGCAAGGTCTTCTCGCTGCTCAAAACCAGGTTCGCCAACTTGTGCGCCAATATCTAGCCAACCAGGAGAGACTTGTAATTTTTTTCCTTCAATTAATTTAGCAGATTTACCAGCAGATAGGTTCTTACCAATTTCTTTAATCGTTCCTTTATTAATCAAAATATCTACCTTTTTTCCATTATGTTTGGAATTTGGGTCAATAATAGTAGCGTTTTTGATTAAAAACATGGAGCTAAATTTATAAAGAAGGTGAACTTTTAAAAATCGGTGCAAAATAGAAATTTTTTGAAAAAGAGCGATTGGTTTTGTATATTTTTAAATCAAAATTTATGTCTCTAGGGATAATCTTGTGTGGTTGCACCAACCAAATACATCTATAGGACAAATTTTCTACTTTTACTCTACGATGTTAAAACATTCTTATACCTAATTAGGTTATTACAAGGAACAAAATAATTTTTATGAAAAATATATATCAGTTTTCTGCAAAAGATGTTAATGGAAAAACCGTTAGCTTAGAAAATTACAAAGGCAAAGTTTTATTGATTGTCAATACCGCTTCCGAATGTGGGTTTACTCCACAATTGAAAGGAATGGAGGCTTTGTATGGGGAATATAAAGACAAGGGGGTAGAAGTATTAGGATTTCCATCAAATGATTTTGGAGGCCAAGAACCTTTAGATGGAATCGAAATACAAGATTTTTGTGAGCTAAACTTTAAGACCACCTTTCCACTTTTTGAAAAAAGTCATGTAAAGGGTAGCAAACAAAGTGAATTGTTTCAGTTTTTGAGTTCTAAAAAAGAAAACGGAGCCGTCAATTCTACCCCAAAATGGAATTTTCACAAATATTTGATAGATAAAGAAGGAAAAGTGGTGGATTATTTTTATTCCATTACCAAACCTGATTCAGACAAAATCAAAAAAGCGATTGATAAATTACTGAAGTAGGCTGATAGGCGAAAGGGCTGAAAGGCGGAGAGGTTGGGCGTTTTGCTTCTTAGCCTCTCAGCCCTTCTGCTTTTTTGCTTTTCCGCCTCCAAATAAAAAACATGAAAGTAGATATACTCGCGATTGGTGTACATCCAGATGATATAGAATTATCTTGTAGTGGAACATTATTAAAGCATATTGCGCAAGGCAAAACGGTAGGTTTACTAGACTTAACAGCAGGGGAATTGGGAACAAGAGGAAGTGGACCACTTCGGTTAGTCGAAGCTGCTAACTCTGCTAAAATGATGGGGGCCAGTTTTAGAAAAAACTTAGGTATGGCAGACGGATTTTTTGAATATTCAAAAGAAAATATTTTAAAAATCATTCCCATTATTCGAGAAAGTCAACCAGGAATTATTTTAGCCAATGCACTTTCTGATAGACATCCAGACCACGGAAGAGCAGCTAAATTAGTAGCGGATGCCTGTTTTTATTCTGGTTTAATGAAAGTAGAAACATTTGATAGTCAAGGGGATACGCAAGAAAGGTGGCGTCCCAAAGCGCTATATCACTATATTCAAGACCGCACTAGAGAACCTGATTTTGTAGTAGATATTACAGACCAACTTGAGAAGAAATTTGAATTAATACTCGCCTTTAAATCTCAGTTTTTTATAAGTGACCAAGAAGATAAAGAATTAAGTACGCCTATTTCTGGGAAAGATTTTATGGACTATATGCGGGCTGTGGGTCGAGTTTATGGTAGGAAAGCAGGGATGGAATACGCCGAAGCTTTTAATGTGGACCGGACGATGGGGGTGAATGATTTGTTTGATTTGGTTTAGGTTACTAAAGCTCTTTGAGATTTTTTAGATGGCAATGCTAGTAGGATTAAACGGATTAACACGGATTTTCTTTATAGGTCGTGTGCTTAGGTTTTATTCCAAAAGCTTAGACCTTCCAGAACTTGAAGTTCTGGAAGGTCTTTTCATTTAATACCCTTTCCTCTTCGCTCAACTTTAACGCATCATTCGCTAATTTTAACTGCCAAATTGTCACATTAACTTTTAAAAAACTGTATCTTTGCGATTGCAATTGAAGTGACGAGAATTATTTTTCGTCTTTATAAAATCAGTTATTAATCAACCAAATTAAATTGGCATTACATGTATAATGACAATCCAACCTTAGAAGGCGTAGAAAAAAAGATAGACGAAGCAAAACAAGGAGAAGTTTTTTACCAAACAGAAGAAGATAAAGGCGGTAAGAAGTTCTACATTGAAAGCTACGGATGTCAAATGAATTTTAGTGATAGTGAAATAGTCGCTTCTATTTTAGGGGAGGCTGGTTTCAGTCCGACTCGGAACATGGAAGCATCAGATTTGATTCTGATTAACACCTGTTCGATTCGGGAGAAAGCAGAATTGACGGTTCGTAAAAGATTGCGCATATTTGATAAGGTGAAGAAACAACGACCGGGTATGCTAGTCGGGGTTTTGGGCTGTATGGCAGAGCGATTGAAGAAGAAGTTTTTAGACGAAGAGAAACTGGTAGATATTGTAGTTGGACCTGATGCCTACAGAGATTTACCTGCCTTAGTAGCAGGGGCAGAAGACGGAAATAAAGGCGTGAATGTCTTTTTATCTAGAGAAGAGACTTATGCAGATATCAGTCCAATGCGGTTGGATTCCAATGGTGTTTCCGCATTTATATCCATCATGCGGGGGTGTGATAATATGTGTTCTTTTTGTGTAGTTCCCTATACGAGAGGAAGGGAACGGAGCCGAAATGCTTTTACAATCGTTGCAGAAGCAACTAATTTAGTAGAGCGTGGTTATAAGGAAGTGACGTTATTGGGGCAAAACGTAGATTCGTTTAAGTGGGAGAATCCAGAGACAAAGGAGAAAGTAACCTTTGCCCAATTATTGGTAATGGTTGCAGAAGTTTCACCAGAATTAAGAGTTAGATTTTCTACTTCACATCCGAAAGATATTACAGACGAAGTACTTTATGCAATTCGCGATTTCGAAAATATCTGTAATTATATTCATTTGCCTGTTCAATCGGGGAACAGTCGGATTTTGAAAAAGATGAATCGAACCTACGACCGACCTTGGTACGAAAAGAAAGTAGATAGAATCTATGAAATTATTCCAGATTGTGCCATTTCTTCTGACATAATTACAGGGTTTTGTTCCGAAACAGAAGAAGAGCATAAAGATTCTTTAAGTATTATCAATTATGCAAAATATAGCATGTCTTATATGTTCTTTTATTCTGAGCGACCGGGGACATTGGCAGAACGAAAATATGAAGATGATATTCCATTGGAAGTAAAGAAGCGAAGACTGACAGAAATTATTGAGTTGCAAAATGATATTTCTAGAATTGAGAATGCAAAAGATGTGGGCAAGACTTTTAAAGTTTTAATCGAAGGAGATTCGAAAAAGTCAGATTTAGATTTTAAAGGAAGAAATTCACAGAACAAGATGATTATTTTTCCTAAGAAAGAGGGCTTAAAAGCTGGAGATTATACTTACGTGAAGGTGAACGAGTCGAATAGTGCTACATTAAAAGGGGAGATTGTTTAGGTAAGCAGCATTGAGGCACTAAAAATTAGCCCTTCCATAAATTAAAGATGAGAAACTAATGAACTTACAATCCATCAAACAACGATATGGCATCATCGGTCGTACAGAAGGTTTAGACCGAGCATTGAGTACCGCTATGCGGGTAGCACCTACAGATTTGTCTGCATTGATTATGGGGGAAAGTGGGGTGGGAAAGGAAGTTTTTTCTAGAATAATTCATCAATTAAGTCCAAGAAAGCACGAAAAATTTATTGCAGTAAACTGTGGAGCGATTCCAGAAGGTACCATCAATTCTGAGTTGTTTGGACATGAAAAAGGAGCATTTACGGGGGCGACAGGAGAGCGAAAAGGGTATTTTGAGAGCTATAATAAAGGCACGATATTTCTGGATGAGATAGGAGAGTTGCCTTTAGAAACGCAAGCCTTTTTGCTTAGAGTGTTAGAATCAGGAGAATATATTAGAGTAGGTTCTTCCAAAACCATGCGAACAGATGTTAGAGTGGTGGCAGCGACCAACGTTGATTTAAAGGATAGAATTAAAAAAGGAAAATTTAGAGAAGATTTATATTACCGATTGAATACAGTTCCTATTATTGTTCCTCCATTACGAGAAAGGCAGGAAGATATTTATCCATTATTTAGAAAATTTGTAGTAGATTTTGCTGAAAAGTATCGCACGACTTCTATTCAAGTTGACGATAGAGCAAGGATATTAATTGAAAATTATACTTGGCCAGGTAATATTCGAGAGCTAAAAAATGTATCGGAACAACTATCTGTAATTTCCGAAGAAAAATTAATTACAGCAGAGGATTTAGTGGACCACATGCCAACCATTTTAAATAGAAACCTACCAAGCATTGGTTCAGGAAAAGGAAATGACGGTACAGGTAGCATGGAGGAAAGAGAGATATTATACAAGCTCCTTTTTGATATGAAACAAGACCTTAACGACTTAAAAAGATTAGTCGTTGAGTTAGTCAGTACCAATGATTTGCAGATGCCAAATATGGCAAATTTACCTCAATTAGCCCAACCTTCTATCCCAACTGATAACTTTAGACCAACCGAATCGGAGCGAAATTATAATGACTATGTAATTGGTAATGAGGGAGAAAGACCTTACAGCGGAGGGGCTGACCGACCAATTTTAATTGATAATAATCGACCGAATTCCAATTATGACCGAGCAGAAGAAGTAGAAGAGAATTTGTCATTGGCGGATAATGAAAAAGAATTGATACAAAAAGCACTAAAAAAGCACAAAAATAGAAGAAAAGATGCGGCAAGTGAGTTGGGCATTTCTGAACGAACCTTGTATCGGAAGATTCAATTGTATGATTTGTAGTTTGAATGAGCGCTCCCGAAGGGTGAAGGTCCAGTGGACCTTCAAGTGAATGAACCGCGAAGCGGGTGGGGAGGGAATGATGAATGAAAACTTTGTTAGTTTCAGAATTTAGCATCCAGTCTTTAGTAAGCATATAATCAATATCCAGGCATATGAAAAATACAAAATGGTTTATTCTGGCAGTAGTAGCCTATGGTTTGAATAGCTGCTATTCTTTTAAGAGTGCAGGGATACCACCGGGTATGCAGACCTTTTATATTGAAGAATTTGACAATACTGCTCCGAATGTGGTGCCTACTTTAGCCATAGATTTTACTCAAAAATTAATAACTAAAGTAAGAACCGAAGGGAAATTGACTTTTACAGAATATGAACCTCACGTAGATTTCAAAGGGACGATAACAAGATATGCGGTGACTTCTCAAGCACCCGAAGAAGGACAAACGACTGCCTTTAACCGATTGGATATTTCCATCAGTGTGACTTATACCAATAACATGGATGATGACCCTAAAAAGAGTTGGGATAATAGGTCATTTAGTTTCTTTGAAGATTATCCAAGTGACACCAATTTATTGGATATCCAAGATGATTTAATTGAAACAATTACTGACCAAATCGTGGAAGATATATTTAATAAAGCTTTTTCAGATTGGTAGAAAAGAGTAATAAATGGTAAGTGGTAAATTTGTATATAAAATATAAAAGAGGTTCTAAAAGTTTTCAGCTTTAGAACCTCTTTTTGTTTTATATATTTTAGTGCAATATTGAGAAAATAAAATAATCCCAACTAAACAGTATAGTCTAGTTTTTAATAAATCTTCTTTCTAATTTTTATCTGTACAGTTCGAATGAATTCGTAGGTACTTTGAGAACCTAATCAATATCTACTTAAAACCCCGGTTTTCTATCAATTACTCTTGGTTGAGCAATCGTTTTGATAGGCACATTTTGATTGAATTTTTCAATGGTCACCATGGTTCTACGATTTCTTTGGTGTTCCTCTTCCGAACATTCCACACCATCATAACAATCATTTATAGGACGGGTTTCGCCAAACCCAAAGGCTTTATGGATACGAAAAGGTTCGATACCTTGTTCAATCAAATATTGCTTGGCTGATTTTGACCGATTCCTAGACAACCAACGATTATAATCTGATTTACCTCGACTATCGGTATGAGATGCCAAAGAGATTTCCATACTTGGATATTCACTCATAATGACTACTAGATAATCTAAGTCATTGGCAGCATCTGCTCGAATATTAGCTTGGTCAAAGTCGTAATAAATATTATTTAGCGTAATTTCTTGCCCAACTTTGTAATTACCAGAAGGGTCACCTGTCATATATTCGTTTGCATATTCAGGGGTGATATTTCCAGCATTGGGGTCTAAGCGGTCTAGTTGTAATTCAACCAATGCATTCATCACCACCGTCGAGTTACAGGGAACATTCATGGTAGAAACTTGGGTTTTACCTTCTTTGAAATTGAGTTTTTTGACGATGATATCATATTCACAAGTACATTCTATACACATTTCAAATTTCCCATCAAAATCTGTTTGTAAGGTCGTTATTTGACCAGTACATTTATCAATGAGGGTAACCTCTGCGCCGCCAATGTACTTCGGAAAGTTTTTATTTTTGACAGCACCTTTTAGTTTGACACAGTTTTTTTTCACTAACGGAATACAGTATTCGGTATTTTCCATTAGCTGCGCCCCTGATAATTGTTGGCGAGTAGGGCGATAATAATCTTTTTCCGCATAAAAGGAATACGTTTTATTTTCTTCTATATGATAATTAAAAACACCAGTAGAATTGGTCGTAAAAGAAGCATCTGCGCGTACCACACCACCTTGAACCTTTATACCATAATCTCCACCGATATTGTCAGTTAAAATGGAGTTTGGCATTTGACTCTCCTCTTCATAGGCTAACCAGTTATCTTCTGATTTTAAGAGTGCAACTTTGACATTTTCTAGTTTTTGACCAGTCTCTCCGTCACAAACGGCTATCTGAAATACCCCTGATTTACCTTCGCCCATAAGTGCGTTAGGGTTTTCTGGGTCTGGGTCGAATGGGTCTTTTTTAGGGTCGGCTTCTGTTTTTTTCCAGCGATAAATATCATCCTGACCAGCACCTCCCGGTCGATTAGAGGAAACATAACCCATTTCTTCTTCGGCATCAATATAAAACCCAAAGTCATCTTTTTTAGAGTTAATAGGTTTACCAACATTTTTTCGGTCAGCCCATGAATTTTCATCCTGTTCTGAAGATTTTTCTACTACAAAAATATCCAATCCGCCAAGTCCTTTATGACCATTAGAGGCAAAGAATAATTTATCTTTTTGACTAATGAAAGGAAAGATTTCATTACTAGAAGTATTGACAATAGGTCCTAAATTAACGGGGTCGCCCCATTTGTTTCCTTGTTTTTGACTTACATATAAATCCATTCCGCCAAAACCACCAGGACGGTCTGAGGAAAAATAAAGTCGCTGACCATCAAAAGAAAGGGTAGGGTGGCAAGTAGAATATTCTTTATTAGAAAAAGGTAATTCTTTGACTTCTTTCCAAGTTTCTCCTTCCCCTTTAGCACTGAAAATTTTTAATTCTTTGACCTCTTCGCCAGCACTTTTTTTCTTACTGGTTCTGGTAAATATCATTTGTTTATTGGGTGGATTAAAAGTTGCAACTCCATCATGAAAATGACCATTTACTTCTCCATTCAAAGGTTTTACCGCTTTGAATTTATCTCCGTCTTTTTCCACATAAAATAAATCAGAAAAATTATCCTTGGTCCACTTATCTGTATTTTTAGATGCTTTTTTACTACCTCCTCTCATAGAGGTAAACACCAGTCCATTTTTATAGGGAATAGGACTAAAATCATGATGCGCTGTATTCAAGTCTTTTAAGTTAAAGAGCTTGATGTGTTTATGGTTATCAAATTTTTTAATGTCCTCACAATCTTCTATAAAAGACCTAGTTTTGTCGTTGCTCCTAGTCTGATATTCCTTATACCAACGAATAGCATCTTCACATTTGCCGTTAGCTTGAAGGGTGTTAGCATATTGAAAAATCGATTCATTGTCTTTTACTTCATTGATGATTTGAGCATACCAATATTCTGCTGCTTCGTACTGACTATTAAGTCTGAAACTATTTGCCAAGTTATGCTTGATTTCGTAGGTCTGTTTTTCATCATCTAAATCTTGGTAATAATCAGCGGCGGTTAAATACCCAAGGTTATCATAGACTTTATCTCCTTTCTTCTGTGAAAAGAGATTGGTTAAGCAGACAAATAAAAAGAGGAAGGTTATTATATTTTTCATGAGTACTTACTTTGAAATCAAATACTTTTAATGTTGTATTGGTTTGTATTTTACGAGCGTTTTCCTTTACAATTCCTTTGAAAGCAGGCCCGTTAAGTTTAGTTTCAAAAGAGGCAAAATGCCTGCCTGCCGGACAGGCAGGCATTTTTCCTAATAGAAAATAACAGCCATTTTCCAAAAAGAAAGAACATTCTGCAAATTGTAGCATGCTGTATTCTATTGAAAATATTATAATTTTAAAACAAAAAACTTATTCTAAAAGAATCGAATATTATTCACTTTCTCGTTATCGTATTTTAATAAATATTCAATCATTACTTCAAAACTACCTTTAGTAGAAGAGTTTAATTCTGTAAGGGCATAATCTACTCCGACAGCTACTTTAAGTTGTTTAGAAATAGGAAATTGTACAAATGCATCTAAGGATTCATTCAACCGGTAACTTCCACCTACCCAAAAAGATTCTAAGAAAAGAAAGCTTAGATTGAAATCAATTTCTTTAGGTGCATTTGGAACGTAACTCACTAAAATGGAAGGTCTTAAATGAACTCTTGGGCTTATCTTGAAGATGACACCACCCATTAGATAATAAGCTCTTAAATCATTTAAATCTCCAAAACCTCGATAGACTTCGCTTGTAATGGCATTCCGCAAAAAGTTGGGAACAGAAGCACCTAAATAGAAATTGTCATTGGAATAATATAGGCCCATTCCAAAATTGAAAGCACTACTAGAAGGTTCACCAATAGGAATAGCTGAATCAACATTATCAATTAAATCCGCTTTAGTCCAATCGAATCTCGTGAAGTCAAATTGTGCATTGATTCCGATACTTAGCTTTGACTCATTCTTAAAAGTAATGCGATAAGCGTAGTCCATTTTGGCGTAAGTCGTATTGAAAATACCTATTTCATCTGATATTAAAGAAAGACCTACCCCGCTTCTACCGCCTACAATCGGAGCATGCGCAAAAGCGGTAATGGTTTTGGGTGCACCCTCAAGCCCTTGCCATTGGTGACGATAATGCGCGCCTACATTTAGTGCTTCTGCACTACCTGCATAGGCAGGATTGTACTGCAATTTATTAAAAACAAACATGGTGTATAGCCTATCGTTCTGCGCCTCACCCACATTTGTCATAAAAACTAGGAGGAATAAAGTGTAAAAAATTATTCGCATAATCTATTTTTTCAACTGCCACACCAGCAAAGGAGAAATATCCTGGTTACTAGGGTGGGAGTTGGTTACCTAAATATCGTTATAAAGCCTTGGAACCCAGTCGTACCTTCCCCAGTTCGGAGTAGATAAAAATAGGTACCTGAGGGCAGTGGTAAATCGTTATGAGTACCCGACCAATCATTTTGATAATTTCTAACCTCGTAAACTTTGTCTCCCCAACGATTGAATATCTTTAATTCATTATCAGGGAATTGGTCGATACAAGAGACTAAGAAATAATCATTATTACCGTCTCCGTTTGGAGAGATGACATTTGGAATTAGACAAAGACCAGAACCTTCACTACCCGTTACACCAATACTAACTGTAGCGGTATCACATAATTCTTCGCAGCGTTGACTACAAATTTTATAACGGAAATTATCAAAGCCAAAGAAGTTATCTTGCGGCTTATAGGTCAACGTCCCATCTGTAGCTTCAATAAGTTCCCCATTGTCAGGGTATTTTGTCACGACAAAACGGAAATCCGTATTTGGAACAAGGACATCATTTTCAAGGACATTCATGTTTAAAGTGTCATTGAGATTGATTTCATAAGCATCTGAATTTGCCATTGGCGTTCTTTCTGAATACACAATAACTGTATCTTTAGAATAATGCGTACAAGCTCCATTACTTAAAGCCCACACAAATACATTTTTACCGGGATTTAAATCCTCTACGAAGGTGACAGGGTTGGTAGGGTTGGCAATATTAGCCTCTGAATTTGTCAACCATTCCCCTGTACTAAAGGCTGGGAATTCAGCATTTAAAGTCAATTGGTCTTGCTCACATAAAACAATGGTTTCTTCTCTGACGAGTGCATTGTCAGGAGGCATATCATTAATGGTAAACTGAACGGTATCCTTTTCAAAATCTGGGCAATTGATTTGACTAATCGTCCAAATAAATTGATAAGTATTTCCAGTTTCGAGCCCTTCTATTTTTGAAGTAGGATTATTGGCATCAAGAATAACAACTCCTTGTCCTATTTGAGCATTTGATTGCGTCCAAACACCTATCGCATCTATCAGTGGAGTAGCAGCTAGATTAGCCGAAGATACTTCACATATTTCTTGGTCCATACCAGCAATAGCTTTGTCATTTGAGAGACTATTGACCATTACCGTCACCGTATCCGATGCTTGTGCTTGGCACTGATTACTAGAAACAGTCCAGATAAATTGATTTAAGCCAATTTGTAGATTATTAGCTTCCGTAGTTTCACTAGTAGGGTTGGTAATGGTCGCGCCATTAAGAGATGACCAAACCCCATCTACATTAGGTAGCGGAAGGGCACTTAAGACTACAGTAGACGCAGTACATAAATTTTGGTCAACGCCTGCATTTGCTTCGAGTTCTCCTTCGCTAATAACAATCACCCTTGTATTATTGGAAGCATCCACTTCGCAACCATTCACAATTATTTTTAAATAATAATCTCCAGCTTGGCTGTTCGTAATATTGCCTATTACCAAAGAAGGTTCGGTAGTGGTTCTGACCAAAGTGTTGGTTAAGGAGTTATACCATTCGTAACTAACATTATCATTTTCCTGGAAGGTTGGAATACTACTGATTGAAAGCAGGACATCTTCCCCAAGACAGGTTGGGCTATTATTAATTATGGTTGGTTTTTCTGGAAGAGGATTAATAAAGACTTCTGTCGTAGAAGAAGTAATTCCAGCACAACCATTTATACTAATTATTGCAAAATAAGTACCTTCATTAATACTACTTGCAGGAGTAATTATCGGGTTAGCTTTGTCTGAACTAAATCCTGCTGGACCAAACCAAGTATAGGTTGCACCTTCAAAAAACGGAACGGCTAATTGGATAATATCTCCTTCGCAGATGCGATTGTTTTCGCTACTGTTATTCGTTGCTTTAATATCAGAACTAACATCTAAAACCGTTAATTGAGCAGTATTAGAAAATCCAGAAATACAGCCTTCTCTTACTACCCTCACCACATATTTACCCGAATTGACAGCAGAAGCATTGCTTATAATCATGGTAGGAGTAGTGGTTGTTCTTATCGAGAATAAATCTCCTTCTTCGTTTTGGATAAACCATTCATAACTTACATTTGGGCCATTCTCGGTACTAGTAGTCAGTATTATGTCAGAACCGCCACAAACCACCATAGAGGCTGCCGCAAGGGTAGGAGTAATCAAGTCCTCATAAACTCCAATGACAACAGAGCGACTATCAGAAGAACAATCACCTTCATTCCCAATAGTTAAATTATAAGTTCCTATTTGTTGGGTACCAAAGTTAGGAATACTAAGAAGAAAGGTACTATCTGTAGAAGTATTCGTAAAATTAAAGTCATTGGGTCCCGTCCATGTATAGTTTATTGGTCCATTAAATACGGAGCTATTAGCGGTTAACATTAAATCACTCCCTGCACAGACCGACATGGATTCAGAAAGATTGATAATGGTTGGTTTCTCTATAACATTTACAGTAGTAGAAACAGTTCGGCCATTATTACAATCGGCTCTAGTAATTGTTAAATCAAAAGTTGTGGTAGAGTCAACCGATGAAATGGTTGGATTTTGAAGCGTTGAAATAATTATTCCAGTGGAAGCATTTCGCCAAGAATAAAAACCATTTTCTACCTCACTAGCAAATAATTGCACTGCTTCTCCTTGACAGATAGGGCCACTATTGGAAACTGTAAACACAGGTATATCTATGATGTTGACATTGATAGGAATAGAGGAAACTGTTCCGCAATCACCATGAGTTACTTTTGAAAAATAAGGAGGAATGGCAATGTTTGCAGTTGCCGCAAAAGTGATAGTACTAAGTTTACCGATAGTATCGCCAAGACCATTGGTCCAAATGTATTTGAAGGAACTATTGTTATTCTCTCCTTGAACACTTAATTCAATCATTCCATCTGAACAAACAGGACCATTTGTTATGATAGTTGGTTGGTCTGGTTTTGCAATAATCTCCGTGATACTAATACTTTCTGTTTTTTGACATTTAGCCAATGTATTGACCGTAAGAGAATAAGTACCATTATTTGATGCTTTAACATTAGGGATAACTGGATTTTCTGCATTAGAAGTAAAACCATTTGGACCAGTCCAACTGAAAGTTTGATTCCCTAGCGTATTAGTAATATTAGCGTTCAATTGTAGCGTACTACCTTCGCAAAATCCGGATAAGTTATAAGTAGGACGGATAGTAGCCGTTGGTAAAATATCAGGTATGATTAAGTTAGAAGACAATTCACATGCACCTAAAAGGACAATTACTTGATATTCATCGTTATTGTCGGATAATGGGCCAATGGATATTTCTGGAGTTGTTGTTGTATTAAAGACTGCTCCATTTTTTAGCCATTGATATTCAACTTTAGCCACAGGATATTCAGATGATATTAAGGTTGTAAATCCACCTTCACATACAGCTTCTGCAGTTCGAATAGAAGGGTTTGTTAAGTCTTCCAAGATACCATCAATACTATTTGTGGCAATACTATAAGAACATCCACTACTATTTGAAAGAGTCAATTCATAAATTCCATTACTAGCCGAAGTTGGCGCAACGATTATAGGATTTTCAACAGCTGAAGTAAATCCATTTGGACCAGTCCAAGCGAAACTTAAGCCAGCTTGAGCAGTCGATAAGTTAGCATTTAAAGTAAGATTCCCATTCGAACAATCTGAATTTTGGGTATAACTTGCAGTTGGTTTAAAGGTAGGCAGATCATTCGTTTCTAATTGGAACGGAGCGGAAGTACTCGTACAACCATTAACCGTAACAGCAAGTGTATAGGTTTCTTGCAGTAAACTTAAGTCATCTAAATTGATAGTTAAGGTATTCGTATTAATACCACTTACATTTTGGGTTTGCTCCACTTTCCATTCATAGCTTACTTCGGTACTAGCATAATTTGAAGCAGTTAATGTAAGAATACCTCCTTCGCATAACGAACCGGAACTAGTGATAATAGGTTGAATTGGCGCATTTTTTATATCCACTTCAGCAGACGCTTTAGCAGAACATCCATTCACATCTTTTATTTCAATAGAATAAGTTCCAGATAATTCATTGGTGACATTCACTAGGGTAGGGTCTTCATTGAAAGATTGAAATCCGTTGACTCCTGTCCAAGTAATATCATAAGGAGCTTTTCCTCCAGTTATCGTCGCATTTAAGGTTAAATCCTCAAAACCGTCACTACATGCAATGGTCGTATTACCGTCAATAGAGACTGAAAGGTTTTTATCAATGATAGGTTGAATACTATCTGAAGCCACTAAGCAGGCTCCATCTTTGATAAAGACTTGATAGAATGTTCCTTCCACAGGATTATTGACAATCTCTTGGTTACTCGTAGTCGTACCCAACAACATTCCATCGGCACGGAACCAATTATAAATAACACCTGTTCCTTTAAATTCAGGTACTTCTAAAATTAGTTGGTCGAAATTACAATCTTCAAAAGACGCCGAAATTTCAGGTCTATTTACCCCATCTCTAAGGTCATTGAGGAAAATCGTTTTAGTGCTCGTACAACCATTCGCATCTGAAATCGCAATAGTATAGGTTCCATTAAATGCTTCGGATACATTTTCAATTGTAGGATTCTCTTCAGTCGAACTAAAACCATTTGGGCCAGTCCATAGGAAGTTAAGTCCCGCTACACTATCTATCCTATTGGTAAGTAAAGTTAAATCAGAGCCTGAACAATTTTCATGGATAAGGTAGTTTCTGTCTGGATTAAAACCGATAGTTGGATTGATACCAATTTTAATAGTATCTAAACCAAAAGAACTAGGACAGTCGTTATCTCTAATGGTTAAGGTATAATCAACCGCATTTTGGATATTATTGAATGTAGGGTTCTGTTCTGTTGAAATGATTGCTAAGCTACCAACTACGCGCCATTCATAAGTGACATTTTCCAAGGTATTGGCAAACAATTGAAGGTCACTACCCGCACATATAGCAGTAGCATCAGCTGTTGCAATAGCTACCAGTTGGTCTTTAACGGAAATGGAAACCAAATCGGAAAGGTCAGATGTACAACCATCAACCGTTACTTCTAAACCAATAGGACTAATTGCTAAGGTATCAGCAGCAGTAATACTTAAATTTTGATTGGTACTAATGGTATTGCCTACACCATTTATCCAATTATAAGTGACGGAAGTACCAGTATAATTATTGATTAAATTTAGTTCAATATTATCACCACCGCAAACAGCATTTTCTCCAGTCAAAATGGGCTTTTCTGGATTTGCAAGAATACTATCAACCGTAATTTTAGCAATATTGCTACAACCGTTTGCATCTGTTACCTTGACGGTATATTCCCCAGCACTTTCTTCAGAAATTTCTGTGATAATTGGGTCGGCAGTGGTAGAGGTAAAATTATTTGGCCCATTCCATTCGTAAGAAAATGGGATAATACCTGAAGCTTGGCTATTAATTTGAATAGACCCGCCTTTACAAATATTGCTATTGTCCACTAATTGTGGAGAAACAGTTGGCCCTTCATTAATAAACAAAGTGATGGTATCTGAAGCGAAAGTATCACAAAGCATTGGGAAAACTCTGACTTCAAAAGTGGTCGGTACTTCTAAGTTTGGAATAATAGGATTGACATCCGTTGAAATAATGGCAGGTACTCCTAATATTCTCCATTCGTAAGTAGCGCCGTCAATTTCTGTTGCCATTAATTGTGCATCCGCTTTTTTACATATTCCATTATCTCCTGTGACAGTAGTCGCAATGATAGTAGGTAATCTTGATACCTCAACATCCAATGGTGTCGCAAAATCAGATTTACATTGGTCTAATTTTACTTGGACTGTAAAAGGAGAGATAGCGTTTTCCGCTTGAGCTGAAATGGTGAAATTAGGATTGCTAGTTGTATCTAAAACGGTTCCTATTGCATTATACCAAATGAATTCATAAGGCGTAGTAATGCCATTATCAATAACTACTTGGTAGTTTTCTTGAATAAATAAATAGATATCTTCTGTAAAACAGATAGCTCCATTGGACAACAAAGTAGGTCTTTGTAAAGGTTCATTGCAGAGCGTATCCGCAACAGGTAGAACCGTTAAGTAAGCAGTAGCAATATCACAAGCTACCGGGTTTCCATTATCACAAATTTCATAACTAAAATTGTCAGGACCATTATAATCTTCAAGTGGAAAATAAGTAAAAGTCCCATCTGGATTAATAATAACGGTTCCATGATTTGGAGTAGTAATAGGAACGGTTGTAATAGTTATTTCATCTCCATCATTGTCATAATCATTGTCAAGCAAAGAACCCGTTATTGGGGTATCTTCATCCCCAAATGCATGGTCATCATTAGCAAAAACAACATTGGTTTCAAGTGGTAAAATGGTAATTTTTAGAATTGCGGTATCGCATGCCTTAGGCGTAAAAATATCGCATATTTCATAATATACTTTATCCACTCCAACAAATCCACTAGCAGGCACATAAGTATAGTCTCCATTTGAAGAAATCATTATCGTCCCATTAGTAGGATTGGTGACAGGTGTAATTGTAGTGGTAAATGGATGACCGTCAGGGTCAAAATCATTAACTGCCAACGTTCCATTAATTGGTTTATCTACTATTCCAAAGGTAATATCATTATTAGCGATAGGCGGATTATTTGAAGGATTATTAGTGCCTATTACCTGTATGGTTACGGTTGCGGTATCGCATTGAATAGGGCTAACATCATCACAAACTACATAAGTGAAGTTATCCTCACCGATAAAATCAGCATCTGGATTGTAAGTATAATTGCCATCCGCCAATAGGGTTACCTGACCGTTTTGAGGATTGACTAGTGGAGTGATGGTGACCACTAAATTATCTCCATCAGGGTCTTTATCATTGATTTTAACTTGTCCAGTTACAGAGGTGTTGACTAGCGTTAAATTAATATCATCCTTAGCTATTGGTGGGTCTTGAACGGGTAGCACTGTAAAGTATACTGTAGCTGTATCACAAATCGTCGGGGCAGTTGCATCACAAATAGCATATAAAAACCTATCAGGGCCGTTGTAATTATTATATGGTTTATATATAAAATTCCCATTAGCATTAATGGTGATAACACCATTGTCTGGTTGTTCAATTGGAGTCGTATTAATTACCAATTGATGATTTTCTGGATGGTGGTCGTTTGTGACTAGGTTGCCTGTAACTGCAGCGTCTTCCCAAAGGGTAGCAGCATCATCAACAGCATAGATAATATTTTCAAGAAATGGATTTGGGATGACGTCTATCGTTACTAAAACAGTGTCACATAGGCTAGGAACACCATTATCACAAACTTCGTAATAGAAGAATTCTTCTCCACTAAATCCTGGATTTGGAGTATAAGAAAAGCTACCATCACTTTCCATATCCACACTTCCATTGGGGGTTGGGGTAATTAGTTTGAAAAATAAGGAGGATGGTGTTAAAATAATAGGGTTTACCGTTAACTCATCTCCGTCAATATCAAAATCATTACTAAGTACATTCCCTGTATAAGGAATATTTATTGAGGTTTGGACATTATCTTCTACACCATTTGGTGGATTATTATTGGCAGGACTTGCGTTCAAGACTTCAATAATCACATGCGTGGTATCACATAATTGTGGTGTTTGATTATCGCAAACTACATATTCAAAACGGTCTTCACCGACAAAATCAGGATTAGGGGTATAAGTATAAGCTCCATTTTGATTTAAAATAACTTGCCCATTAACTGGCAAGAAAGCTAAAGTTGTATTCAATAATAAAGCGTTCCCTTCAAATTCTAAATCATTGGTTAGTACATTGCCATTTACGGGCGTATTTAGGATGGTGTTATTAATATCTTCTAAAGCAATTGGTGCATCGTTTACCGCTAAAACAGTGATATAAACAGTTGCAGTATCACAAGCAACAGGTACGCCATCATCACAAATTACATATCTAAATTGGTCAGAGCCGTTGAAATTCGGATTAGGGGTATAAACAAATGAACCATCTATATTAATCGTAACTAGCCCATTAGTTGGAAGCGTAGCAGGAAGGGTTTGTAATATTTGATTATCTCCTTCAGGGTCACTAAAGTTATCGCCCAGAAAGCCTAATAATGGCGTATCTTCAAAAGTCAAACCTGCATCGTCTCCAGCAAAAGTGCTATTTTCAATAACAACATCAGAAAAAATGGTGATAGTTACTTTTGCGGTGTCGCATAGACTTGGTATCCCATTATCGCAAATTTCATAGGTAAATACATCTGTACCTAAATAGTCGGCATTAGGCGTATAAGTGGATACACCATTACTTTGAATGGTTATTATCCCATTCGTAGGGGCTTTTATTGGAGTAATATTGGCAGAAATATCATTTCCATCCGTATCAAAATCATTTGTTAATAGATTAATATTTGGGATAGCCGTATTAATGAGCGTAACGAAATTATCATTGATAGCAATAGGAGGGTCATTTTCGATTGGGTCATTTCCAATTACGGTAATAACTACTTCTGCGGTATCGCAAAGTGCAGGCATTCCAGCATCGCAGATTTGATAGGTAAAAATATCCTTCCCTGTAAAGTCTAAATTTGGTGTATATACGTAGGACCCATCCTCATTGATAATCAAAGTACCATTATCGACATTATTGAGAGGAGTAGTTAACAAAGTTAAATCATCCCCTTCAGGGTCAAAATCATTTAATAAAATATTCCCAAAAGTAGTGGTATTAATCGGTGTTATATTGATGTCATTGACAGCAATAGGTGCTTCGTTCGTTGCTAAAACAACAATGTAAACAGTAGCAGTGTCACAGGCGATAGGAGTACCATCATCACAAACCACATATCTAAACTGGTCAGGACCTACAAAATTTGGATTGGGTGTATAAACAAAGGAGCCATTTATATTAATCGTAACTATCCCGTTTGTCGGAAGGGAGGGAGGGGTAGTTTGTAAAAATTGATTGTCCCCTTCAGGGTCACTATCGTTGTCATCTAAGACACCTACAAGTGGAGTGTTTATGAAAGTTAACCCTGCATCATCACTCGCAAAAGTAGTATTTTTCATGATGCCATCAGAGAAAATAGAAATCGTCACTTTAGCAGTATCACAAAGGCTAGGAATTCCATTATCACAAATTTGGTAAGTGAAAATATCATCTCCTAGATAATTATTATTAGGCGTATAAACAGCAAAACCATTATTCTGAATAACTACCGCACCATTAGCAGGTGGATTGATAGGCGTGACCCTTACAAAAATGTCATCCTCGTCCGTATCAAAGTCATTGGTTAAGAGGTTAATATTCGTAATCGCCGTATTTATAAGGGTAACAAAATTATCATTGATAGCAATTGGCGGATTATTTCCAATAGGGTCATTTCCTATTATCGTAATAACTACTTCTGCAGTATCGCATAAACTAGGTATACCTGTATCGCAGATTTGATAAGTAAAAATGTCTTCCCCTGTAAAGTCTACATTGGGCGTATAAATGTAGGTCCCATCCTCATTGATGACTACCATACCAGTAGCTACGTTATTTATTGGGGTAATTGATAAAATTAAAGGGTCATTATCAGGGTCGAAATCATTCAATAAAATATTACCACTAGTCGGTATATTGACAGGCGTTACGTTGATATCATTCACTGCAAAAGGTGCATCGTTTATAGTTTCTATAGAAATAACAACCTGAGCGGTATCGCATAAAATAGGGCTGCCATCATCACAAACTTCATATAGGAAGGTATCTCGTCCTGTAAAATTAGGATTAGGAGTATAGGTAAAAGTTCCATTAGGATTTAAGCTTAAATCTCCGTTATTGGGTTCCTCTATTGGAGTGGTATTAACCGTCAAAATACCGTTGTCAGGGTCACTATCGTTTGGCAGTACATTATCCGTAATAGGGGTGTCTTCCTCGGTAGTAAAGTTATCATCTACTGCAATTGGTGCATCATCTATTGGATTGACAATAATGATAACTTGAGCAGTATCACATAACACAGGTATTCCATCATCACAAACTTCATACAAGAAAGTATCCCTTCCAGTAAAATTAAGGTCTGGGGTGTAGGTGAAGGTACCATTTGAATTTAAGACTAAATCTCCATTATTCGTTTCTTCGATAGGAGTTGTATTAACCGATAAAGTACCATTTTCTGGGTCATTATCATTCGCAATTATGGTCCCTGAAATAGGAGTATCCTCTGGGGTCGTGAATGTATCGTCTACTGCTAAGGGAGCATCATTTACCGCTCCTATTAAAATAAAAACAGTAGCAGTATCACATAGCTTTGGCAAATCGTCATCACATATTTGATATTGAAATTCATCTGCCCCATTATAGCCAAGCGATGGAGTATATGTAAAAGTGCCGTTGGCATTTAAGGTGACCGAACCGTTGGCTGGATTATTTACTAAAACAGGATTAATACTAATTATATCATTATTAGGGTCGCTATCATTGGCTACTACTTGAATGGTAACGGAGATATTTTCTAAAGTACTTGTTGTATCATTGATTGCAATTGGTGCATCGTTAGGCACTGTTACGGTTACAACTGTAGTATCACATTGGCTTGGCAATCCATCATCGCAAATGATATAATCAAAAGCATCTGTACCCGTGAAGTTTTGATTGGGCGTATAGATAATGCTATCTCCATTCAATAATAGGGTACCATTTGTAGGACCATTAGCAGGATAAAGACTTACGGTAAGTACCCCATTTTCTGGGTCTGAATCGTTGTCAAGAATAGGAATACTTATGGGTGTATTAGAAGCGGTAATGGCTTCATCAGGTTGAGCATTAGGAACTCTATTTAATACAACAATTGTTACAGTGGCAGTATCACAAAGATTAGCATTATTAGTTTCACAAATAATATAATCAAAACTATCTGTACCTGTGAAATTTGAATTTGGAACGTATAAAATATTATTACCTGAAAGGCTTACATCGCCATTTGTTGGTGCTTTTAGAGCATCTAAGGAGGTAGTTAATCCTGCGTTTTCTGAATCACTATCATTTGTTTGAACAGACACTAGAATTGCGACATTGGAGAGCGTGGTGTCTCTATCGTCCACAGCCATAGGTGCTTGATTGTTAATAAAGACTGTTACAGTAGCAGTATCACAAAGGCTAGGCGTATCATCATCACAAATAATATAGTCAAATTCGTCTGCACCTTGACTTCCTTGGTTAGGCGTATAAATAATATCATTTCCACTTAAAGTAACTTGTCCTTTAGTTGGGCCTTGACTTTGGTCTAAACCAGTGGTTAATACCTGATTTTCAGGGTCAGAGTCATTGTTTTGAACAGGAATAGTTACCGCCATATTTACAGAGGTAATAGTATCGTTATCTACTGCATTTGGAGGGGTATTCAGCACTAAGATGGAAACTAGTGCAGTATCACATTGAGTAGGAATACCATTATCGCAGATATAGTAATAGAAAGAATCGAGCCCTGTAAAATTAGGAGAAGGGGTATAAATTATATGGTTATCAGAAATACTTACCGTTCCATTTGAAGGTGGATTCGATGCGTCCAAATCAGTGGTTAAGGAATTATTTTCAGGATCAGAGTCATTATTTTGAACTTGAACAATAACTGAGGTATTAGCAGGAACGGTATCCCTATCGGTTACTGCGTTAGGGGATAGATTGCAGTTGACCACTCTAATTGGTATACAAGTTGGCGAGCTAGACCCACAATCATTTACAGATGTTATGCATATGTTCGAAAGACCAAGCGTAGCATTTGTCCAATCGACCACAATCATGGTATCTCCAAGAGTACTGGCAATTGTTGCACCAGTTGGCAATGTCCAATTATAGGACATGATATCAGGAGCAGTATTGACAAAGAAGGTGTCAGAAACGTTTGATAAGCAAGCAGTATCTTCCATAATTAATGGAAGACGAATTGAAGCATCCCCAATCTTATCTACCCATATTGGAAGATTTGGATATCCTATATGGTGGATAACGGCTAAATCATTGGATTTTGGTACCTTATCATAGGCCCTTCCAAAACTCAAATTAGAACATAGTATAATTACAATTATACTAAGCAGGAGTTTTAGACGGAACGGGGTAGCTTTCGTCGTTAAAGTCATCTTTTGTACTTTCTCATGTAGCCTGCTAAGGGGGCAATATAAATGTATCGATATTGTATGGTATGTGAGAAACCAAAACCTTTTATTGATAGATATCAACTTGTATATTTTAGCTGATAAAAAGCAAGTTTTAGCGTTTAAATGGTAGAAAATTTCTCAATACGTTTAATTATAATACATTTCCAAAGTCATGCCACATTAATAAAAAAAATAGTTTTCATATTTGCTGAAAACGCATGTTTATAAATTGTTATATGAGTGTTGGGGTGTTTATTTTTTTTTAATATTATTGTTTATAAATAATTGGTTATTAAAAATTTAAATAGCGGTATTTATTTCAATATAAATAGAATAGCTATTTTTTAAATTTTTAGTTTTTTATTCACTTTCAGTTATTTAATTTTTTTAGGTAGTCAAAACATCCAATATCAATTATGCAGCTAATTGAATAGTGATTAGTATTGCTAAGTTGAATGATTTATGGATTATCTTATAAGTGACAGTTTCTCCTATTCAAAAAATAAGAATTTTACTTATTTGAATAACCATCTATGGGATTAATCCAAGAATTATTAGGTATTAAAAATATTGGACAGCCCTTCGTCCTATGCTACTAGCACAAAAGAGGCCTTAAATTATCTGTATGAAATAGCTAAAAAGTATAGGTAAGAAGCTTGAATAAAATGATATTCAGTTAATTATAAATATTATTTTACAAGCAAGTGAATAGGTTTTCTTATAACCATACCTCAATCTACTATTTCAACATGTCAGAAAATTTATTTTTTCTTAGTTTTTGTGACTTGGATAATTAGATAAAATGTTTGATTTGATTTGCAATGGAGGCAATTAGTATTGTTGTAGTGTTTATAAAAATTTGTGGGAAAATAAATATTGTGTTTAAATTATTGGTGGGTGGAAGAAGATATTAGTTTCGAATCGATATTTAACTGTAATAGAGGAGGGGAATAAACCAAATTATTAAAGAATACTTAGTTTGTTCGTAGCGTCGTCTCAATAATTTTATAAAAAGTAGTTTTTGGTTTACACTCTTTACAGATAAAATAACCGGTAATAGCTTTTGGCTAGATTGATTTACTGGTCTTAATAAAAAGAATTATGAAAAATTTATCATGTCACAATTCAATCTAATTCTTCCAAAATTTGTGCCAGATTGAAATTGCGTTAAGCGAAAATTTCATTTATATCAACTATTCTTTATCTCGTTTTCTTTGAATAGGACTGGGTGGAGTAGGGAGGCAATCCGTATCCTCACAGTCTATTAAACCGTCATTATCATTATCAATGCCATCTGTACAATCCGTTTCAGTAGTATTACCTACGTTGACGAATACGGTAGCTATATCACAGAGGGAATTTTTAGGTAATAAATTATAACAAACGAGGTATTGAAAAGAATCTAATCCCATAAACCCATTGGGAGGTATATAGGAAATATTACCATTTTCATCAGTCGTTAAAGTTCCACCTTGGTCAGAAGGTATATTGATTGCCACAGATGTCGTATCAAGGATATTTCCTAAATCATTATTTAGTACAGGAATAGTAATTGCGGTTTCAAATAAAGTAAAAACGGAATCATTCACTGCATTAATAAGACAATTTGGTTGTTCATCTTTAATTCTTGTTTCCTCATCTGCAAAAAACCATGTATTAATGGTATTTAGATTTCCAAAATCTACATTATCCCATGTATGACAGGGCGCATCACATCCATTAAATTCAGTTAAAGGGCTATTGTCCATTGGAGAAAATGGAATATTAGAATCATCGTAGTATAACTTATTTTCTGTATTCCCTGATGGTCTTAAGGGGCGAATATTGGTAGCAGTAAATCCATTTAATAAAAATTCAACATCAAATATAGGGAGGTGATAAACCCCTTGTTGGTAAGTCACAGATAAATCAATGGCAGTATTTGGAGGGATAATATTTCCAAAACCATCTTTCCTATCCCAAGGAATACATCTAGTGTATGGGGAAGCTTCATTGGGTTCAGGCTCAATATTATAAACGATTAAGACATCTTTTGTTTGAGGAGTATAGGAAAAATCATCCCCATTTTTATCCAAATCAACTAGAATTTCAATTTGACCTACCTTTGTGGCTTCCACCAATATACATGCATCAGAATAGGTTCCACAGATATGTAGTTCTGGAATGTCATTAAGTGTACCATATTCACCAGAAGGGTAGACTTCTATATCAGGGTCATTTAAAAAGATTTTCTGTAAAGCCAAAGCAGAACCAAGCCCTACTACAGACATTCTATCCGTAGAAGGATTTCCAGTATTATTAGTCCCACTATCATTAAAAAATAGATTAAATGCAGCAGGTTGAAACCCAGAATCTTTAAAATCTACTTTGTTAACAAAACCTTCCTTAGAAAGGACATAAATATTACCATTAAAAGGGGTGTCAAACCAAGCATAGGTAGGGTCTGTACCACAAGATTTTGAAGGTGCATAAAAGGCCCAGTTGGTTGCAAAAACCCTTCCTGGTTTAGCCCTAGGTGCAGGTTCTTTTGTAGCTACGGTAATATCCCAATGTTCAAAGGCGGTAATAAGCCCATTACTAGGAGCATCTGCTGAGGCACTAAATTCGATATAATAATCACCAGCTGGAAAGCCTGAAGGGTCAAAAACAATAGGCTGGTAGCCATTAGCCCCTGAAATAGGAGTAGGACCAGAGATAGCTTCCTCCCTTGAAGTGATATTTGCGGAATTTGCATCTATAAGCAGACCCGAATCATTTCCTGGAGTAGGAAAGACGATATTTCCGTTAGGATCTTTGATTCTAAAATAAGTAGGAATGTAAGCCCCTGCACATGGGTAATGTCCACTAGATACAGCTTGGCTAAAACCAAGGAAGACTTGTTCTTGATTGGGGTTAGCTACGTGAAAAAAAAGTCTCTGGTCGGCACTTCCATCATATCTCCCAAAGTTATTGTAGAGATCACCATTAAGGTATAAAAATACCCGATCAGAAGCTTGAGGAGATAACTCCTTTGTACCTTCTGCGTAGATGGAATTGTTTGCTATTGTTACAAGTAGTAACAAAAATAGCGTGCAGAGTCGATTCTCACAAAGACTCTTGCGATTTAAACTAAGTGTCATACACTTATTTTGTTGGCCTTTAAAAAATGATTCCCTCTACAGGGTAAAGCTCGGACTAACTTTGAGAAGAATATTCTCGAAGTACCGACACTGAGACGTAATTCCCTAGTAGTCTAATCCAAAATTATTGCGTAATAAAAATTTTACAGCATGACACATAAAATTCTACTAAGCGCGATTCAAACGCTTAAATTTTTCAGGCTTAAATAAACGATAGCAATCCTAGGATTGACTATTTTTAGATAGCAGAAAACAGAATTAAGTGATGCTAACCAAAACAATTTTGCTTTGGAAATTTTTGTGTAATAGTAATTTAAAGGAAAAAAAAGATGGAAGGACAGTAACAAAGAAATTTGTTCTGAATTGCAGAAATGCTTTACCAAATTTAAATCCTCTCTCTAAAAATATAATCAAAAAATACCTTTGATCTTATTAACAAATATGCATAAACAATGCCAAAATTAAGAGAATTTAGAATGTATAAATATTAGGTCGTTTTAGGAAGGATATTACTTTTTGATTGCAGAAAAGACAGATACAAAAAAAAGGGAATTCAGTATGACTGAACTCCCTTTTTTCTTACCTGATAAAAATCTAAATGATTTATTTTACATCATTCACAATTGCTTCGAAAGTATCAGGCTCATTCATCGCCATATCGGCTAGAACTTTTCTATTTAATTGGATACCTTTTGATGCCAATTTGTGCATGAACACAGAATAAGATAATCCGTGAGTTCTAGCAGCAGCATTGATACGGGCAATCCATAATCTTCTGAATGCTCTTTTTTTGTTTCTACGGTCTCTAAAGGCATAGGTTAAACCTTTTTCGACAGCATTTTTAGCTACAGTGTAAACTTTGGATCTAGCACCAAAGTAACCCTTCGCCATTTTTAAAATCTTCTTACGTCTTTTTCTAGACGCAACATGGTTCACTGAACGTGGCATGGTAGTAATTTTTTGCAAAACAGGGGCTTGTAAAAATTTAAAATGATAAATTTAAAATTTTAAATTAAGAAGCACTTCGGACCTGTGATGAGTGAAAAATAATTGAGATAATTCTTTGCTGGAAAATAAATGGAAAAATCCAAAAATAACCAAGACTAATTATCCTCTTAAGCAGAGTAGCTTTTCTACTCTTTTTTGGTCTGACACATGTACAAGTGCTGAACCTCTAACTCTAAGCTTTGCTTTCTTGCTTTTTTGTCTCTTTCTGTGAGAGGTATTAGCTTGAAATCGCTTAATTTTACCGGACCCAGTACGCTTGAATCGCTTCTTCGCACTGGAATGGGTCTTCATCTTCGGCATTTCAACGTCTTTTAATTTGATGAAAATAGCAACTTAGAGAATACTTTTTTTGAAAAGAATTCAACGAAGTAGTAAATCAATCAAAAAATTCAATAAAATAGTATATAATTCGCCCATTTTTCTATGGGTGCGCAAAGATAGGAACTTTTAACTGAAATTGAAAGGGGAGCGGCTATATTAGTGGTAAGTTGTATTGGTAAGTTTTATGTGGTGGTTTAGGCTTAAGATTTACTACTTACCACTGATAAAAAAAAACTGCTGCATTTATCCCAATAATTATCGGGATAAATGCAGCAGTTTTTGTATATCTTATGAAAAATATTATTTCTTTTTCTTTTTAGGTTGGACCATAACGGTCATACGACGTCCTTCCATTCTAGGTAGCGCTTCTGCTGCACCATATTCTTCTAATTCCTTAAGGAATTTTAATAATAATAATTCGCCACGTTCTTTAAAAACAATGGTTCTACCTTTAAATTGTACATAAGCTTTTACTTTTGCACCGTCTTCAAGGAAGCCTTTAGCATGTTTTGTTTTAAAATTAAAATCGTGGTCATCGGTATTAGGGCCAAAGCGAATTTCTTTGACAACAGTTTTGACAGCCTTAGATTTGATTTCTTTTTGTTTCTTTTTCCTGTCGTATAAAAATTTACGATAGTCAATAATTTTACAAACTGGTGGGTCAGCTTTAGGTGAGATTTCTACCAAATCCAAATCCATTTTTCTTGCCCAGCTCTTAACTTCTCTAGTGTTATAAACATCTGCGGAAACATCTTTTCCTGCAACTTCACTAATTGCATCCATGTTGTCTCCTACTAAACGGATTTGTGGTACTTTAATAAAATCATTAATTCTAAATCTGATTTCTTCTTTTTGATTGTGATTTCTACGATGGTGTCTTCTGGCCAATAGATAAAAGTTTAATTAAAAAAAAATAGACTGTTTTATAGGACAATCAGCTAACCTTTTTCGATAAGAAAGGAATGCCTGTTCCTACCTTACCTATTTATTAAGTGTAAATAAGTGGATAAAGTTCCCTGATACTTACAATTTGCGGTAAAAATAATAGAATTATATTGTTTACCAAAAATAAAAAGGCTGAACCAGTATTAAATTGACTGATTCAACCTTTATTTATGCTTTTAAAAAATTATTTTCAATAATTGGAATGATAATACGGTAATAGATACACTTTTTATTTGATTCAAAAGCTTACTTTTTTTGTGTATTCTTATCTTTAACCTTCTTTGCTAAAGAAATTTTAATATTATCTTTTTCTTTTGTCATTTCTGCCATGAACACACTACCTTCTGGCGGATTTTGATTGAGAATGAATTCTGCTAGTGGGTCTTCCAAATATTTTTGAATAGCCCGGTGGAGTGGTCTAGCACCAAATTGCGGGTCAAAACCTTTTTCAGCGACAAACGCTTTAGCTTCATCCGTTAATTCAAGACTATATTCCATGCCTTTCAATCGCTTCATAACATCTTTAAGCGAAATCTCAATAATTTGAGAAATATCTTCTTGTTCTAAGCTATTAAAGACAACGACATCATCGATTCTGTTTAAGAATTCAGGAGAAAAAGCTCGCTTTAAGGCACTTTCAATTACTCCTTTAGCGTGATCGTCTGCCTGATTTGTACGTGCATTGGTTGCAAAACCAACCCCTTGCCCAAAATCTTTTAACTGACGAGCACCAATATTCGAAGTCATGATAATTAAGGTATTTTTAAAATCTACCTTACGACCTAAGCCATCTGTCAATTGACCATCGTCTAGTACTTGCAACAAGATGTTAAATACATCTGGATGTGCTTTTTCAATTTCATCCAATAATACTACAGAATAAGGCTTTCTTCTGACCTTTTCAGTCAATTGACCACCTTCTTCATAGCCAACATATCCAGGAGGAGCTCCAACTAATCGACTTACAGAGAATTTCTCCATATATTCACTCATATCAATTCTAATTAAAGAATCATCAGAGTCAAATATATATCTAGCTAAAGCTTTTGCTAATTCAGTCTTACCAACACCAGTAGGTCCTAAGAAAATAAAGGAACCAATTGGTTTAGAAGGGTCTTTTAACCCAACTCTATTTCTTTGAATTGCTTTACTGATTTTCAAAATAGCTTCATCCTGTCCAATCACCATCTTCTTGATATCATCTCCCATTTTAACGAGTTTCTTACTCTCGTTTTGGGCAACTTTCTTCACAGGAATACCAGTCATCATAGATACCACTTCTGCAATATCTTCTTCTGTTACAGGGTATTTTTTAGATTTTGACTCTTCTTCCCAATCAATTTTAGCGATTTCTAATTGGCGAATCAACTTAGATTCATCATCCCGCAAATCAGCAGCTCTTTCGTATTGCTGGTCTTTTACGGCTTGATTTTTATCTTCTTTGATTTTTTCAATTTCTTTTTCAAATTCTTCAATATGCTTAGGCACATGAATGTTTTTCAAATGCACTCTTGCACCAACTTCATCCAAAACATCAATAGCTTTATCTGGTAAGAATCGATCACTGATATATCGGTTACTTAAACTAACACAGCTTTCGATAGCCTTATCTGAATATTCCACATTGTGGAAGTCTTCATATTTAGGTTTGATATTTTGCAAGATATGTACTGCTTCCTCTGGGCTTGGTGGTTCCACGAGTACTTTCTGAAATCTTCTATCCAAAGCACCATCTTTTTCGATGTGCTGACGATATTCATCCAAGGTTGAAGCACCAATACATTGTAACTCGCCACGAGCGAGTGCCGGTTTGAAGATATTAGATGCATCTAAAGAACCAGTTGCTCCACCCGCACCAACAATGGTATGGATTTCATCAATGAAAAGGATAACATCTCTCGATTTTTCCAATTCATTCATAATTGCCTTCATACGCTCTTCGAATTGACCTCGATATTTAGTACCAGCTACTAAAGCGGCTAAATCGAGCATGACAATCCTTTTGTCAAAAAGTGTACGCGAAACTTTTCTTTGAATAATTCTTCTAGCCAAGCCTTCCACGATAGCTGTTTTACCAACACCAGGCTCTCCAATAAGGATTGGATTATTTTTCTTTCTTCTACTTAAAATTTGACTAACTCTTTCAATTTCAGTTTCTCTACCAATGATAGGGTCTAACTTGCCTTCTTCAGCTAGTTTGGTGATATCTCTACCAAAATTATCTAAAACAGGGGTACGTGATTTTGTACCGCCCTTTCTTTGATAATTTCCACCTCTACCGCCACCTAAATCACCGCCTTCACCTTCTTCAAAACTGTCATCAGAATCTTGTGGTCCTTGATTCATAAAATCTGTGTCTACTAAATCCTCTTCGTGTCTTACGTATTCCAGTTCGGATTTAAAAGTGTCATAATCTACTTCAAATTGCTCTAGCACCTGAGAAGCAGGATTATCACTATGTTTTAAAATAGAAAGCACTAGATGTTCTGTGCTAATTTCTTCCGTTTTTAACCTTTTAGCCTCTAAAAAAGTAACTTTTAAAACTCTTTCTGCATCTTTGTTCAACGGAACGTTTTCGATAGTCAGCGAAGCATTTAGCGAGGGTCTTTTTTCAATAGAGTCTTCAATAACTTGAATTAACTCATCAGAATTAACCTCTAACGAATCAAATACTTTGACTGCTAAACTCTTGCCTTCCCTTACTATACCAAGCAACAAATGCTCAGTACCTATATAGTCATGTCCCAACCTTAAAGCCTCTTTACGGCTGTTGGCTATGACTTTCTTAACCTTTGGAGAAAACTTTCTGTTCATGATAAGATATGGTCTATCTGTTTACAAAAATTTGGGTGGTAAGAAATGAAGAATTTTAAAAGAAAGATAAAAAATAAAATTTTATTTTATAGGTCTATTAAAATTCATCAATTATAATACCAATAATTGAGGATTTCAAAACAATATTAAACAATCTTTTCGTACAAAACAATGTAGAATAAAATTAGTTTAACATAAATTTTTCGATTTCTAATTATCCCTTTAATAATTAGGTTATTTTCATTTTCCTAACTATATCATTTTCATTAGAAAAAATATTCATTTTATTCGAATGTTTTTAATTAAAAATGTGACTTTTTCCAATTTTAAATATCTTAATTATAAAGCAAATTAGATGTCTGCCGTAAATTCAGATAAATAAATTAGTTGAAAGCTAGGAGAATCAATATAATGATTGGAAAAAATGATGCCATATGCAATTTTGCCCGCTTCTTAGTACATTGTGTCATAGAAATCAACGATTCGCATGACAAATAGGCGGCAAAATCTTCTAATCTAATAATTTAAAAAAAAGCGGACAATAATTACATTTGTGAGAAATAGGTTACTAGAATTATAACAAAACAAAAGTATTTCCTATTTTGTGAGATAATTTTTTGAAAATCACTTTACTGAAAAAGGAAAACAGTATTTGAAACACTCGGTTAAAAACTTACTTTATTATGAAATTTAGCGTTGAAAAAAAAGAGCAATACACCATCTTTACTTTAAATGAAGATAATTTGAATTCATTGATGGCACCTTTGTTGAAATCAGAATTTATTATCTACAGAAATGAAGGGGTAAATAATCTAATTTTGGATCTCTCAAATGTACAGTTTGTTGATTCTTCGGGATTAAGCTCTATCCTTACAGCCAACCGTTTATGGAAAGAATTTGGCTCCTTTGTTATTACAGGTGTTAATCATCCTTCTGTCAAAAAATTAATTGAAATTTCTCGATTAGATACGGTATTAGAGATCATACCAACTATTCAAGAGTCCATTGATTTTGTGATGATTGAAGAATTAGAACGAGAATTGAAAGGAGAAGCGGAAACTGATGACACCATGCAATAGTCTATTTCGTTATTTTCAAACTAGAAAATGCTTCAGTTTGTAAACACGTCCCTTATAAGATTAGGTAGAGATTTTTTCATAAGTCTACACCTAACAAGCACACAGTTTTATACAAAAAAAATCAGGAGTGTAATGATTATTACACTCCTTTTTGATTGATGACGCTGAATTCATAGGCATTTGATGCTCGATAATTACCTGTTTTATTATTTTTGAACAAGACTATTAATTTGACAACCTTGTTATGTATAGAAATTTACTATTTTTCATAATTAGTATGCTATTAGGTTCTCCTAATAACGGAACCGCGCAAGCTTCGACGACCTTCAATTATCAAAGTATTATCCTTAATGATGATAATACCGTTTTATCGGATGCAGCGGTCAATTTGAGAATAAACCTCATTGCTGGGAATAGTCCTGGACAAGTAATCTATTCAGAAGCTCATAGTGTGATGACTTCTCCTATTGGTTATTTTTCTATTAACATAGGAGCAGGAACGCCTTTAAATGGTGAGTTTGAAAAGGTTGATTGGGGAAGCAATCTTCATTTTATATCTATTGAATTTGAACAGGAGAATGGTGATTTTAAATTTTTAGGAGCGCTTCAATTATTATCCGTTCCTTATGCTTTGTTTGCACATTATGCGGAAGAAGGTCGAATTGGTCCAGCAGGAACCCAGGGACCCAAAGGGCCACAAGGGCAAAAGGGAAAACCAGGAATACCTCCTCCATGTGGACCTGCTAGTACAATCGGTGCCCAAGGACCTCAGGGCCCGCAAGGACCTCCAGGAGCAGATGGTCATCCAGGTCCGATGGGAAGACCAATCATGGTAAAATTAAATCAACCTATTGCTAACCCTGCGAAGGGACAGATTTATGTGGATGATGGGACAAACACAGTTGATGGAGAAATCGGATTGCGGTATTTTACAGGCAGTGTTTGGATAGACATATAGACAGCAAAAGTAAATTCATACAATTGACAATTTTAAGAAAATGAGAATATTTTATACAACCGTTTTTTGCTGGGTTTCTATCTTTTGCTTTGGGCAGAAATTAGGGCCTTACACTATTTCTTCCACAGGACAATCTTTTGAGACAGAAGAAGTTTCATTATATGTTTCAATTGGTGAACCGATTAATACTATGATAAGTGAGGAAGAAATAGCGGTATCACAAGGTATTTTACAAGTTATTTTTACGGAAGTGGAAGCAGCAAATCCTCCATGTGCTGCAACTATTGATGGAACCCTTTTTTTTGAAAACTGCGATGATGGTCAATTGTATTTTTTTATTAAAACAGATGATGGGAAAATCTATGACCCTTATTATGTGGATGGAGTTAGCTTTGCTACAGAAGGAGAAGCAGACGTGGAAGTAAAATTTGGCTTTATAGAGGCTACCTTTGAAACCCCTTGTTCTATAGCTGAAAAAGCAATCCTCATTACTTGTATCGAGCAAAGAGTGGTATCTAGTATTGAAAAAAGTGAGGTGCTAGAAAACCAATTATTTGAGATTCTTCCAAATCCTAGTCAAAATACGATTAAGCTTTTTTTGCAAGACTATAATCGACAAAATTTAACCCTTCAGATATTTGATTTGCAGGGTAAAGAATTACTAAATCAAGCAAATATTAAACACGATGATTTAGTTGATATTTCTAGTTTAGCAAATGGAATTTATCATCTTTCTTTAAGTGATAAACAGCAAAGAAGAAAGACCATTAAATTAGTCAAACATTAAGTCAATTAATATGGAAAAAAGTATCGTTTTATACCTTTTTATACTTTTCAATCTTCCATTATTAGCTCAAGTACCTAATGCTTTTTCTTATCAAGGAGTAGCAATGGATGCTTCGGGAAACCCGATTGGGAGTCAACAATTAGGTGTGGAAATAAGTATTGTCCAAGATGCTCACGACGGAGAAACCGTCTATTCAGAAATCCATCATCCAACCACCACAAAAGATGGGCAATTTACCTTGGCGATAGGAAGAGGCATGATGGCATCGGGTCAATTTTCTGAAATAAAATGGGGGGTAAATCGTCAATTTATAAGTGTTTCATTAGATTTGACTGGTGGCTCAAATTATCAATTTATTGGGTCAACAGAATTACTATCCGTTCCTTATGCTTTTCATGCCAATGTTTCTGGAAATAGACAAGGCCCTACAGGATCAAATGGATTACCTGGTGACCCTGGTCCACCTGGTGACCCTGGAATTTTACCACCAGATTTTTGTTGTTTCGGAGACAGGAAAGGACCTAAAGGAGAACAAGGGCTTCCTGGACCTGACGGAATACCTGGACCTCAAGGCAAAGCTGGGCTTGCAAATCTTAAAAAAACGGGGGTAATTCCTAATAATCCAGCTAATGGACAAATCTACCTCGACAACGGAACCAACCGAAGTGATGGCAAGACAGGTTTAAGATATTTCGATGTCATTCAATGGATAGATTTATAAATTGACCTTGAAATAACCGTTTTTAAAGACTAAAATTTAGAATTTTTAAATTAGAATAATGCTAAAAATATTATTAAATAGCTTGTTTGTTTGCCTAAGTTTTTTAGCGATGGCACAATCACCTTTAGCAATTAGTTATCAAGGAGTAGCACTAAATAGTGAGGGCTTAGCTATAAATAATCAAGAAATTACACTAAGGATTTCCATTATAGATGGTCTGAGTAATACTACGTCGCTTTATGTAGAAACCCATCAAGTTTACACTTCTGGTATTGGACACTTTATGGTTACTATTGGGGAAGGAATGATAAAAGAAGGACAATTTAGTGCCCTAGAATGGGGGAGAAGTGGTTATTGGACTAAAATCGAGATAGACACCAACCAAAGTGGTATTTTTCGACTAATTGGAACCAACGAATTTCTTGCTGTTCCAGTTGCTAATTATGCCCTATCGGCCAACCAAGGTTTAGTGGGAGAGCCAGGAGTTGAAGGACCAGAGGGCCCAACTGGTCCGCAAGGTGCAACTGGCCCTGTAGGACCTGCTTGTCCACCTGGGGAAACAGGTGATCCTGGAGATGCAGGTCCACCTGGATTATCTGCTGGAATTGGTGCCAATGGAATAGA
>CALJVJ010000064.1 GCA_937974625.1 uncultured Saprospiraceae bacterium
CTTGTGGTTGCCCGAGTCTAAGAATATTTTCGGTTAAAATTGGGCAAGCACAAGGCATTGCCCCTACAGGATTCTCGGTAATATCGATAATTATCGCCAAAAAATTCTTTAAAAATTATTTCTCTTAACACCCCTAATTTAATATGTTGAATTAGGCATAAAAAAATCCCGAATTTTCTACCTATAGAAAATTCGGGATTTAACATATTATCTTTACTCAGTAGATTGTTATTTAGTTACCTGAACATTCACAATCGACGAAGAAAGTTTCAATATTATTACAATCTTGTGGATTTGGCAAATAAGCATTCGACACACCAATCACATTTTGGGTACAATAATTATTCACTGTTGCTGTCCAAGTAGCATAATTCTCTATATTTCCATTTACTGTATAAATGGCCTCAATATCACCTGAAAGTTCTGAATTAGTTGCAATAAGCACATTGCCATTAAGTACTTTTACTTTAGCATTATTCATGGTTACATTAGTACCTTCATTCAAATTAAAAGAGCCAAAACCAGTCATGCCTATTTGCGCACAAACATTTTCCCAAGTCTCTGTTCCTTTAGTAACAATATAATCTGTTCCTGTATTAAGGCAAGCATTTTCTAAAGAAACAGTTCCTTCATTATTAGTAAAGCTATATCCAACACTTAGAGCGCCATTTATTATCGAGACCGTTCCAAAATCATTAGCAAATGTATGACCAACTACTAGGTCCCCATTTTCTAATTGTAGATTAGAGGTATTGTCTTTTAAATGTAATCCATATTGAATATCCAAAGAAGCATTATGTGCGATTACTTCGCCATCTTCAATATCTAGCTGTCCATTTTCTATTGTTAAAAGGCTATTTCCCTTTAGGTTTAAAATACCATTTCCTTTAATTGTAAGCGTATTATATACCGTTAAGTCATGATTAATCTCCACTTCAGCATCATCAATAATAATTGGTGGAATATTACCATTTGCCCAAGAAGCAGGATCATCCCAGTTACCTTCAGCTACTGTTTCATAATTTTCACTCGGTCCATTATTATTACAATAGCCAAAAGCAGGATTTGGGTCACATGCATCTAAAGGATTACTTTCTCCAGCGTCTAAATAGCCATTTTGATTAGCGTCCTCTACCCCATCAGGTATTCCATCGCCATCTGTATCAGGGCTTAGCGGGTGTGTGTCAACACCTTCCTCATAACTTTCTCCTTTCGTTTCATCAAAATCAGAAATTCCATCGCCATCAGAATCACTATGGATATCGAATGGGTCTGTGTCATAAGCATCAATAACCCCATCGTCATCATCGTCCCAATCCCAACTATTAATCCAACCATCTCCGTCAAAATCACAATTTGGAGTCGTGCCTTGAGGGTCGCATTTATCTCTTGGATTAGACTCTCCTGCGTCCACTACTCCATCCTTATTTATATCTTCTTCTCCATCAGTAAGACCATCACCATCTGTATCTGCTTCGAAAGGATTGGTATCAATTCCTTCATTATAAAAATTATCGCCTCCTAGTTCAATGATATCAAAAATACCATCACCATCGGTATCCAAGTTTCCTCCATTACAAAGATCAATTGGTACTCCTAATTCTAATCTAGGTTGTTTAGAAACAGCCCCTTCTTTAGAATAAAACTTCACTCTTTTGTTGTTAACATTTTTTGCTTTGATAATAAATCCAAAGTTACTAGCTGGGTTGTCTATCCAATTTTGGACGATAGCTGCATCTAGTATTAATTCAGTCCATCCAACAGTATCAGTAGAAAGCGTACCTAACGCATTAGGATTAATATCCCCACCTTCAGTTGACCAATCTTCGTCATCTGTGGCTTGCTCCCAAGTAACATCGTCTTCATTATTATTGAACCATTCTCCATAGCCATCACCTTCATCCCATGGACTTGTTAAAGGGTAAACTTTAGCAATTACTCCATTACCAGCACCGTTCTTAACGTATAATTTCAGTTTTGCGCTTGTAATGACATTCCCTGCTTGATTGCTCAAATCAAAATGGAAGATAGACCTTCGGTCTTTTCCTGATTTTAATTCAATTTCAACTTCGTTATCCTTACCATGGTTAATATTGTTGTTTTCTTCTATCCAAGCATCTTTGCTTGGCAGGACTATACTGGTCAACATTGCCGTATTACCCGAAATTGGGTTACAAGCGTCAGAATCATCTGGGTCATAGGAATTAGCCGAAGGAGGATGATTGGCAAAATAGCCATCTCCATCTTCATCAATTCCAGTACAAGTAGGTGAGGAGAAATTAGGGTCACAACCATTCAATGGGTCAGAAGTACCTAATTCTGCTAAATCAGAGATTCCATCTCCATCAGAATCACTATTTGCATCAAAAGCATTTGCATCTACGTCATCTGCTACCCCATCATTATCATCATCCGTATCTACATTATTAGAAAGTCCATCTTCATCGAAATCACACATTTCGACAGTATTAAGAGGGCTACAGAAAAGTATTGGATTACTTTCACCTGTTTCTAAAGTTCCATTTTGATTCGCATCTTCTTCTCCGTCTGGTAATCCATCACCGTCCGTATCTGCTAATAATGGGTCTGTATCGATGCCTGCATCGTACTGACCATCTCCACCAGTTTCTATCACATCACTAATTCCATCTCCATCACTATCAGAGTTAGGGTCATTAGGGTCAACATCCATTGATTCCATGACACCATCTCCATCTTCATCAAAGTTACATGGTCCACAAATATCACCATGTCCTTTGTGCGCCAACCAAGTATTAATAGAAATTACTTCGGTAGTTCTATTCGCATGGTTATCCCCAGGAATATGACAAACAGTAATCATTCCATCACCATCCGTATCCCCACAATCACAATTGCCATTACCTGCATCAGGGAAACAAGCTTCATTATCTAGTTCGTCAAAAAGATTGTGTGTAGCTGGATAATTAGCATAAAATCCATCTCCATCTTCATCTATTCCTATACAAGTACCTACCAAAGGATTAGGACTACAAGGATCTAAAGGATTAGAACCTGAAGTTGTTTCTACTTCATCGCTAGTGCCATCACTATCCGAGTCGCTATTAGGGTCAAAAATAGCCACATCTAAAGAATCTGCAACCCCATCGCCATCTTTATCAAAATCAGCTTCATTCACTAAACCATCCTTATCAAAATCACAGCCATCTATAGTACGATCAGCTGCACAGGCATCCACAGCCGTCCAATCTGGCTCAATGATAATACTATCTTTTTCAATTCCCGTATGTACAATGAAGTTAGAAATCTTAGTATCATTTTCAGGGTGCTCCAAAACAGTATTATACAATAAAGGAGATCGGTCATTATTTGGTCCTTGATAGATAATATCTCCATCAAGATTAAAATCCCTTTGAGTATATCCTCTACCGATGAAATTCGTTAAGAATCTACTGTTGCGTTCATCTAACAAAATAAAGGTGAACATCTGGAAGATATCATTCTGTGGACCTTGGAAAATAATTTTTGAATCCCCATTGATATCACCAGACCACATTGCTCTTCTACCATTTACCGTTACACCAGAAACTTCTCCCATAACAGGGGTAAAATTATTGGTAAAATCAACATAAGGAATAACTCCAGGGCCAAATTGTTGCGTATATAAACTATACATTGCCAAGTGATTTCTATGCTTAATAGATACATAATAATCATTGACTCGTACATTTTCAAAGACTAATACACTGTCTCCTTCTACAGATACAACCGTTCCATTTCGTTGAATCAAAGCCGATTGAGTAGCAATCACATCACTAGGATTGTCCGCACTTCTTAATTCTACCATTACCCAATCTACTATTGCGTTTTCTCCCGTAACCTCCAATAAAGTTGGGTCTAAGGATTCTCTTCCACCAGTTCCAAAATGAATAAATCCTGGAAGCTGCGTATATGGCTCCTCCATTGGAATCAATCCTTTCTGACGCAAGTCATCTCTCATTAAATGATTGTCAGCACTAATAGCCGCACCTTGTAAGAAAGCTTTCGTTCTCAATGCTACACCAGTACAATGAATTTCTTGACTCAATACCGTAGCGTTTCCACATTCATCAATAGCAGAATAAGTACGTTCTACAATTTTAGCAGAACCTTCATATCGAATTTGTTCGTCAAAGTTAATAGCAACATTGTTATCACAATTATCAATGGCTACAATATCTACCCCTAAAACTAGACTGTCGTTACCTTCCACACAAGCCTTATCAATATTTAATGGTAAACTACCTTCAACAATCATCATGGTCACTTTACCAGTCAATTGATTATTATCTTGGTAATCCCAATTTTTCAATTCAATTTCAAAAGTATTATTACTTAAAACTCTAGTTGCTACGATAGGAGTGGTAGCAATATTAGATCTAATACATTTTGCAATGATGACTGGATTATAATAATAGTTATTGGATTCAATGACCACGATATTTTCCGTCATATCAATAATTCCAACTTCTCCAAATATTTCTCCATCGTCCGTAGAAAGATAAGTTAAGCTATCTACAGCTAGGTAGCCAACAAACTCAGCCCCATGGTCCACTTCGGCATCTAAAGATTGTTCCTCTTCTAGCTTAATGGATACCCCAGAAGCAGTAAGACTCTTACAACTAGCAATAGCAGGGTCGTTATCTATAATGGATTGAATATTTGCAAAAAATGCAGGTTTTCCATTATAAGTATTGGCAAAGTTTACTGGTTGATAAGTTGAATTAGCGGTAAACCTACCAACTTCCATATTAAACTTTTCGGTATTAGCACCCTCTTCGATAGCAATCCAAGCCACACTACCACCTACTTTTTCCGAGTTATTGGCCTCTTCCTGTTGCAGTTTCATTTCAAATTGAGCAATAGAGGTATTTCGGGTACGCACTATAGCAACAGAAGAATCTGTTTCAGAAACAACTTGAGTGAATACAACTGGTCTAGTAGCAAAATCAATAGGGAATTGAAGTGTTTTCCATCGGTTGGAGACATTCTGCATTACACCTGCCACCATCTTTTTACCATTTGGTAAAGTATAAATTCTAAAAATACCCGGTGCTGTAACATCTTGAATATCTACAATTTGTTGTTCTGAGGTGGTGTTTCCACAAACATCCGTCGCAATCCATGTTCTAGTAATCGTATAATCATACAAAGCACATCCATCTTCCCCTTGTGTACTTGTCTCTTTTTTATCAATAGATATAGCAGGACAATTATCAAGTGCTGTTACCAATGGAGGCAAAGGAATTTCTTCGTCACAGTTAATCGTTAAATCAGCTGGAACATTCATTAATTCTGGTGCTACATCGTCTTCAAAACTTAAGGTCACCGTAGCAGAAGCACAACAACTAGTAATTGTATTACAAACTCTATAGGTAAATTGGTCTACCCCACATTCGTAAACAGAAGGCGTATATTCAAAGGCACCAAAAGAAGTTAAGCTAACTGTTCCTTTTGACGGGTTTGTTTCGACTGTATAAACCGTATTATCTAAATTTTCATCATTATAAGATACATTCCCTGACAGATTGTACCCAGGACAAGCATTTTGAATTTCATCATTATTGACAATAATATTTGATGGTTCAGCTAAAGTGATTGTGCCATATTCCTTTGGGCACTCCTCATCACAATAATTTAAAACAATATTATAAATTCCACTAGCTAAGCCAATAAAAGTCAACTCTCCGTCCAACTGGTAGGTTTGCCCACCATCAAAACTTACTTTGACACATAAACCTTTTCCACCACTAGCATTAATCGTAATGGTACCATCCGCTCCACCACAAGCACTAGGGTCTGTATAAGTAACATCCGTACTATAAACTACAGGATGCGTACTAAACGTCGTCGTATCATAAGCAGTACAATTATTCTGTGTTACTGCTAAAATTACCTCATTTTCGACTGGTAAAGAATCAGTAGGCGTCAAGAAACTTACAGCGTGTAGCCCTTTTCCAGATAAGTATCTAGGATTTGCATTAGGACCGAAATCCCATTGGTAAGTAGCTCCAGCCCCTACATCTGCCGCTTCAAAATCATATGCCGATGCTCCACAAAGGAATCCATTTTGACCAGATGGCGCAGTAATTATATCCGCAGTTCCTCCTGTCAGGAGTGTCTTAGTTACAATATTAGATTCTTGCCATACGGTAGAACATTTAGCCCTAATCGCACTTCTCCTATAGCTAGTCGTAATAGTAATCACTGGTGGGTCGTATGTTGCATCAGTTGCACCAACGACATCCTTCCAGATACTACCTCCTTCTACCAAATATTGCCACTGGTAATAAACAGGGCCACCTTCTCCACCTGTAGCATTTCCAACAGAGGTGATGATACTAGGGTCAAAAGCATTTCCACAACCTTCCTCGTCTCCGATAATGCCACCCGCATCTGTTATATCTTCACATCTTTCAGACAATAAAAATCCATTAAATTCAGAAGTTTGATAAAAATCCGTACAAGTATTATCCGTACATTGAGTGGCCGTTAGCGTTATATAACTTCCAACAGCAGTCGTAACTATTGGCGTCAAGCTACCATAATAATGTTCTTGTCCGCTTCCTGTATGTGCTATATTTATCGCACCGATAAAAGTTCTACCTTCTCCATGACCACTAGGGTCTGATGCGGCATTACTAAATAATTCAATTCGGTAATCACCCGCAGGAACATCTAATACAAAATCATAAAAAACATCTCCGTCTATAATGGCAATACCATTTAAATCAGGGAAGTTTAATAAATTATTAGCTCCGTCATCCGTATCATTTTCATCATTTTCGGTAACATCATCTCCATTGTTTCCACTAGCTAAATCAATACCTAATCCTCCATTTCCAGTGAAGCTATTTCTTAAGATAGTATTTCCATTGCTACCGACATTTACTACTTCAATACCTGCACCTGCATTTTGAGCGATAACATTGACATCAGCGGGATTTATACCACCAATTTTGTTATTGCTACCATTTACTAAGACACCGATTCCATTAGCAAATGCCGTAGTCCCATCTGCTTCTACACCGATACAGTTTCCTACTAGTTCGTTATTATCACTTTGGAAATTAACCCCACAAGAGCCATTATTAGCATCATTCCCACTAATCACCAATCCTGCTAATTTATTACCATTGGCAGTAGTTTGAAAAATAGCTCCATCTGACGGTAAATTTTCTCCGTTAATTCTTATTTTCAAAGTTGCAGCAGTAGTAGCAGTAGCTTCCGCACTACCTGTCTGCGTATAGCCATCAATAAAGACTGCCTCAGTTAAGTTTTCAAATAAACTCATTGGCGTAATCGTCCATTTTGTACCATCATAATCCATACCTGGACCAGGAATATCAAAACATATGGTATCTTTTCCTGCCCAAGCATTCGCTTCTTCAATGGCAGCTCTTAGGGTACAATCGCAATTGACTGTGATACATACACCATCTCCTGGATTAGTATCTCCTTCATCGCCTGTACTATTGACTGTTATACAACCATCATTTGTCCCTATAACAGGATAACAATCTTCATCACAATTATCAATATCTCCATCACCATCGTCATCTATTCCGTTATCACAGATTTCTCCTCCACAATAAGGAACAGGAGCAAACAGGATTCCTTTCGGCTCTACTAGTCCAGAAGTAAAAATATCTATAAAAGCGCCAGTTGTTCCATCATATCTATAAATTTGAGAGCTATTAACTCCAGCGGAAACATATAAATGCCCATCCGCTCCAAATACCAAATCAGTGGGGTGATCTATACCGCCACTTTGATAGGAGACAAATTTATCAATATAAGCTCCTGTCGTTCCATTAAATCTAACAACTTTATCATTATACTTACTAGTCACATATAAATTGCCATCCTCGGCGAATACTAAATCCCAAGGAGCATTTAATTCTCCACTAACATTGGTTACAAAAACATCGATAAAAGCACCCGTTGTACCATTATATCTCAATACTTCATCTGTATTAGCACTTACAACGTATAGGTTTCCATCAGAGCCAAATTCGATTCCACTTTTGGGGCCATCTAACCCACCTGAACCAGTGCTTATGAAAACACTTACTGCTCCAGTTGTCGGATTAACTTTCAATACATTATCATCCCTATTATTATTTAAATAAATATTACCATCGGAGCCAAATGTAAATCCCATTGGATTATCAAAATCATTGGAAGTAATGGTATTGACTACTGCTCCTGTAATTAAACTATAACTTCTAATTTCATTTAAAGTCTTATCTGTAACATAAAGCCAATTGTCTGGACCAACTACCATGTGAGTAGGTTCGACAAGTCCTTGGATAAAAGTGTCAATTATCACTCCAGTATTTTCATCAATTCTTAAAATATTTCCAGAGTTAGCATCACTAACAAAAAGTTCTCCTGCATCTTCACAAGTTCGTTCTGTTACATTTGTATTTAAAAGACCTGCATCTGCATCTAAGTTATTGATACTCTTAACGAGGGTAATTATACCAGTTCGGCCAGTGGATGCATCTGCATCACTATCCAAAGCATCATCGCCGCCGCTATCTTTTGAAGAAAAAGTAGTACCTGTAGGCTTTACAAATTCAATTTGGTAATCACCTTGAGAAAGTCTGTCGAATCTATATTCTCCTTTGTAGTCCGTCGTAGTTGTTCGAGGATTATTGGAAGCATCCAATATTGGATTTCCAGTTCCATCTAAAAGGTTCACCACCACGTTTTCTACACCTGGTTCTCCTAAGTCTTGAATACCATCACTATCTATATCCGCCCATACTTTATCTCCTATTTGGAGATTAATAAAGTTAGCATGTTCACAAACACATCCTTCCACATCACTTGCAATGCCAAGGCTATTGATAAAAGTTGCTTCAGCTGAAGCTGCATCAATAGAATATAAGCGGTTTTTATCAGACCCATCTTCTCCTGTAGTGGCAATCAATTGTCCGGATGCTGTAAACGCTAAAGACTCTACATCTTTCACTCCATAATCTCCAATCTCGGTCCAAGCACCTGTCGTTTTATTAATAGTACCTAAACGTTGATTTCCAGAACCACCTAAGTTAGAAATTGCATAGAGTGTTCCATCTGTATCTAAAGCTAAATCATCCAAGTCGTGTTCAGGAGTTGCAATTACTAAATAGCCAACACCTGTTCCAAAAGCATTTGGAAGCGGTAATCCAGAAGCTGGGTCAATTTGGAAAATTACATCATCTGGCAAACCATCTACTCCAGATTTTCTAGCAGATGCCCAGATAATATTATTGACAGCATCATAACTCATACCGTCTATATCATTTATATGTAAAACGCCTGTAGCACCATCTATACTTCCTATATCATTAGCAATCGGAGAGAAGACACCAGTATTAATATCGATGGTACCAAAAGTATCATCGTTAGCTGTATAAATAATACCCTTAGCCTTATCGATAGCCAGTGCTTCTGCATTTAAAGTTCCTGTTTCCCCAATAGCCGTCAAATTTCCAGTCGTTGGATTAAAAGTAAAGAAAGTATCAGGAACTAAATAACCGTCACCTGCACCATCAGAAATAAGGTAACAAACATCAGGATTAAGAGCAGGACAATCACCCTTAAAAACAACATTATCAATCCAGATGTCTCCTACACTTTCTCCAAGATGGAAAATTATGGCAACATCATCATTGATTGTTTCGCTTGCTGTAAAGGTGTAAGTATAAGATTGAGTATTGGTAGTAAGTGCAACGGTCTCCCACAAATAACTAGTCCAAGGGTCAATACTTAATCCGATACTAGCTTTCATCGTTCTATTAACAGCAGCTTTAGCGTCAAAGCTAACTGTATATTCTTCTCCTGCAACTATACTTTTTCCTCCTTGAGAGAATTGTATATGCCAAGTAGTACCAGACGCAGCGCTAATATCCAATTTCGCGGCATTGGAACCTGATAATTGATTCGTATTATCTATTGAAAAAGAAGCAGTATTTCCGTCGTCCGCACGTGCTGAGAAATTCCAGTCCGTAGTGCCATTATCAAATTCATTATTGGTTAAATAATTAGGACAATCGTTATTATTAGGACAATCCTCATCTATTAAACCATCTCCATCATCATCTCTATTGTTATCACAAACTTCGGTTTGTATACAACTTGCTTTTGATAAAATCACCCCATCAATTGCTAGTCCTTTATCAGATGCATTGGTTAATGCAAAATTTCGTTGAACGGCTGCATTATAAGTAAAGGTATGTGCATATTTTTTCCAGTTTAAATTTGACCAAGAAGTACTTTGCGGAACATCTAATTCAGTTAATACGACAGTAGGTACATCATTAAGGTTTTCTATTTCAATTTTTACCTTTCCTACGTCTTGGGTAACAGCCCCTCCATCAGGATTACAAGAAGCATCTAAAGATATGTCCCAAGAAGCCGCATGGAAAGAAATCGTATAGTCTTCTCCATCCACCATAGCTAAGTTAGTAAAATGGGAATAATTCACAAAGCAGTCACCAGACTCTTTCAAATAAACAAAGTAATCACCTTCTGGGTTATTGACCGTTTCACCAGTATCATTTACATAATACATACAAGCTCCAGATAAACCTGCGCCCCATTCTGGAATCGATTCTCCATTTATAAGTTTTTCTGCTGGATTACCTTCTAAAACCACATCAAAGGTAGAAGCAATAGCTTCCTCTACTCCACCATTACTCAATAAAGAACAATCTGGGTCATCGCAATCTACTAAGCCATCTCCATCATCATCAATGCCATTATCACAAATCTCTACAGACTCACAAGTCTCTCCAAAGAATACATCATCAAGCCAAACATCACCAGTTACGTCCCCTAGATTATAAACTAGATTTACATTACCAGCAGAAGTGTGGTTTGCATGAAAAGTATAAGTATAAGTCGTCGGCGAAGTCGTTAAAGCAACATCTCTTCTAAAATAAGTTGTCCAAGGAGCCGAATCTATTTGTAGCATAAAGCTAATATTTCTAGCTACGGCTGCTTTTGCTTCGAAACTAATCGTATAAACTTTTCCAGCTTCAATACTTTTATTGGACTGCCCAGATTGGATATGCCAATCTTCAGTAGAAACAGCAGAAATATCAAATTTACCTGAATTCGCACCTGAAAGTTGGCTAGAATTATCTACTGTAAGCGTAGCCGTCGCAGGGCTATTTACATGCATGAACCAATCATCCGTTCCATTATCAAATTCATTATTTGTTAAATCATTAGGACAATCATCTGTAGGTACACAGTTAGCCTCTGATAAAAGAACACCATCAATTGCTAAGCCCTTAATGGAACCATTAGTCAAGGCAAAATTACGTTGAACGGCTGCATTATAAGTAAAGGTATGTGTATATTTTTTCCAGTTTAAATTTGACCAAGAAGTACTTTGCGGAACATCTAATTCGGTTAATACAGTGGTCGGTACATCATTAAGGTTCTCTACTTCAATCTTAACCTTTCCTACATCTTGAGTAACAGCGCCGCCATCAGGATTACAAGAAGCATCTAAAGAAATATCCCAAGAAGCTGCATGAAATGAAATCGTGTATTCCTCTCCATCAACCATGGCCAAATTTGCAAATTTAGCAGTATTAACAAAACAATCTCCTGCTGTTGGTAACCAAACAAAGTAATTCCCTTCTGGGTTATTTACTGCTTCTTGAGTATCATTTATATAATACATACAATCCCCAGATAATCCCGCAGCCCATTCTGGAAGATAATCTCCTTGCAATAATTTTTCAGCAGGATTACCTTCTATAACCATATTAAAATCAGAGCCAGAAGCTTCTTCAATACCGCCATTGTTTAAAATCGAACAATCTAAGTCCTCACAATCGACTAAACCATTTCCATCATCATCAATACCGTTATCACAAATTTCATAAGGTTCACAAGTTTCTCCAAAGTGCATATTATCAAACCAAATATCCTCCGTACTATGTCCAAGAAAATAAATAAGATTGATGTTACTAGTTGTAATATTTGAGCGAAAAGTATAGGTGTAAGAGGTAGCCGAAGTCGTTAAATTAACTGTTCTCGTAAAATAGGAAGTCCAAGGGTCAGCATCAATTTGAACCATAAAAAGCAACGCTCTATCCACCGCAGCTTTTGCGTCAAAACTAATAGTATAAACTTTTCCTTTCTCAATACTGCTAATAGGCTGCAAAAATTGAAGGTCCCAATAATTTTCACTGATAGCCGAAATCTCCACTTTAGCAGAATTAGCACCTGAAAGTTGGCTAGAATTATCTACTGTAAGCGTAGCCGCTGCAGGGCTAGTTACGGATAAATTCCAGTCGGAAGTTCCATTATCAAATTCCCCATTTGTTAAATCATTAGGACAATTCTCCGATTGATTATTATAACAAGCTTCATCTAAAAGGAAGTAAATATCAAAGATTTTTTCCGTCCCATCTTCATCGAATGTAGTCCAACCAGCCATGCCAAAACCACATGAATTTCTAGATGCGCCATATCCTACTTGAACTTGATACCCATCCTTATTTCCTGTAATTGGATAAACTTTCCCTGCGTTACAGCCAGTTCCAGTCAATGTACCTGTAACATCCCAATAATCAAAAGAAGTATGATTATCCGTACAAACACCATTGTCTACATTCCAAGTATCATAACCACCATTCCAAGTGGCCCAATCTTTTTTGTTGTTAAGCGTGATATCTACAAACCATCCGTCAGTAGCGCCACAAGGTGTACCACCTTCCGTAACGCCATTTATTACATTACCTTGAATGGTTATCGTCCCATCACCATTATGACATAATTGCATATCGCTATCTACATCATGTTTTACCCAAATATCTCCTTGTCCCATCCAAGTACTAACACTAGTTTGCTCTTCAGAAGTTACCAACTTACAATCTTCGTCACAAGTTGGTGTTGGTTTTTCTATAGTAGGACAAACACCACGAAAAGATAAATTATCTATCCAAACATCTCCTGCACTTTCTCCAAGATGGAAAATGATGGCAATATCATCATTGATAGTTTCACTTGCCGTAAAGGTGTATGTAAAAGATTGCATATTAGTAGTAAGTGCAACGGTCTCCCATAAGTAACCCGTCCAAGGATCAACATTCAATTGAATACTAGCAATCATATTCCTATTAACAGCTGCTTTCGCATCAAAGCTAACAGTATATTCTTCTCCTGCTACTATACTTTTTCCACCTTGCAAAAATTGTATGTGCCAATTCGTGCCAGACGCAGCACTAATCTCCAACTTTGCAGCATTGGTACCTGATAATTGACTTGTATTATCTATTGAAAAATTAGCGGTATTGCCATTGTGTGCTCCATCATAAAAAGTCCAGTCAGTAGTAGTATTATCAAACTCATTATTAGTTAATACATTATCACAATTACTTGGAGTTGATGCATTCTCGCTATATTCTATTACTAAAAGGGGCGCAGCAGCAGCTTCTCCATTATAAGATTCGGCTGTTCTCTCTCCAGAACCTTCTACCAAAATAGCTATGCTATTATTTGGTGCCCATCCAGACCGATTAACTATTTCTTGGATAATAATAGATAAATCAGGTGTTTGGTGTTTCTCATTTGCTGTGTTCCATGCAGGAACGTTATTCCAAGAAACAGCAGTAGTTTTA
>CALJVJ010000065.1 GCA_937974625.1 uncultured Saprospiraceae bacterium
GTATTATTCAAGTCTCCGAAAATAACTTGACCTATCCATTCCTGCCAGGGAAAAATACTCTTCAAGTTGCAATAATCTACTGGAACATTATCTTCCACTTCATCTACGGTTGGCAGTACTACCTCAAAAGGTCGGTCAACATTGGGAGCTGCTAAATATTCACTATTCCCATTTTGGTTAGCCCTAACTATTACCGTCCCAGAAGTACCATTTAAAGTCACTACATTTCCATTGATAGATGCCGGGCCTGATAAAATACTAAAACTAACTGGAAGGCCAGATGAAGCAGAAGCACTAATGGAAAAAGGTAAATCCGTAGTCAATTTATTAGCAATAGATGAAAAATTAATTAACTGATTAATTTTAGTTATATCAGCAGAATTAACTATAAAAGAACGGTCATAATTAGTCGCAGCATTATAATCTTCATTTCCTACTTGACTCGCTCTAACTATTACCGTACCTGATACTCCATCTAAAGTCACTGTATTTCCATTAATAGATGCCGGGCCTGATAAAATACTAAAACTAACTGGAAGGCCAGATGAAGCACTTGCAGAAATGGCAAAAGCTGCATCATTCGCCTTTTTATTAACAATAGAAGGAAAATCAATCGTTTGATTTTGTTTAATTTTTTCAGTCACAGAAAAAGAACGACCAAAAGAAATCGCTCTTTTATACTGTGTATTTCCTGCTTGATTGGCTCTAATGATAACGGTACCAGAAACACCTGTTAAGGTTATTTTCTTTCCTTCCACAGTTGCTGGTCCAGACTCAATAACCAAGTCGATAGGCAATCCAGAAGAAGCACTTACCTTTACCTCAAAAGGGTCGTCCGTAGTGAATTTATTAAAAATAGGGTCAAAGGAAATGGTTTGACTTAATCTTTCAATAGTAGGTTCAGACACAACAAAAGATTGTCTGACAGGTTCAGCTGATTTATACGCTTCATTACCATTTTGACTAGCTTTAATTACGACAATTCCTGGTGTCCCATTTAGTGAAATTGTATTCCCATTCATACTAGCTGGCCCAGATTCTACCCTGAGTGTTACAGGTAATCCTGAGGTAGCACTTGCACTAATTGAAAAAGGATTAGTGGTGGTTAATTTATCAGGAATTGGGAAAAAGTTAATCGTTTGTTCTTTTTCAGAGGAAATAATAGAAAAACTAATAAAGGCCGTTGCTTCAGGATTCGTAAATGGGCGATGATTACTATCCGCCAATTGCATTTTTAAAGTATGTTCCCCTTCCTGTAAATTATTTAAAGCGTAAACACCGCTAAGTGTGTGCACATCGACGGTTGGTTGATTATCTAGACTGACCAACAAATGGTCTGCATTATGAAAAGTCAAATTTCCAGATAAGGTGTATTGAATATTGATAGCATTTTCAGTAAAACTACTTCCGCTAGAAGGATTACTGATAGTCACACTAGGTAAAGTTGGGAGAGCAATTACTTCAAATCTTCGTTCTACACTTGATGCTGCATGAAATTGGTCATTCCCATTTTGTTTAGCACGAATAACCACTGTTCCCACCGAACCCGTTAAAGTAACCGTAGTCCCAGAAACAGTTGCAGGACCAGAAACAATAGAAAAATCCACGGGCAAACCAGAGCTCACCACCGCGCCAATAGAAAAAGCAGGGTCATTCGTCAATTTATCTGGAATCCCAAAAAAGGAAATAGTTTGTTCTTGTTTACCTTTATAAGTCGAAAGGTATTGACCAGAAATAGGTCTGTCTAAGGAGTTGTCAGGCATTTTCCATCCTGCAGATAAATGACCTCCACCGCTCATTAAACTTTCAATATAGTATTGACTACCAGCAACCAAAAATATTGGTTCGGATTGCTGTGTCGCATATTTATTCCATTGATTAGCCCGAGTATTCCCCTTTATATTAGCAATAAGTCGTCTATTCTTAGGATTCGCATTTGTACTTAACCATAATTGGCTGTCATCATCACTTGCTATCCAAAAAGTATAAAGTCCTGTCGATGGAGGGCAAATAAATCCTCTAATTCGTTGAGCATTGTCCACAGCTGTAAAAGGGGTTACTTCAAAACGAGTTAAAGTATTCGTCTCACTAGGTGTAGCATTAACAGGAATATCATTGATTGAGTTTCTGCCCCCACCATTCCAAATATCTCTAGAAATCAGACCTTCGGCGGTACAGGAAGCGTTCGTGGGTAATACAATATTAAAACTACTTTCTATAGGTTTTGCAGGTTGATAAACTTCATTTCCTCCTTGAGTAGCTCTAATAGTCACTTTACCCGGGAAGCCACTAGGAACAATTTTATTCCCAAATATAACAGCTGGGCCTTCCAATAAATACATACTAACTGGCAAACCTGAAGTAGCCGTTGCATTTAATACAATATCTCCCGCAGTAATCGACTGGTCTGCAATCGGAGCATAATTAATCGATTGCTGTAATCCTTGACAATCGGGAAAAATATCTTTTTGAAAAGTAGTAAAAAGTCCTTCTGGGTCTGTTACTTTTAAGGTAACTCTAAACCAATAAGAAGAACCATCACAGTCGATAGCAGATAAAGAAGTAGAAGTTGATGGATTAAAATCAATAGGCTCTGCATGGCTATGCCCATTATGAAAAAGAGCGGTCTGCCATTCATATTTTAACTGCCCATTATGTTCAGCATCTGTAACAACCGCATTCAAATTAAAAGTCGCTCCATTATTTGCACTAAAAGAATTAGTATTATCAATACTAGTTGAAACGATGATAGGCGGGCTATTATTTAGAGAAATTGGAATTGTCTTTTCCGTAGCCGCGCCTTGCTCATCTGTTACCGTCAATTTAACAGAATAAGTTTTAGGTGCTGTAGATGAAGCTTCAAAAAGAATAGTAGGGTTTACTTTTGTACTTGTCACATTACCGCCAAAATCCCATCGGAAAGTAAGTGAACTAAATTCAGGGTCAAAAGATTGGGAAGCATCAAATTTAACGGTCAAAGGACTACTTCCATAGTTCTTATCCATTTCTACAATAGCAATAGGTTTTTTATTAGAATTCCCAGTGTAGGTAATTCTTCTAATTTGATTCGGATAACGAACGTAATAAATTCCATCCTCAATTGGAGAAGTATTTAAAAATACAACTGCGCCTGCATTTAATTTAAAATCTTTGACAAAAGTTGGGTTATTATTCCCATCAAATCCAAAATTACGAATCCATCCTGCACTATAATCGGCATGAAAATAGGTATTCCGATAGGCTTCCGGAAAATCATCTCCCGTATACCAAACACCACCAGTAGACGAATTACCTCGAAACTGTTTTCCACTAACTACACCGTTTCCGATATTGGTTATTCGATTATTAACAAAAGCTCTAGCTTGGTCAGCACCGTGCCGCCAATCAATTTTTGGTCGGACATAATCTTCGTCTGCAATAGCATAACTAGGATTATTATACCCAGCTTTCTGATTAATACCTTCATAAATAGGCCAGCCAAAATTTTGCCCCGATTGCTCTACAACATTTAAGTCTTCCCAAGTTGACCAACCAACATCTCCAAAGAAAAAAGTACCTGGATTTCCATCAGTCGCATTATGACTGCCTGTTTCTGGTTTTAAAGCAATTCTATAAGGATTTCTGATACCAATACTCCAAGTTCTTGATTGAGGAGATCGGGGATTAGTAGATTGAAAATAAGGGTTAGAAGGAACACCATCACCTGTTGCTGGGTCAATCCGTAAAATTTTACCACTTAAGTTATTTAAAGACTGACAACGATAAGCACCAATATTCTGAGCAGGTGTGATGATGCCATCATTCAAGGCCTGTTGGTAATAAGTAGCAGGATGAGAGCCTTCGTCTACTGGATTGGCATAACTAGCGCCATCTCCCACGGTCACCATAAGGGTCCCATCAGTGCCAAAAATAATTTGCCCTGCACCATGTGATTCATGTAAAATAGGCGGACCTGAAGATTTTGATTCTCCAATTAAAATCTTTCTACTATTATAATCAGTCGTTTTAAAATTATTAGCTGAATTAGCAGTGTATCTAGTAAGTCTAGCAATAGTTGCTTCCTTTTCACTTGAGGCATTAGCATTATAGTTCGGTGTGCCAAAATTCAGTAAATGATGTCTATCTACAACGTACCAAAGGTAAATATATCCATTATTTAAAAAGTTAGGATCTAAGGCAAACCCAATCAATCCAAAATCTCTCCAATTACCAACCTCTTCGCTTATATCAATAAGTGGTTCAGAAGTTTTAACCCCATTTTCAACAGCCCAAACCTTACCTCCTTTTTCCCAAACATACATACGACCGTTCTCATCAAATGTAACACCTACGGCTTGTGACCACCCATCAATAACCAACTCATCCGAAAAACCAGTAGGTTGTGCAAATACAGGATTAGGTTTGCAAAAAATAATAGCCAATAGTAATAATAGGGGGTAAGTTTTTCCGATGCCGAAAAAAGCTTTGTTCATACTTTTTGTTTTTGTATGAGGGGTTCATCTTACTAGAAAATTACTCAAAAGCAAAGCTTATGAATAATCATTCATTGTATTTTCGAAATAGAGTTTAAGGGGTATAATGTGTTACGAATACATGGGTATACAGGGAAGACACAATAGGAGGGAATAAAGAGTTATTTTTAAATAATTCCTCTTTCTAATTTTAAGGATGAATGTCCCTTATTTCACTTAATAACCTTTTATGTGTACTATCCTACTAAGAAGAAATTATTTAATATTATTCAATAATTCTTGAAGAATTTTGGCAAACGTTATGCCGTTGGGGGGATTGAATAAACTTAAGTGATCTCCAGGAACATCTAAGATATGAATTTTTCCTAGAATAAAGGGTTTCCAACCTAAAAAATGCTGGTCTTCAATAAAAAATCGTTGTTCTGTAGCTCTAAACAAATATAAGTGTCCATCATAAGGAGTTATCTTGTAATTATTCCAAGCTTCAAAGTTACTTTTACTAACAATCGATTCTAGTGGGTTTTCCTTTTCCAGATTAATCGATTTATCATCTTTCAGCACTTTATATTTCCAATTATTTAGCCTTCGTTGATAGACATATTTTCGATAACTGATATTGTCTACTGGATGCTTAACCAAGTCTTTTAAATTCCAAGCTACCTTTTTTCCGATAGTAGAAATTTTTTCGGCAAAAGAGCTTTCAAAATGCGTTAATTCAGGTTTAATAACGGTATCAAACACACTAAGCATTAAGACTTCTTTATTCGCAGTTTTTAGCTGTTTCGCCATTTCAAAAGCAATCAATCCACCAAAAGAATACCCAGCTAAAGCATAAGGTTGGTTCGGATTTAGTTGTTGAATTTCTTCAATATAGTGAGCCGCCATATCTTCAATACGACTTAACGGTTCCCCTTCGCCATTTAAGCCTTTAGCTTGCAATGCATAAATAGGTTGTTCCACATCCATATTGGCAGCTAACGTCTGAAACATCAAAACGTGTAATCCTCCTCCATGAATTAAGTAAAGTGGAGGCTTACTACCGGTCGTTTTAATCGGCACTAAGGAACCCTCAAAAAGGCCTTCGGCTTTTTGGTCTAAAAGTTGAGCTAATTGACGAACCGTCGAATTTTTCAACAAAGAAGCCAAAGGTACTTTTCTACCAATCCTTTGTTCAATTTTTGCCATCATACTAACGGCAATCAAGGAATGTCCCCCTAATTCAAAAAAATCATCATGAACGCTTATCTTAGGAATACTCAGTAGTTCACTCCAAATGTTCGCCAATATTTCTTCTGTCGGAGAAGCAGGTGGAACAAAGGTTTCTTTTTCAACAGTTTTAGTCCATTCTGGAATCGGTAATTTACTCCTGTCTACTTTTTTAGAAACAGTTAATGGAAATTGCTCCATCAATACAAAGGCAGCAGGTATCATATAGGCAGGCAGTTGAGCTTGCAAGAATTTTTTCAAGGCTTCCATAGAAAAGTTTTGGTTGTCCTTTGCCACTATATAGGAAGCTAATCGTCTATCATTTGGTTGGTCTTCTCTTACGATAACTCTATTCTCAGAAACACCTTCAAATTGTCCAATCGTCGTTTCAATATCGCCCAATTCTATTCGATAGCCTCGTACTTTAACTTGTTTATCTCCTCGATTAAGGTATTCAATATCGCCATTTGCTAAATATCTAGCCCTATCACCCGTTCGATAAAGTACTCGATAATGTTTTTCTTGAGAGAAAGGATTAGGTATAAAAGTCTTAGCAGTTAACTCCTCTAATTTATAATAGCCTTGTGGCGCAACGCCAATACCTGCAATATAGATTTCTCCGCCTACACCAATCGGCACAGGTCGTTGATGACTATCCAAAATATATATTTTGACATTATTAATCGGTTTGCCAACAGGCAAATAACTAAAACTCAAGTCATCAATTAATTCCGGATGAATCTGCTTAGCCGTTGACCAAATCGTTGTTTCAGATGGGCCGTAGATATTCCAAACTTCTTTTGTATTCGCCAATATTTTTTTGGCTAATTCTTTTGACAAACCTTCTCCACCTGAAAGTGCTTTCAATTTCGGACTATTCTGCCAACCAGACAGCAACAACATTTGCCAAGTAGAAGGTGTAGCTTGCATTAAAGTTGGTTGATGTTGTTCTATTAATTTTTTTAATAAAAATCCATCTTTTACTGCTTCCTTATTGGCGATAATAACTTGAGCACCTACAAATAAAGGCATGAAAAAATCCTGGACAGAAGGGTCAAAAGCAATAGACGCTACCCCTAAGATTTTATCCGTTTGGTTAACCCCAAACTGATTGATAATCGCATAATGGTGGTCAACTACTGCATAATGAGGAATAGCAATACCCTTAGGTTTTCCCGTTGAACCTGAGGTATAGATAATGTAGGCTAAATCATCGACTCGTGGAGTTGAGCCATTTTGGATAATTGCCTGAAACGTGTTATTCTGACCATCCTCATAAAAAAGCGTTTGGCCAGAAAAACTAGGCAATGCATTTTTTAAAGGCGAATGGCTAATTAAAAATTCAGCTTGAACGTCTTCCAAAATAACTTGTAATCGTTCGGTCGGGTTAATGGGGTCTAACGGAATATAAATAGCACCTAATTTTAAAGTAGCCAATAGACTTATCAACATTTCTGCAGAGCGCTCTAAATAAATGCCTACCTTTTTTCCTCTTTTAATGCCTTTTTGCTGTAAATATCCTGCTAAATTACAAACCGACTTTTCTAATTCAGTATACGTAAAATTTTGATTATCAGCTACTAAAGCTATATTATCAGGTGTCTTTTGAATTTGTTGATAGAATAAATTATAAATGCAGGCTTCAGGAAAGTTATCCACATTTGTTTGATTCCAAGTTGTTAACAACTTTTCTTTTTCGTTTTTTGGCAAAATATTTAGCGCAGAAACCAACTGTTCTGGCTGTGTTAAAATTTCTGTTAATAGCTTTTCAAACTCCAATAATCTCCGCTTAATCGTATCTGCGTCAAATAAGTCCATATTATAAATCCATTCAAAGAAAATACCTTCCGAAGTCGGTTTTAAATTGATAAAAATATCGAATGTTTCGTAGTTTCTAGGCACACCTTTAGTCGACACTTTTAAACCGCCAAAGTTAAGCTGGCTAAAATCACTATCTAAATTAAATAGAACAGAAATAATCGGTTGGCGGCTAGTATCTCTAGGCAATTTTAGTTTTTTAACCAAAGCCCCTAAAGTATAATTTTGATGGTCAAAAGCATCTAAGATTTTGCCTCTTACTTTTTTCAGATGTGCACTAAAAGTATCGTTAGCATTCACAGACATTTTTAAAGGCAACAGACTTACACTATGACCTACTAAATCCTGATTACCTGCAATTGCTTGTCCTGCCGCTACAACCCCTAAGGTAAAGGTCTCTTGTGCGGATAATCGATGAATAAAAACTTGAAAAGCAGCAAACATGAAATTATAAAAAGTCGTTCCTTGTTTTGCAGCGGTCTTTCTAATTTGTTGTTGAATTTCTGTTGAAAAGTAAATCTTTTCTAGTGCAGAATTATAGGTTTTAACAGGAGGTCGCAATCGGTCCGTTGGAAATTCTAAGACAGGTATTTCATCGCTAAACTGTTCTGCCCAATAAGTTGCTGATTTTAAATATTCGTTGGATTCCTTAGCATTATTACTCTCCAAAGCAAAAGTGCTTAGTTGTTTTGGAGGACTTAAATGTTTGTGCTTTTTACCAATATATTTAGCATATAATTCCCCCAAATCCGTACTTAATATACCCAGCGACCAACCATCTGCAATAATGTGGTGAACTGTGATAATCACCAAATGAACTTCCTGTTCAAGGCGAATAATTTGGAAACGAACAAGTGGACCATTAAATAAGTCCATCGGCGTTTCTGCTTCTAGCAGATGGATTTCCTCCAAAGAGGTCGAAACAAATGCTTTATCCGACAAATCAACAAAAGGAACATCTATGGGTTCGTAAGGCGCAATAATTTGGGTAGGTCCATCCTGACTAAAAGTCGTTCTTAGCGCTTCATGTCTTTTAACCAATGCTTGTATAGCTGCTTGCATTTTTTCAAGCTCAAATTCCCCTTCTAATCTTATTTCAGATGCTAAGTTATACGCTAAGGCAGCTTGTTCACTAAATTGATGACCAATCCAAATTTCTTCTTGTCCATCAGTTAACGGAACTTCTTTTACTTCAAAAGTATTTATCGCTAAGCCCAGAACAGCAGGGTCAATGATTTCGTTGGAATTGGGTCCCTCCCAAGGTGTAAAAAATTGTCGGTCAAACATTTCGGCAATAGCCAATTCATAGGCATGATAAACTTTTTCTAAATCTTCTTCTGAATGTTCTGTAGATAAAAATCCCGCTCTTTCCGTCATATATACGCCTTTATGACGCATCATGTGAAAAAATAATTTAGACAACGGAAAATCATCAATTACTTTAACTGCTAAAATAGAAGCCGCTGATTTTATAGCTAGAGGCGCTTTAGTCTTTAGGAAAAGTGCCGCTAATCTTTCTGCAAAAGCTTTTGTTTTTTTATTTAAATTTAATTGGACTTGAGGACCATCTTCTTTTATTTTTTGTAAAACAGCTTTGGCTGCTGCCAAACTCACTGGATGTTTGACAAAAGTTCCGCCAAAAAAAGTAACCATTGCCTCTGGGAAAGAATCATCCCCGTATTGCCATTGCCCGCCGTCGAAAGCATCTAAGAATCTAGATTTTCCAGCCACCATCGCTATGGGCAATCCCCCACTCGCAATTTTTCCATAAGCACAAATATCCGCAGGAATACCATACCACCCTTGCGCTCCACTTTGCGTCAACCGAAAACCCGTTACCAGTTCATCGTAAATCAAAGCAATATCTTCGGAAGTAGAAATAGCTCTTACTTTTTCAATTACTTCTTTTCGCTGTAAGTGAGGTGTCTGCGTATGAAAAGGCTCAATAATAATAGCAGCTAAATCTTCTGCATTATCTTCAATGACTTCCATTAGATTAGGGTCATCATAATATAAAACCAACACATTTTCAACTGCGGAATCAGGAATACCAGGGGCAATAGTCACCGCTTTGGTTCGCCCTTTTAATTGAATTCCTCTCACCAACATTTCATCGGTAATACCATGGTAATCCCCTTCAAAAACAGCCACTTTCTCTTTGCCTGTCACCGTTCTAGCGGCACGAATTGCTGCTGAAATTGCTTCCGACCCTGTATTGACCAAAGTAGCTCGTTCCATTCCTGTGATTTCGCAAACCAATTGGGCAACATCTTTAGCCAAGGGCGGTAGGACTGCTAATTCTGTTCCTTTTTGCATTTGGTCAATGACCGCTTCTTGCACAAAATCTGGGGTATGTCCAAATAGTCCAATACCAAAACTCATCAGAAAATCAATGTACTCATTGCCATCTACATCCCACATTTTCGACCCTTTCGAGCGCGTCATCGCAATCTGGTAAATAGTGTCTTTCCATAATTTATTAAAAGCCTGAATAGACCGAGGGTCAGATAAATATTGACGCTGTTCTTGGCTCATTTTTTTCGAACCTGCTGTTTTCTGGTTGTATTTTTCAATGAAATCTTTTAGCTGCGCTTGTTGAAAATCAGTCAACTCAGCTACTCCTTTTGGAATAGGCTTCCAAGGTCCAAAACCCTTAGATTTATCTGCATCGGAAACTTGTTTAGGAAGAGAAGTTAATTTTTGTGATTCAACTTCATCACTGGTAATAGAATTATTAGAAATATTAGCAGTCGACAAAGTAGATGATCCACCACCTTTTAATAAATCCAATTGCTGCTGCATAATGTGCAACTGCTGGTCAATAACCGCCTGTAAAGGCCCCGTAGGGGCAATCCCTCGTGGTTGCCCACCCGACATCACCAAATTTTGCACCGACTGTTGAACCTGCTTTGGCATAAACAAACCTTCACTCAATTCACTATCGACAAATACAGCCAATTTTTCAATAGTAGAAGCCTCTTCAAATAATTGCCTAAAAGTAATTGACAACTTAAATTTTCGATTAAACTTAGTAACCGCTTGTGTCAGAAACAGCGAGTCAAAGCCCAATTCTAAAAAAGTAGCATCAGACTCCATTTCTTCTGGTTCTAATCCACTTAACTGAAATAAAATATCTTTGATGAGGCTGATTAAGTGCTCTTTTCGACTAATTGTTGATACTGGCTCAACTAAAGGAATCTCCTGCTGCACCTGAGCAACTGCTAACTTTTTAATGCCTTCCTGCTTATTGCTACTGCCTACTGGTGTCGTTATATTCGGTTCTATCCAATAGCGTTTTCGTTCAAAAGGATAAGTTGGTAAAGAAGTTCGATATGGATTAAAATGCTGATAGTAGTTTTCCCAGTTTATCGCCACACCATTACACCACATTTTTCCCAATGACTTCAAAATAAAAGGGACATCTGGAATCGTTTCTTTTGGATGTCGAAGCGAAGAATAAATAAAATGGTGTTTCTTCTTAGCTGGATGTTGACGGGCAAAAGTAGCTAATGTCTGCCCTGGTCCAACTTCTAATAAAACAATATTCTCTTGTTGAAAAACAGTTGATAATCCGTCAGAAAAACGCACAGTTTTTCTTAAGTGATTTATCCAATACTGTGGTGTTATGATTTCATCGGCTTTTGCCCAATCTCCATTTAAATTTGAAATAATTGGAATAGTCGGTGTTTTGAAATCAATAGTTTCTAAAAAAGCTTTAAACGCTGGAATAATTGGGTCAATCTGAGCAGAATGAGCCGCTACTTTAATATGAATTCTAGCAACTTCTATATCCTTATTGACTAACTTCTTTTGTAAATCATCAATCGCCGTCGCTGTCCCAGAAACCACACAATTATTCGGTTTATTAATCACCGAAATCGTTGTACCTTCGGTTAAAAATGATTCGGTTTCTTTTTCTGAAAGCGGTACGCTCAACATTGCCCCTTCTACCTCTAAACTTTCAAATAATCGACCTCGAACCGTAACCAATCTCAATCCATCTTCGACAGAAAAAACACCAGCAATACAGGCAGCCGTATATTCACCCATACTATGTCCAATCAGTTGACTCGGCTGAACGCCCCAATATTGCCATAATTTAGCCAAAGCATATTCAATCGTAAATAAAGTAGCTAAAGCATTAGTTGGCTGTTCAATTTCTTTTTGTAAAGGCGTTAAATCTGCATCAGCAGCAGGAAAAAGAAACTTTTCAATATTTAAATCAGCATCTTTTTTTAGAAAATCAATACAGAAATCAATAGCAGATTTAACCGTCGGATAAGTTTGATATAAATCCTTTGCCATGGACATATATTGCGCTCCACCACCAGGAAATAGAAAGACTATTGGTGCATCTTGTAATTTCAATTGACCATCGCTCCCATTAGTAAAGGTTTGAGTATCTAATTTAGCCTTACGAAAATTAAAAGCAGGGCGACCAGTCGCCAGGGTATAAGCAATATCCGTCAAATTCGCATCAGGCTTCCGTTCCAAAAAGGCATTCAAATTAGTTACTTGCTGTGCTAAAACGGCTTCATTTTTTGCAGAAAGTAAGCATAAATGCAATGCCGTTTTTGAACTTGCACTTGTCCCGATAGCTATCGGGAGAACTTGAACTTCCTCAGGCGCTTCTTCTAAAACAATATGGGCATTGGTTCCACCTAAACCAAAAGAACTAACTCCTGCCCGTCGAACCCGTTCCCCCCGTGCCCATCGTTTCAATTTATCATTTACATAAAAAGGAGAATGGTCAAAATCTATCTGAGGATTAGGTGATTCAAAATTTAAGGAAGGAGGCAATAATTCATATTTTAAAGCCAAGGCTGTTTTGATAACGCCTGCCAAACAAGAACCTGCATCTAAATGACCGATAGCAGTTTTAACTGAACCTATCGCACAAAACTGTTTTTCACTCGTACTTTTTCTAAAAGCTTTAGTCAACCCCTCTACTTCAATTGGGTCACCCAATATAGTGCCTGTTCCATGCGCTTCAACATAATCAATATCGTTGGCTTTTAGATTTGCTTTGGCTAAGGCAGCATTAATTGTAGCAGCTTGCCCTCTGACACTTGGCGCAGTAAAACCAATTTTATCTGCTCCATCATTATTAATAGCCGTCCCTTTTATAACACCCCAAATATGGTCTCTATCTGCAACTGCTTTATTCAATTTTTTCAAGACAATACTCACCATTCCATTACCACGGACCATTCCTTTTGCATTAGCATCAAACGCTCGAATAGTGCCGTCAGGAGAAAGAGGTCCACCTTCTGTATAATTATAACCAGCATTCAAATTCGGTTGGATTCTACCACCACAAACTAACACCATATCCGAATCTCCACTTAATAAGCTTTGGCAAGCTAAATGAATCGCAGTCCCAGAAGTCGAACACGCTGTTTGAACATTAACAGCAGGGCCTTTTAAGTTTAATTTATAGGCGATTCGGCTTATCGCAAAGGTTTTTTCACTGCCTAATGTGTCTGAATATTCACCTGCAGATTTCAGTAAATCAGGATGCGTAGCTATATTATCTGTGAAATAAGCATTTCTAGCAACGCCACCAAAAATGCCAATTTTTCCTTCAAATTGATAAGGATTATATCCTGCATTTTCCAGAGAAGCATAAGCCACTTCTAGTAATACTCGATGCTGAGGGTCCATCATTTCTGCCTCTTTGGGATAATAACCAAAGAAAGGCGCGTCAAAACAATCGACTGCATCTAAAGACATTTTTTTAGCAACATAACTAGATTGATTTAATAGCTTAGGGTCTAAACCAGCTTTGATTAAATCAGCTTCAGTTACTGCTTCACTGACATCCGTTCCATTGACTAGATTTGTCCAGAATTCATGTAAAGTATTCGCTCCAGGGAGACGGCAGGACATACCGATTATTGCTATATCTATTGAATTAGAAGATTTATGCGCTTCCTGGTTTTTATTTTCGGAAATCGAAGGAAGTATTTTATCTCCTTTTACAAAATCTTGTTTTTTAGCGGCAAGCGAACCTTTTTCAACAGGCAAATCATATCCTAATTGATCTGCCAATTGCCAAGATGATGAGGTTAAAAAATCAGTCTTTAAAATGGCTTTCCATTCTTCCGCTTTTCTTGCTTGAATCCTATTAAATTTCAGCAGATTACTATCGCTCATAGAACGAGAATCTTCATGAATTCCATCAATAGATTTAGCTGTTATATTTTCGTAAGGCTTTAATAAATTTGGGTGAAAAGAAAGTCCTAATTGTGTGCATAATGCCTGAATCGTTAATTCAGGTTGTGCAACCAAATCTTCATAACTCAATCTAACTTGTTGTACTTGCGGAATATTTTTTAAGAAATTGCTGATATTTCGGTGGCTTTCCTGCCAAATTAATTCTCCTAACTCTTTTGAATTGTATGGATGATCTTTTAAATATAAGACTTGCTCCATGTGGTATTTTTCAAAAGAATTAACGGTCGATAAAGGATGACGAGTTAAGTGAATAAAAAGCGGTCGCTCAAAATCTTGTACTATTTTTTGCAGCGATTGACTATCTAAAGCATAAGCAGGTGTTTTGTCCACAATCGTTTTAGGGTTCGCCCATTGCTGTAATTGATAGTAAAAATCTTTGGTTGTTGTTCCTTTCTTTTCAAAATCATCAATGATATTTCTTGCCGCATCAACCGTACATTTTTTTAAAGTCATCACAGCACGAATCGCTCCTTCCTGCCAAAGACTAAACTTCCCAACATAAGCGGCATTTCGCTCTTTCAAGCTATCGAAGCCCAATAATTTTAGTTCATTAAAAGCAATCAAGTCGGGGTGTCCTGCAAGCATTAAACTCAACAAACTAGTACCTGACCGAGGCGGTGCTAAGATAAAAATAGCTTGAGGATTTTTCTTTGGTGTATCATCAAATTTAGAAAGCGTCGGAATGTAATTTTTAAAGTTTAAAAGCTGTGCGTTGGTAAGCGGCTTACTCGGTTCAATGTTTGATTTCTTTGATGAATCAAATTCTTTAGCTATTTCTACATGATAGTCTGAATCCAACATTTTAGCATAGCTAGCAATCGTTGGATTATCAAAAATGGTCGTTACAAAAATAGACGTATTTAATTCTTTTTGTAGTTGTCCAATAAACTGTGCAGCTTGAATCGAACTTCCCCCTAATTCAAAAAACTTGTCATTTCGTCCAATAGGTTTTATTGCTAAAATAGTCTCCCAGTATTGGGTTAGTTTTTCTTCTAATTTCCCTTGTGGTGCTTGATAATTTTGAGCTAAGGTCGGTCGGTCACTAGGTGGATTGGGCAATGCTTTTCGGTCAAATTTACCATTCGGTGTTAAAGGAATTTTGTCCAAAACCACAAACTTAGATGGTAGCATATAAACAGGGAGTTTCTGCGCCAGAAAGTTTCTAATGTCGGATATATTTAATCGATTACCATCATGCAGTGTCACATAAGCAACCAACTGTTCTTGCTGTTGATTTTTTAATAAAACAACAACCTCCTTAATTTTTTCATAATGGCTAATCGCCGCTTCTATTTCGCCTAATTCAATTCGGTAACCATTAAATTTCACTTGAAAATCAGTACGACCTAAAAACTCAATATTCCCATCCCGCATCCATCTAGCTAAATCGCCTGTTTTATATAAAATCTCACCACCGTTAATTGCGGCATATGGATTTTGAATAAATCGTTCTCCGCTTAATTTCGGACGTTTCCAATAACCTTTTCCAACTACCTCTTTTGAACCTCCAATATAAATCTCCCCCACATTATCACCTTCAACAACTTGTAAATGCTCGTCTAAAATTAAAATCTCATAATTATCAATAGGTGTTCCAATAGGCACTTTGGTCTCCGCAAACCCTTTGGGTATTTTAAAGTAAGTGCAATTGACTGTTGCCTCTGTTGGACCGTAAAGATTATATAATTGGCAATTAGGCAAAAGTGCCTCATGTTTTTGCGTCAAGGAAGTTGGACATACTTCTCCTGATACATTTATAAGTTTTAGCGATTGTAATTTTTCAGGAGCAGCCTGTTCTAAAATTAAGGTATGTAAAGAAGGTAAAGTCAGTATATGAGAAATCTGCTCTTTTTCTATAGTATTGGCTAATTGAGCAATATCTTTTTCTTCGTCTTGCTTAGGAATAACCAAAGTCGCACCTTGATATAAGGTCCAAAAAATAGTTAGGACAGATACATCAAAAGAAATGGAGCAAGTCAATAGCATTTTGTGAATCCGTTCAGGAGCTATATTTTGCTGTCCTTCTAATTGGTTAAAAACATTTTCATGACTTATCATAACCCCTTTAGGTTTACCCGTAGAACCAGAAGTATAAATCATATAAGCGATATCCGAAGGTTTGTTTACTACTTGTAATTCCACTTCGATATTATCAAAAATAGTAGCTCTTTGAGAGTCCAAACAAATGATGGTTAAATCGTCCTGCGGGATATTCTCTTTATAAGTCTCCTGTGTCAAAACAAGCTTAACTTGAGCATCCAAAACCATAAAAGCCACTCTATCTTTTGGATAAGCAATATCAATAGGAACATATGCCCCACCAGCTTTTTGAATAGCCAAAATGGAAATAATCAGGTCTAAAGAACGCTCAAGATGAATGGCGACAAAGTCACCCCTTCGAACATTATTATTTTGTAAATAATTTGCTAGAATGGAGGATTGTCGATTTAATTCTTGGTAAGTTAGTATTTGATTATCATAAATTAACGCTACAGCATAAGGATTTAATCCTGTATAGTGTCTGACTATATTGGGTAATAGGTTGTTTGCGTCAAAAAGTGCTTCGTCTTTTGAGTGCATTGCATCGCTTAATCTAGTAAAAAAATATCTATTTTGTAAGTGGGGGGAAAAGTAGGTTATTTAGAAAAAATGCTGATAGGAAGTAGCCGCTTGTAACAAATTTACAAAAAAAAATAATCATCTGCTTTCAATTGATAAGAATCATCAAATATAATTAATCATTAAAAAAATTCATATAATTTAATTAAATGATTCAAGTTTTTTACAATCAGCTAAATATGTCTTCTCCAGATGAAAAATGGAGCTCCTACCTTCAGCAAATGCCTGAAGATATAAAAGAACGTATTCGTCGATATCGAAAAAAAGAGAACAAATACCAGTTGTTAATTGGTCGCTTATTGTTAAGAGAGGGAATGCACCAATTAGGTTTCTACAATTTTGATTTACAAGACCTTCACTATAATGAACATAATTGTCCATTATGGATTACTGAAATTCATTTCAATATTGCCCATTCCCAAAATATCGTTGCATGTGCCTTTTCAAAAACAGCAGCAATTGGACTAGATGTAGAAAGAATTAGAAAAATTAATTTAAATGACTTTGAGTATATTCTAAATGATTTAGACCACCAAAATATTAAAAAATCCCAAAAGGTCTACCAAGCATTTTTTAAAATTTGGACCATCAAAGAAGCTATTACAAAAGCAATAGGAAAAGGGTTAGCTATCGATGTACAACAAATTTATATTTTTGACGAATTTGCTGAGTTAGAAGGGCAAAAATGGTATTATCAATCTTTAAATTTAGCAGAAGGATTTGCTGCACATATTGTGAGTGATAAAGTATTCAGTCAGTTAGAGATAAAAGAGCTACAGTTTTAAAAAAACGATAACTAAAGCCCTGGGAAAAAAGCATCTTCAAAGTGGTTAATTTCTATCACCTTAGTTTTAGGCACCAAAATGCCAATAATGTCAAATCGAATCTCCCAAGTATGATTTACTTTGCGCATATAAGCCGTTGCAGCATCCTGCAATAATTTTTTTTTACGTGCAGAAACAAAAGAAGCAGGCGCTCCAAAATAATCAGAACTCCTCGTTTTCACTTCTACAAACACCAAAATTTTTCCATCATTCGCAATAATATCTATTTCTGCTTTTCGAAAACGCCAATTAGTTTCTAGAATATCATAGCCTTTATCTTTCAAAAATTTAACTGCTAAATCTTCTCCTTTTTTACCTATTTCTAGATGTTTAGCCATGTTTAGTTATTTATATGATTTCTATAACTTTTTCTCGCATAGTTTTTGTGCTAATATGAAAAGGAATAATTGATTTTTATTTAATTCAATTATTCATTTGAATTGCAAGATAAACAATTCTGTTTTCTTAAAAGACGTATAATCATCTTTAAGAATGATTAAAATAAGTCTCTAGTAGTACCAAACCGTCGTCTATGCGCTTAATCACATTGCTTAGTCTTCTTTTTATATTCAATGCGAATATTTGGGGGCAAAATAAGGACTTAAAAAAGGCAAATCAGCTTTTTAAAGAGGATAAGTATGCCTTGGCTATTCCACATTATAAAAAAGCTTTAACCACAAAAAAGAATTTAAGCATAAAAAGTAAATTAGCTTTCTGTTATAAAATTACCAATCAAATTGAAGCAGCCGTTAAATTATACGAAGAGATAGTTACCAACGAAAGGGCTAAGATAAAATCTTTCTATTACTACGCAGAAACGTTAATGAGTAGTGGTCGGTATGATGAAGCTAAAAGTTGGTTTTCGAAATACGCTATTATCGAAACAGAAGACGAAAATGTTGATAGAATGATAGCTTCTTGTGATTTTGCTAAAAGTGTACCTGCCTATTTTGGTCATGCAGTAATTACTTCGTTTAGTCAAAACTCAGAAGTAGATGAGAATGCTCCTGTTTTCTGGGACAACGGCATTGTCTTTACCTCAGATAGAAAAGGAAAATTAAAATTTCTAGATACTAAATCTGGTGCTACCGACAGGAGTTACTTACGCCTTTATCATAGTGAGCAACTACCTGATGGCACTTATAGCCAACCCAAAGAATATATTTCAAAAATAAATGATGCTAGAAAAAATACAGGCATGGCAACTTTTCAGCCATCAGGTGCTTCTATGTTTTTCACCAGAAATGGCAATCACTTAAACAAGCAAAATGCTTATTGTTTACAGCTTTATGAAGCCAAATCGTCTAATGGCGAAACTTGGGAAAAAGCAGAGCAATTACATTTTTGCAGAACCGCATCTAATTATATGCACCCTGCGATCTCAGCGGATGGGAAATCTTTATTCTTTGTCTCGGACAAAGCAGGAGGATTAGGAGGCACTGATATCTATGTCTCTAAAAAAGAAAAAGACAGATGGAGTAAGCCTCAAAATTTAGGTCCTAAAATCAATACCGATGGGCATGAAGGATTTCCATTTATGCATCAAAATGGAAAACTCTATTTTTGTTCAAAGGGTCATCTAGGTTTAGGAGGGTTTGATATTTTTGTTACTCAATTAGATGAAAATGGCGAATGGGAAACACCCACTAATTTAGGCGCACCGATTAATAGTCCAACAGACGATATTTCTATTTTCATTAGCGAAAATGAAGAAAAAGGTCTATTCACTTCTTCCAGAGAAGGAGGGGACGATGATATATTTTTGGTCTCCTTTATTCCACAAGCAGCCGCAATTACTTCAACGGTTATAGCCCCTTCAATTAAAGAAGAAACTAAAACTGCCCCTCCGACAAAAGTAGCAGCAACTAGGCCTTTTAATCAACCTATACCAGAAGAAAAAATTCCTGAGTTTGAAGAAAACGAAGTAGCAATCATCAAAGAAGAGAAAGTAGTGGAACGAAAAGTGTTTTTAGAACAATTCAGCACGCCGCAAATCGATATTGAACAAAATAAAGTCTATACCATACCCAGTATTCAATTCTTCGAAGGAGAATACTTTGTAACTTATAAGATTGCCAAAGAATTGGACCAACTTGCTATTCTCTTAAAAGAGCATCCTACCCTTAGGATAGAAATCGCAGCTCATACTGCTAATTTAAGCAGCTTTGAAGAAAAAATGAAACTTACCCAAAATCGTGCAGATGCTATGCTAGATTATTTAAAGCGAAAAGGAATTGATGAAAATAGAGTACAGGTCAAAGGCTATGGCGGACAACAACCGTTAAATAATTGCTTGATGGATATTGATTGTTCTGTGGAAGAACATGCCACCAACGATAGAGTGGAAATTAAAGTAATCAAAAAATAGATTTCGCTACAAACCACCTAAATTAGTAGTTTGTAACGAATAGATAATTAAGTTAAGTGCTTGGACAATGAGTCCGTCATTTAGAAATAGTTATTTTGTTCTAAGACAAGATAAGGAAGTATACTTCCAAACCGCGGATGGGAGACTAACGTAGACATAGCTTGCTATCTGGGTTAGCTTTTGCTAGTAGCAAAATGAGCACTAGCAAAAAGACTTTTTAAGTCAGTATTAGGGCAAAAGAACATAAGCTAAATTCACCGTCACTAAGCAGCAAGCGAATCAAAAATCTGCTCTGCGTGTGTTTTTGTTTTTACTTTGGCAAAAATTTCAGAAATTTTCCCAGCTTCATCTATTAAAAAAGTCGTTCGATGTACGCCCTCATATTCTTTCCCCATAAACTTCTTTAACCCCCAAAGACCAAAAGCCTTAATTGTTTCTTTTTCCGTATCTGCCAATAAACTAAATGGGAAATCAAATTTCTTAATAAAATTTTCGTGCTTTTTAGCACTATCTGGACTTACGCCCAATAATTCAAATCCTTTTGCTTGTAGCTCACTAAAATTGTCTCTTAAATTACAAGCTGCTGCTGTGCAACCAGGGGTGTTATCTTTTGGATAGAAAAATAGAATTAATTTCTTTCCCGCAAAATCAGCTAAGGATATCGTTTCTCCTTTTTCCGTCACTCCACTAAAATTAGGTGCTTGGTCGCCAACTTTTAAATGTGTCATAGTAATTGATTAATCGTGAAAAATAAAACATCTCAACAAGAACTACTTGTTATTGTTTACAAAGAGATAATTATTTGATAAAACTCTTAAGCAAAAAAAAGTGCTAAAATTTTGGGTAAGAAAATAATTAAACCAACAAGTGCTGCACCAATAGCAATAAATAAAACGCCACCGGCCGCTGCATCTTTAGTTTTTTTAGCTAATATATGATAGTCGGGAGATACTAAATTAGTCAAATGTTCAATTGCTGTATTAAAGGTTTCTGCACCAAGTACAAGTGCAATACTACCTATAACAAAACACCATTCCGTAGCAGAAATCGTGAAATAAAATCCAGCAACAATAGTGACAAAAGCAGCTAGAAAATGAATGATAAAATTAGGCTGAGATTGAATGACTTCAAAAATTCCTTCGAAGGCATAGCCAAAACTAGCAATTCTTTTTTTGATAAAACTCATTTTACACGATGCCAAGTCTGCGTTCTGTAAAAACCAGTCCAGTGTTTTCCCCTCACTTTAAGTTCATCTGGTTTACCATCTTCAAACCAGATGCTACAGCCATAAACATTCCCACTTTCAGGGTCCAATATTTTACCTTTTTTCCAGTAACCGTCATCTTCCTTTAAGTCTTCGATAATAACCAATCCCATAACTGGTTTGTTTTTTTTGTCTCCTGGGCATTGGTCACAAACTACATCTGGAGCAGCCGATAGAATCTTGGTGATTTTTCCGTATACTTTACCATTCTGTTCATAAATTGTCACATTAGATTTTTCTTCTCCTGTTTCGTCATCAACCGACTTCCAAACCCCAAGAGGCGACTGGCTAAAAGCAAAAATTGTACAAAAAGTAAAAGCTATCGAAAATAAAAATTTCATAAGAAAAAGATTTTAGTTAGGGAGTAAAAAATAAATAAGGAGCATGTGAAGAATAAATGGTAACAGCTTGAGTATTATTTTTTACATGTTCCTAAGACAAAATTATAACCTCTAATATGCTAAAAAAATTGCTAAGTCATTTGCAAAAATTAAATATTTCTAGATGAGTTGTTATAAATTGGCAATCAATCGTTGGACTTCTTTTACATCTGTTTCAAAATAGGGTGTAGAAAAAAGCGAGTTGGTTGTAGGTAATATAGTTTTTTTCGCAGAAGCATGGATTTCTTTGGTCTTAGTAAAAACTATAAAGTCAGAAACATTCTGACTATTCAATCCACTACCTGGTAAAATCGTTATTCTATTTTGAGCTTGCTCAATTAATTCTTTCAATAAGAACTTTCCTTCGATAGCGGTTGGTTCTAGCCCAGAAGTCAAGATTCTATCAAAGCCTAAATCAATTATTTGTTCCAAACCTTGTGTTGGATTTTTCAGACAATCGAAAGCACGATGAAAAGTTGTTTTCATTGGTGTCGCTAATTTAACTAATTGCTCATTTCGGTCCATATCAATTTCATTCTGTTCATCTAAAACACCAAATACAATTCCATCGATTCCAATAGATTTACAAAACAAAATATCTGCTCGCATTTGCGCCAATTCTAATTCGGTATAATTAAAACCTCCCACTCTTGGTCGAATAAGTACAAAAATCTCTATAGACAAAGTAGCTCGAGCTAATTTAATAGTCCCATAACTAGGCGTCAGTCCACCTTGTTCCAAATTACAACATAATTCAATTCTTTTAGCGCCTCCTTTTTGAGCATTAATAGCTGATTGGAGAGAACTAGCACAAATTTCTAAAAGCATAAATTTAGTAGTTAATATGTTTTACAATCCTATTGAAATTACGGTTTAAAAAAGTTATTCGCCATAGAAATTAATTTAAGTCCGTACAAATTTGTTAAGTTTATAATAAAAAAACATACTATTCGAATTTATTCCCTTAAAGAAATGTTAGAAAAGCAGCATTATCAGAACAGCTAACGATAATAGTTTTGTAAGGTCTTGATAAAAAGCTAATTTTGTCATTATTAGGTTTTCAAAGAACCTGACTATTTAAATTAGAACACAACTTGCTTTCAACAATATGAAGATTCATTATTTGCTTTTAGCTATACTAGCTACAGGATTATTCGCTTGCCAAAATACCTCTAATACGACACTCAAATCACTAGATTTATTGCAATATGGTATACCGATTACTATTATGGCACCTGATAGTGCAAAAGTAGTAGCGGGAAGTCTGAGTTTCTCTCAAGATATTACGATTAAAAGTCCTGCAGATAAGTATGATGTGCAAATCTTTGCCTACGATGCAACGACGACCGATTTATCAACGGTAAAAGCTAGTCATTTAGCCGAAGCCAAAAGTAATGCCTATTTTTCAGAAATCATCGAGGAAGAAGACGCAGGTTTTATCTACTCCACTGTTTTTGATTCTACTTCGACTAATTATGGTTTTAAGTATTTGAAAATTCAAGGTGACAAAGAATATATTTTCCAAACTGGATTAGTCGGTACATTTGGTTTAGATGATGTAAAAATGATGTACGAAGCAGTTAAAAACGAAAAAAAATAGCTAGCTAATGCTATTTAGCATTAAGAACTAAGTAACCATGGGAAAATGATATTTTTTTCTCATTTCATTAAATAGTAAAATGGCAGGACAGAATTTTGTAGATTATGTGAAGATATTTTGCCGTTCGGGCAAAGGAGGGGCTGGGTCTGCTCACTTTTTTAGAGATAAAATGACCGCCAAAGGAGGCCCCGATGGAGGCGACGGAGGTAGAGGTGGTCACATTATCATAAAAGGAAATCAAAACAGATGGACTTTACTCCATTTAAAGTATAGAAAGCATATTCATGCTACAGATGGTTTTGTTGGGAGTGGTAGCCACAGTTCAGGTGCCACAGGAGAGGATATTATTTTAGATGTTCCATTAGGCACTGTTGCCAAAGATGTCGAAACGGGAGAAATCTTGTTCGAAATCAATGAGCACGGCGAAGAAAAGATTCTTGTACCTGGCGGAATGGGAGGTCGTGGAAATGCTCATTTCAAGTCACCTACAAATCAAACACCTCGATATGCGCAACCAGGCAGAGATGGGGACGAAGGCTGGAAGATTTTAGAATTAAAATTATTAGCAGATGTTGGATTAGTTGGTTTTCCAAATGCAGGTAAATCTACTTTATTATCCGTTGTATCTGCTGCCAAGCCCAAAATTGCCGCTTACGCATTTACCACTTTAGTTCCTAATTTAGGAATCGTTAAATACAGAGGTGCTCAATCTTTTGTAATGGCGGATATTCCAGGTATAATTGAAAAAGCACACGAGGGAAAAGGAATTGGTCACCGTTTTTTACGACATATAGAGCGTAATGCGACACTTTTATTTATGATTCCTTGCGATTCGGATGACATAAAAAAAGAATACGATATTTTATTAAATGAGCTAAAAATGTATAATCCAGAATTATTGGACAAACCAAGAGTTTTAGCCATTTCCAAATGTGACTTAGCAGACGAAGAATTATTAGAACTACTAGCACCTGAAATTCCAGATGACCTTCCATATGTTTTTATTTCTTCCGCAACTCAACAAGGAATTATGGAACTAAAAGATTTACTGTGGAAAGTAATGAATGAAGAAGCTTAGTTCGAATTAAGATAATTTAAAATTACCATAATTTTCATCCCTAATCTCACCTATTTTAAGTACCCCTAATAGGGTAATTTTCAATCTCTTATGCTAATTATTGCCAAAATAGAATTTTGCTTAAACATAATAAATTCTTTATCGTATAAGCTAAAGTTTTAATTTGAGTAAGAATTATTAAGCCCTATCACCTACATTTTACTGAAAATCAAAAGATTCTGTACAAAATTTCAGGGTCTTTGATAAATCCAGTGAATTTATCAAAGAACATAATTTCTAAAAACCGATTACCGAGATGAATAAGATACTGACAACTTCAACGATAGTTATCTTTTTGTTATTGATGAGCATTTCCTTAAATGCTCAAACTAAAGATATGCCTAATGCTTTAGGATTTAAAGTATTATTTCTTGACTATTACACACCAAATTCTAGCCCAGCAGCAGCTACCTTAGATGATATATCCAACGGCTTTGAATTCAGTTATAATCGTTACCTCAATAATTATTTGGACTTTACCGTTCCTGTAAGATTTGGGGTTATTGATTTACCCAATGATATTGACAATAAATCTTTAATTGGGTTAGATGCCTTGCTGAAAGCAAAATATTATAAGGAAGGAAATGTAGTTGCCCCTTATATCTACGCAGGAGGTGGTTTTGCATCAGAAGACACCAATTCGGGTTATTTTCAAATTCCCGCGGGTATTGGATTTAATTTCCATGCCTGGAAAAGAGCAGCGATTAACACCCAACTTGGATATCGCTTTTCTCCAACAGAAGATAAAAATACTTTAGAATTAGGACTTGGCTTTATCGTAAATTTAGGCCCGTTAGACCCTAATGAAAGAGATAAAGATAGGGATGGTATTCCTGATGCACAAGATAGTTGTCCAAATGAAAAAGGGTCAAAGTTAGCAGGGGGCTGTCCTGATAGAGATGGCGACGGTGCTCCAGACATGACAGATAAATGTCCAGATGTCCCCGGACCAGATAATGGTTGCCCAGAATCAGAAGAAGCAAAAGTAGATGCGGATGGGGACGGCGTACCCGATGCAGAAGATGATTGCCCTACTGAAGCAGGTACGGTAGAGAATAAAGGCTGTCCTGAAATCGATAAGTCAGCGGATGCAGACGGAGACGGCGTACCCGATGTTTCGGACGATTGCCCAACAGAAGCAGGTACATTAGCTACTAGAGGTTGTCCAGATGGCGATGGCGATGGTGTAGCAAACAAGGATGACTTATGTCCAACAGAAGCAGGTTTAGCAGCCTTAAATGGTTGTCCTGATTCAGATAATGATGGGGTCGCTAATAGAAATGATAATTGTCCATCTACTCCCGGTCTAGCACAATTTAATGGTTGTCCTGACACGGATAATGATGGAGTCGCAGACCCTAATGATAAATGTCCGACAACTGCTGGTGCAGCTGAAAATTTTGGTTGTCCACAAATAAGACAGGACGAAAGAGAGGCCTTGGCCTTAGCAACGAGAGCTATTCGGTTCGAAACAGGAAAAGCAACTTTAAAAACTTCTTCTTACACCGTATTAGATAAAGTTGCTTCTATTCTCCAACGTTATCCAAATTACCGAGTAAGTATAGCAGGACACACAGATTCTGTCGGTGATTCTGGTAAAAACTTAAGGCTATCAGAAGAAAGAGCTAAATCATGTTTCAACTATTTATTATCTAAAGGCTTGGATGCTTCTAAAATAAGTTTTATTGGATACGGAGAAACCCAACCAATTTCAAGTAATAGCACGAAAGAAGGTAGACGATTAAATCGACGAGTAGAATTTAATTTATATCTCGAATAGAAAAATAATTCTAAATAAAAAGAGGCTGTACTTTTCAAAGTATAGCCTCTTTTTTTATGCCATTTTCTAGGTGTCCTTCTAAAACCATTCTATAGTATTATCGTAATAATCATTATTATGGCAAGAAAAAAATCCACAAAAAACACTATCTCTCAAAAAGAAAAAACGACGACGGTTCTTTTTAACAAGGGCTTTTGGCGAAAAAATTTACTGCCTGCGAGTATCCTCTTTTTTTTAGCTATTGGTTTATATGCTTACTCTGTTTCTTTTGATTATGTATTGGATGACCAAATTGTCTTAACCAATAATAGTTTTACAAAAAAAGGCTTTGATGGTATTCATGATATCATGACAAAAGAAAGTTTTGTCGGTAGATTTGGGGAACAAAAAAACCTGGTTACAGGAGCAAGATATAGGCCGCTTTCCATTGTTACCTTTGCCATAGAATATCAATTTTTCGGATTAAACACCACTGTATCACATGCAATAAATGTGTTGCTTTATGCTTTGCTGGGGCTGCTACTATATCGAATATTTAGTTTATTTTTTCCTTATCAAGAAAATAAATTCTGGTATCTCTCCTTACCGTTTTTAGCCGCTTTACTTTTTGTTATTCATCCTGTGCATACTGAGGTGGTCGCAAACGTAAAAGGGCGCGATGAAATCATGACTTTAATAGGTGCTTTAGGTGCACTCTATTGTACCTTCAAATTCGTAGCCACCAAAAATTATATATACTATTTCTTTTCCGCCTGTACTTTCTTTCTGGCATTATTATCCAAAGAAAACGCATTAACTTTTTTAGCCGTCATTCCTTTGTCCTTATATTTTTTTACAAAAACTCCGATAAAAGATATAGTTAGCTCATTAGTTCCGCTAATAATTGCCGCCGTAGGTTATTTATGGATTCGGTATTTAGTCATAGGCTATTTTTTAAGCAGCGATGGTACACCGATTACGGATATTATGAATAATCCTTTTTATGGCTTAAGTGGAAGCGAAAAATTTGCCACCATTTTTTACACCTTGGGACTTTATATAAAATTACTTTTTTTCCCACATCCATTAACGCACGATTACTATCCGTTTCAAATTCCAATTATTGATTGGAATGATGTAAGAGCGATTATCCCTTTATTATTTCATATAGGCTTAGGCATTATCGCTTTAATTGGATTAAAGAAAAAAACAATTTTGTCCTATGGAATCATAGTTTATTTGGCAACGCTTTCTATAGTTTCCAATGTTCCTTTTACGGTTGGTACATTTATGAATGAGCGATTTTTATTTATGCCAACTATTGGATTCAGTTTGATACTTGCTTGGTTTCTCATAGAAAAGTTGCCTGCTGTGCTTAAGCAAGGCTTTACCAAAAATAAAGAAGTTGCGAATTTTGTAGGCTTAGGCATGTTAGGAATATTTACATTAGGGTTTATTTTTAAAACCATAGATAGAGTCCCTGATTGGAAAAATAGAATGACCTTAAATTTATCAGGTGCTACTGCATCTCCGAATAGTGCTCGAGCCAATTGTTTTTTAGGAACGGCTATTTTTGAAGAAGAATACAAAACCTCCAATGATAACACCCAGAAAAAAGCATTGATAAAAGAAATAGCCTATTTCATTGACCGAGCTTTAGCCATTCACCCAAACTATGGTTCTGCTTTAATTATGCACAGTGGTGTAGTCGTAGAAGAATATAAATACGATAATAATTTACAAAAGCTATTGGATGAGTTTTATAGTATATTAATTAGAAAATCCAATGTTCCATTCATTGGAGAGTATCTCGCCTACCTGAGTAATCGAGCCGACCAACAGCAATTGGCCAACTTTGCCTACAAGACGGGTTATCAATTTTTTGGAGAAACCAAAAAAGACTATAATAACGCCATTAAATATTTAAACTACGGATTACAAGCAGCTCCAAATAATAGAACCTTACTTCAGTCAATGGGAAATATTTATGAGCTGATGGGAGACCAACAAAAAGCAGCGACCTATTTTTCTAGAGTAGAATAAATTTTCAGCACCTACCTCAAAAGTTTTCATAGAAAAATAAAAAAATATTTTTTCTCATTCGCATAGGGGGGGATGGAAAAAGTCGTGTCTATACCTACACAGCAGCCAATGAAAGACGCTTTTTAATCCAGGAAACTTTATCCAAAAACCGGATTATTCCCGATAATTATCCGATTAAAAAATTAAGTATGAAAGTTAAAAACAACACATTTATTCTTGAGCATTTTCCAATTTTTAGTACACTTACAGAAACGGAATTGGATTTATTACAGGAAATGGCTGATAAACAAGTCGTTCCAAAATATAGCTTTATCTATTTACCAGATGAGCCATCCAAACATATTTTCTTTTTATCAAAAGGAAGTATTAAAATAGGCACCCATTCAACAGATGGAAAAGAGGTGATTAAAGCAGTCTTACATCCTTTAGCGATGTTTGGAGAATTAGCGGTTATTGGAGAAACACATCGACAAGATTTTGCGCAAGCAATGAATAATGAAGTGCATTACTTATCTTTAAAAGTCGAGGATTTTAAGCGCTTGATGCAAACAAACTTTGATTTATGCAGTCATGTATTATCTATGATGGGTAATCGATTGATGAAGGCAGAGAATAGATTAGAAGGCTTAATATTTAAAGATGCGCGAACGAGAATTGTTGATTTTATCAAAGAGTACGCAGAGGCAAGAGGTAGACAAGTTGGATACGAGCGTTTGTTTAAGCACTCTCTAACGCAGCAAGACATTGCCAATTTAACGGGTACTTCTCGTCAAACGGTAACATCTGTTTTAAACGAATTAAGAAAATCGAATTTAATCTATTTCAATCGAAATAGTATATTAATAAGAGACATGGCTAAACTAGCCTAAAGAATTTTTTACAATTTAGTTGTTAAATGCAGTTTCCAAATGGTGATTGACTTTATTGTCAATTACCATTTTTTTATGCCTGTAAGTGAGGAGGTAAGCTGATTTGTTTCTGTTCTCAGATTTCCTCACACTCAAAAAAATCCAGTTACTGCCAAAGCGATTTGTCAGCAGCCCCACTTGCCGCCTTTATCTGCGAACAGGCGTGAGCTAATTTACATAACGTATAGTTATCGTCCTCCATGCTCCGTCTTATCAAGCATGCTCAACCATTACAGCCGATAACCACATTATGATAAAATAGCCAAGTATGGCGGTTTACCCCAAGTCGGTGGACCTTCCTTCCGACTTGGGATAAACTACAACTGGATTTTTGGGCTAGACTCGGTAGGGCAAAAGAAAGCGGTAAGGAATGCTAGATTCTTTACCGCTTTTTATAGTTCTACACGTTGAAAA